>CALVJN010000010.1 GCA_944332205.1 uncultured Bacilli bacterium | reverse complement strand
CCTTGCCGGGTTGGGCTCTTTTATTATATCAAAAAAGCCGCACCTTTGTGGTGCGGTTCAAATTTCAATTTAGGAAAGAGTTGATTTAGTTATAATAAGTCAACTCTTTTTTATTATATATAAAATATTAAATTAGTTGTTATTGTTTTCAATAACTAAATTATATATTTCTTCACTAATATCTTCAATATTTCTAAGTTTATTATCTTTGATACATTCTATTTTATCCCAATTATAAAGTTCAGACAATTCAATATAAGCTTTTTCGGCATTTTTTAAATGTTCTTCACTGCTTTCTAATATATCAATTGATTCTCTATTTTTCTTGAGTTCTTTGGAAAAGTCATATGGTACATGTAAAAAGATAGTTTTATCTGGTTTTGGTAATTCTAAAAGCCAATATTCCAATTTATCTATCCATTGATACATATAAAACCTTTCATCTTTGTCAAGAATTTTTCCACCTTGATGAGCAAGATTTGATGTTACATATCTATCTAAAATTACAAAATATCCATCATTTACATATGAAATTACTTTATCTATGTTATATTTTCTATCTGCCGCATAGTATAAAGAAGCAATTTTTGGGTCAAGTGTCAAAGCTTCTAATCCAAAGACACTTTCTCCTATTTCTTTTTTTCCAAGATATGATCCTCCTACTATTTTCCCTGTTGGTGTATCATAACATGGGAAGCTTATTCTTATACATTTTTTGCCATTTTCTTTAAGTCTTTTTTCTAATAGTTTTGATTGTGTTGCCTTTCCAGAACAATCGGTTCCCTCTATTACAATAATCTTTCCTCTTTTTACATCGTCCATTAATATCACCTATTTTCTACTATTATTTTTTCATTAACAAACTATTAAGTATGTTCATAGTTACATATCTTTTGATTCATCTATTAAATTGTTATTAGAATCAAAGTCAATATTGATAAACCTTCTACTTGCTAAATAATCACACATATGAACAAATTTCTCTATTGGAATTTTTGGTATTGGTAAAACAACATTAGAATAATTATTTGTATTCCATGGTCCCATATGACTTGCCACCATAGAGCATAGCTTTTCAATATCTTCATTAGTCATTTTTAAATTATTTCTTACTTCTTTAATGTAATCACTTATTAATAATGGATGTTCAAATTTAGTGTACTTGTCAGTTTTATTTTTCCCATATTTCAATCCATCATGAATAATCAAAGCTAGTATTATTAAATCTTTATCCTTACTGTTATATGGTTTTGCAATAATAGGATTTGCTAATAATTCAACTGCCATTTTAACAGCGGCTTTTACGTGCCTTAAAAGTCCTCTATCGCCAGAGGCATATTTTGGATGATATTTTCCAGTGGAAGAAGCGTCTACTTCAAAAAAATAATCTGGTAAAATGCTAACTAAGTATATTGCATCTCCTTTTAAATTTTCATCATTTATATAATCAATTTCCTTTTGTAATAATTTTACTTTCTCACTACTATTCATTACTACCTCCAATAAAGTTAACAAAAATACAATTAGAAATATACAATTTATCTTCTGGAATATACAATTTTTTTCCATCATCTATTAACAATTTATTTTTCATTAAATTAATTATATCAAAAACTTGTTCTATATTAAAGTTATATTTTTGAAAAAATATTTTTTTATCTATCCCCTCAATTTTTCTTAATCCTAAAATCATTTCATTTTCCATTGAAATTTTTTTCGTTATTAATTGTTTGTCATAAACATATTTTTCTTTTAAATAATTATTAATACTTTTAGTGTTAGTATATCTAAAGTTGTTAATGTAACCACTAGCACCCAAACCAAAACCATAATATTCTAAATTATTCCAATAAGTTAAATTATGTTTTGAAGAGTATCCTTTTTTAGCAAAATTACTGATTTCGTAATGAATATATCCCAATTTTTTTAAATAAGGAATTATTTTATAATACATTTTCTCTTCTAGTTCATCATTTATAGGCTTAATTTTATCAATGTAAATTTTTGTATGTTCTTCTATTATTAAGGAATAAATAGAAATATGTGGCACATTAACCTTTTCAATAAATTCTAAGTCTTTTTCCAAATCCTTAATGGTTTCGTTTGGAAAAGCGTACATTAAATCTATATTTATATTATCATAATATTTCTTTACAAGATTTATTTTTTCGGCAAAAAAATCTTTATTTATTTCTCTGTTAAGGAACTTTTCAAATTTATTATTTATTGTCTCAATGCCAATACTTATTCTGTTAATTTTATTTTTCTTAAATAATTTTAATTTTTCTTCACATATATCATTAATATTAACTTCTATTGTATATTCGTATTTATTGCTAAATTTAAACAATTTTACTATATCAAATAGTTTTTCTAATTGTTTAATAGTTAGACAACTAGGAGTTCCTCCTCCGATATAAATAGTTTTTATTATATCATTATTATATATTTTTTTAATTTCTTTTTCTAAAGCTATTAAATAATCATCAACTATTTTTTCATTATAAAACATTTTACAAAAATCACAATAATTACAAATAGTATTACAAAAAGGAATATGAATATATACTGATTCAATTTTTTCCATCATTATTTCCTTTTTATATTATCCAAAGAATCTTGTTTTAATTTAGGTATTATAATTGTTTCAAATTCAACTGGATCTAATAGTTTAAATCTTTTAGTTAAATCACGATAAGTTGTCCAAAAAGAGCAACCGATTGTATTTGCAATTTCTTCCATATTAATTCCTTCTTTAAATAATTCAGCTGAAATTAATACACGTTTTCTTACATCTTCACAACTAATATCATTGGGGGTATTGTCATCAATTCTTTTGCGCATAATTTCTAAACTTTTAGGATTCATTTTACAATATCTTTTACAATAATCACTTATCGTATAATTACTAATTGCAAAAAAATTATCACTAAAATATTCTGCTGCTTTTCTGGTAGAAGCACCTGTATTAATTACATATTCCCCTACTAAAATAATTCTTCTTTCTCTTTCTTCATCTGTTTCAACTTTTCTCGCCATAAATACCTCCTAAAACTATTTATCATTTTCCATAGAAAGAATACTCATAAACGCTTCTTGTGGTAATTCAATGCTTCCAACTTGTTTCATCCTTTTTTTACCTTCTTTTTGTTTTTCTAATAATTTTCTTTTACGAGTTATATCACCACCATAGCATTTTGCCAATACATCTTTTCTTAAGGCTTTAATTGTTTCTCTTGCTATAACATGATTCCCAATCGATGCTTGAATTGGTACTTCAAATAGCTGCCTAGGAATATTTTTCCTTAAATTTTCAACAATTGTTCTTCCTCTTTGGTAAGCAAAATCCTTGTGTACTATAATACTAAGTGCATCAACTATTTCTCCATTTAATAAAATATCCATTTTTACAAGATTACTAGTTCGGTATCCAATAAGCTCATAATCAAAAGAAGCATATCCTTTAGAAAAAGACTTTAATTTATCAAAAAAGTCATAAACAATTTCTGAAAGTGGTAATTCGTAATGAATATTAACTCTCGTAGGATCTATATAATCCATACTAACATAATTTCCTCTTTTATTTTGACATAATTCCATTATTGGTCCAATATATTCACTTGGAGTAAAAATATTAGTTTTAATATATGGTTCTTTTATTTCTTTCAACAAAGTCTTATCTGGCATTTTAGCCGGCGCATCAACTGTTAATACATCCCCATTATTCAAATATGCTTCGTAAATTACTGAAGGAGCTGTAGTTATTAAATCAATCCCAAATTCACGTGTTACCCTTTCTTTTATTATATCCATATGTAAAAGCCCTAGGAATCCACAACGAAAACCAAATCCTAATGCCGTTGAAGTTTCTGGTTCAAATACTAACGAAGCATCATTTAATTGTAATTTAGATAAAGCATCTCTTAAATCTTCAAATTTACTCGATTCAATAGGAAAAAGTCCACAAAAAACCATCGACTTCATTGGTTTATATCCTGGAAGAGCTTTTTGACAAGGATTTTTTTCAAGAGTTATAGTGTCACCTACTTTAATATCTGAAATACTCTTAATACTTGCAGCAACAAACCCTACTTCACCTGCTTCTAATTTATCTTTTTTAACTTCTTTTGGCGTATTTATCATAAGTTCCACTACTTCGTATGTTGCATTAGTTTGCATCATTTTAATGGTATCACCAATTTTTAATGTTCCATTCATAATACGAATAGATATAATTACGCCACGATATGAATCGAAAATGCTATCAAATATTAAGCCTTGCAATGGAAGATTTTTGTCACCACTAGGTGGGGGTATAATTTCTACTATTTTATCTACTAATTCTTTAATTCCTACTCCTGTTTTTGCACTAGTTAATACAATATCTTCATCTTTAAAGCCAATTAAATCGATAAGTTCTTTTTTTACTTTTGTAATATCGGCATTAGGTAAATCTATTTTATTAATTACAGGAATTATCGTTAAATTGTTTTCAAGTGCTAAATATAAGTTAGCAAGAGTTTGTGCTTCAATTCCTTGCGTAGCATCAACTACTAAAATAGCTCCCTCACATGATGCAAGACTACGTGATACTTCATAAGAAAAGTCAACATGCCCTGGTGTATCAATTAAATTAAGATTGTATTCTTCATTTTTATAGATATATTTTAAGGAAGCTGTATTTAGTTTAATTGTAATTCCACGTTCTCTTTCAATATCCATACTGTCTAGAAGTTGTGCCTTGGTTTCTCTTTTGCTAACTGCATTGGTAATCTCTAATATTCGATCTGCTAAAGTACTTTTTCCATGATCAATATGTGCAATAATTGAAAAATTTCTAATATGATTTTTATCCATTTTGTCACCTTCTTTTGTAACATTCCTTTTTATTATATAATGAATAAAGCTATTCTTCAACAGGTTACTTTAAATAAAAAGAAATACTATTTTTTAGCATTTCTTCTAATAATAAACATTTATTAATTTTACTAATTATTTTTATTGTTTTACTTTGTTTTTTTCCTTTTTTACTCTTATTTTTAAATATTTCATTGCTTCTTCAATATCATTAAAATATATAGTTTTATTTTTTAATTTTTCGTATGTTTCATTTCCTTTTCCTAAAATTAAGACAATATCATTTTTCCCCGCAATGTTTATAGCTCTTTCAATAGCTTTACTTCTATCAATAACTATTTCATATCTAGATTTATCTTCTATTTCCTTAACCATCATATTTATAATATCAATTGGATCTTCACTTCTTGGATCTTCGTAAGTAAAAATTGCGTAACTTGCGTTTTCAATTACAGTTTTGCCCATTATTGGTCTTTTTAAAAAATCTCTTTCCCCAGCTGATCCAATTACAACAATACTTCTATTTACATTTAATGTATGAATAAATTTTAATAAATTATTAATCCCATTTGGTGTATGAGCATAATCGACCATAATTTGAAAGTTTTGCCCCAAATTAGGTAGAAGTTCTAATCTTCCGGATACTTTTATCGTTTGAATATTAGGAATTATTTCTTCCATTGTTTTTCCACTTGCTATAGCAATTAATATTCCACAAGCTAAATTATAAACATTAAATTCTCCAAGTAAAGGGCTACTAATTTGATATTCTTTATTTTTAAATTTGTATGTAATATCTGTTCTATTTGAATAAATATTAAAATTAACTATTTGAAGAGTATTTGATTCATCTTTACCATATGTAAGAATATTCTTACAATTACATGAACTCTTAATGGTAGAATAAAATTCATCATCTTTATTAAGAATTGCATGCCCATTATTCTTAATTTGTCTAAATTGTTGACATTTACAATCAATATAATTTTCAAAATTACCATGAATATTTAAATGTTCTCTAGTAATATTTGTTATTGCTCCAATATCATATTTAATATTTTTTAATCTTCCCCTATAAAAAGCTTCACTTGAAGATTCCATCATAACAGAAGTGCATCCTGCTTCAAGAAAATCATAAAAATATTCATATAATTTATCAGAATCAGGAGTAGTATTATTAGTATCTAAAGTAAATTTTGAACAACTACGTCCATTAGTTCCAATATACCCACAAGCATTGTTTCCAAGTAGATATTGTGTTATTGTCGCCACACTTGTTTTTCCATCTGTTCCAGTTACAGAATAAATTTTCAATTTTTTTTCTGGATAATCATAAAATCTAGAACATAACTTTGGTAGTTCTTCATTAGTGTCATTAACATAAATTACTGGAACTTTTACATCGATTTTTTTGCTAGCAACAATAGCTACAGCACCATTGTTTATAGCATCATCTACAAAATCATGTCTATCAGCTGTAACCCCTTTAGTACAAATAAAAAGGTCTCCTTTTTTTACTGCTTTAGAATTAATTTTTATTCCATTTATTTCTATGTCATATTTGCAATCATATAATTCATTTAATTTTTTCATAAAATACCTCTTATTACAAGTATACAATATAAATAAAAAAATATATACAAAATATTGAAAATATGTCAAATTTGCTTTATATTAGTAAAGGTGATTTTATGAAATTGTATATAGTTAATGCTTGTTCTGATTTGGGCGTTCATATAGATGGAAGCGATAAAGCTCCTTCTAGATTAATAGAATTAACAAAAAACATTGATGATGTCTATACAATAAAGAAAGAAAATTGTATAAAACAAAAAGAAAAAAATAATAAAGAAAAAAACATAGTTTTTTTAAATAAATTTAATGAACAATTATACAATAAAATATGTAGTTTGGATGATGGATTAGTAATCACTATTGGTGGAGATCATAGTGTAGCTATTTCGTCTGGTTTAGCATCTAAAAAGAAAAATAGTAACATTGGAGTAATTTGGATTGATTCACATGCTGATTATCATACTTTTGATACAACTATCTCAGGTAATATTCATGGAATGCCATTTGCAACTATATGTGGACAAAATGGCAATAAACTATCCTACTTTTTTGATGGAAATTATTTTAATCCCAAAAACACTGTATTAGTTGGTGGTAGAGACATTGAAGATGGCGAATATGAAAATTTAAAAAAAGCTGGTACTACTATCATTACAACTGATGATATTAAAAAATATGGAGTAGTCAATGTTATAAAAAAAGCAATTAAAATTGCAATGCAAAATACAGATGGTATTCATGTAAGTTATGATATTGATGTAATTGATCCAAAAATAGCGCCTGGAGTATCAGTTAAAGCAAAAAATGGTATTAATGTTTTAGAGGCAAAAGAAATATTAAATGAATTATTAAATCAAAAGAACAAAATAAAATCTATAGATTTGGTAGAATACAATCCTGATTTCGACATTGATAACAAAACTTATAATATTACTTCTTCGTTATTAGAAGAAATTATTAATAAATTAAAAGCAATTGACTAAAATTTCAATTGCTTTTTTAGCAGATAATTTCTGAGATTTTTGAAAAAATATTTTTTTTATTATTAATAATAGTATATATTCCAGTATGTTCTTCATAATAATCATTCAAGAATTCATCTATTTCTTCAATTATGTTTTCATCTATTTCTAACTTTTTTATTCTATCTATATCTACATAATAAAGCATTCTAATCATCTTTATAGTATCTTTTGATGCTAACTTTTCATTTTTATAACAGTTACTACAGATGTATCCAAAAGATAATGATGATATTGTTATAATATTAGAATTACTTCCACAATTACTACAGCAATCAATACTTGGCTTTACACCCAAGTACTCTAAATATTTTAATTTCGCAATATCTACAATGATCCTAGGTGAAAAGCCTTCATTTATTTTATTTATACACGCTAAAAAAATATCATAAATATTAGATATTTCTATATCTTTAACATTTTTTTGATTAACAACTTGCACAGTAAGATTAATTAAAAGAAAAGAATAGGATTTTTTCTCTAAATCTTTACAATCCATTACAATATTTTTAAATATTTTGATAATATCTACTGCAATTAAATTAGATATTCCTTCTTCTTTATATGAAATATCAAAATTGGCATATATTAATGTATTACTAGCTTCGTGAAAGATACTTTTAATCTTTCTACATCCTTTTGACATAACGCTGATTATACCATACTCTTTAGTAAAAATTTTTAGAATTTTACTAGACTCACTATATACTTGTTCCCCTACTACAATTCCTTTTATTTTTACTAATTTCATTATTTACACTTCCTAGTCTTTTTATAAATAAATAATATTTAATATCCCCAGTTTTTCTAAACATTTGCCAAAGTATTTCTTCCATCATAATCACCATTATTATAATGGACTTTTTTAATTAATTTAATTCATTAAAACCTAATTCATTTAAATATTTTTCTTTTTCTCGCCAATCTTCAATTGTTTTAACATAAGTTTTCAAATTTACTTTTTTACCTAATAATTCTTCAATATCAACTCTTGCTAAAATACCAACTTTTTTCAACATACTTCCATTTTTTCCAATAATGATTTTTTTTAAATTATCACGATCAACAATTATTAATACACCGATATCAATATAACTATCCATATCTTCAAAAGTTTCAACTACACAAGTGATAGTATGTGGAACTTCTTTTGTAGTAAGATTTAGTAACTTTTCTCTTACTATTTCAGCAATTAAAAAATTTTTACTTATATTAGTAATTTCATTATCATCATAATATTTTTCATCATGTGGTAAGTATTTCTTTATAGTATTAACAAGATCATCAATATTATCATACTTAGTAGCAGAAATTGGAATTATTTCTTTAAAATCATATAAATTTCTATATTTATTAATTAATTCCAAAATTTTTCTTTTATCAATTAAATCTATTTTATTTAAAATAAGTAAAACTGGTTTATCTAATAATTTTAACTTTTCTAATATAAAATTATCTCCTTTTCCAAAATCTTTAGTAACATCAATTAAAAATAAAATAATATCAACATCATCAATCATTGTATAAGCTTTCTTATTCATCATTGTACCGAGTTTATTTACTGGCTTATGAATTCCTGGAGTATCAATAAAAACAATTTGACAATCATCATCATTATAAATACCTTGAATAATATTCCTCGTTGTACCGCTAACATTAGAAGTAATTGCTATCTTTCTTTCTAAAATAGAATTTAAAAGACTGCTCTTCCCGACATTTGGTCTTCCAACAATACTAACAAATCCACTTTTCATAATAAATCTTCACTCCCAAATGGAAATGGACATAAATCTTTAACTTTTAATACAAGGCTTTCACCTTTAGGATTTAAACAAGTTACTAAAACATCTTCATCTAACAGTTCAAAGATAACTTGTCTACAAGCAAAACATGGCATTCCAATTTTATCATTATCACACATTACATATAATTCTTTAAAATCACCCTTTTTATATCCATTACTAATAGCTGCTAAAATGGCGCTTCTTTCTGCACAAATTGATGAACCATAAGCAGCATTTTCAACATTAACGCCACTAAACTCACAATTGTCTTTCATAACAACTATTGCACTAACACGAAATTTTGAATATGGTGAATAACTATTATTCAATAATTTAATTAATTTTTCTTTCATAACTACCTCTTAAAACATATCAATAATTTTTGGTAAAAATATTATAAATCCGACTATAATTGATATCATTGCTGATATCAAAACACTAGAAGCTGCTACATCTTTAGCGATTTTTGCAACTGGATGAATATTAGGCATAGCAAGATTAACTGTTTCTTCAATTGCTGTGTTAACTAATTCTAACGATATAACAAGCGCTATAAAAATCAAGCAAATTAGCCATTCAAAAATACTTATTCTAAAATAAAAACCGCCAATAATAACGAGTGTTGTAAAAAATAAATGAATTTTAAAATTTCTTACATTTCTCAATGAAAAAAATAAGCCTTCAAATGCGAACTTAAAACTTTCTACTAAGCTCTTACACTTTTTTTTATTTTTACCTTTCAATACCATAGCGAGATAATACCTCCTCTTGCTTTTTAAACATTATTTTTTCTTCCTCTTCCATCATATGATCATATCCTAGTAAATGAAGAAGGCCGTGAATGCAGAGAAAATATAATTCCCGTTTAAATGAATGTCCATATTCTAAAGCTTGGCTTTTTACTTTATCAATAGATATATAAATGTCTCCTAATATTCTTATATCTGTTCTATTGAATGTTTTATCATCTTCTAAAGCAAAACTTATAACATCGGTTGGCATATCTTTTCCACGGTACTTTTTATTAATTTGCTGTATTCTATCATTATCGATAATTATAACATTATAAATAATATTTTCAAGCTTTTCATCTTTAGCTACTTTATATAAAAATTCTTTTAATTCCATTATTTCTTTGTTTAAATCTTCTTCTGTTTCATTAAATACTTCTATTTCCATACTTCCTCCATTAAATAAACATAAATACTATTCCACCAATTACTATTCCAAAAGATATAATTGCTATGATATTTAAAAATATATCTGTTTTAAATATTTTAGGGAGTACATTATATATTTTTTCAAAGAATAAATATATAAAATATCCTAATATTCCACCAGCTACATTTAAAATTATATCATCAACATCAAAAATTCTTCCAATAGCAAGTTGTGTAAACTCTATTGAAAAAGATGCTAAAAATACTAATAGTATAGTCAATATAAAGTTTTTACCGGAAGCATATTTTCCTACAAAAAATCCATATGGTAAAAACATAACTACATTACCAACAATATTTTTTACAAATAATCTTCCCCATGGTTTATATCTTAATATTTCAACAAATGGTATAAAATTATTACCAGTTGAAATATTTATATCCTGAGCAGTTACTACTTGGAATAGGCAAAGAATATAAAGAGCAAAAAATAAAAGTAATATTTCTTTATGTAAAACGAATTTACATTTATGTTTCCATATATATGAAAGTCTTACTGAAACCAATAAAATTAAAGATATAAAAAGAGTTGGCCAAGTCATTTCTAAGACATCTTTTAAATTACCATATAAGGAATTCAACATATAATCACTGTCCTTCTTCAATAGAATAATAACTAAATGAAGAAATATTTTCATACACTTTAAAAAATATCTCTGTTACTATTGTACTATTATTTATAACAGTTTTCAATTTTTTTTGTGATATTATGTATTCATCTTCTTTTAAATTTTCTTCTATCTTATTTTTTGCAATCTTAAAAGCAAACTCTTCACTAATAATATTATTAACCTCATCTTTAATAATTACTTCATATTCTTTATTATAATTTATATTAAACATTCCAAAAAAATCAGAAAACAACTGATTATTAACTACTTTTTTATTTTTATAAGAGTTAAAATCTAATAAATTCCATGAATAATTTAAGAAATTTATATTTAACACATTTTTACTTTTACCAGTTAAAGTTTCCTCTTTATAATTAATTGGCATTTCAACTTTTACTTTATACCAAACTTCGGCATATACATTACCACTTGCTGGAATATTGTCTACTATTTCATCATTTTTGTGTATTTCTCCACTAATTATAATTTCTCCTTCTTTTACATAATCATTCTTTTTCTTAATTATCTCACCATTTTCTGCAACTATTTTCATTATTATTCCAGATTTTTTTGCCACAATATGTCTTAATTTTGACTCATCTTCTTTATCATTTATTATTCGTTTTTCAACTTTTATTTCATAACTAGTTCCAATTCTTTCAATTTCCAACCATTCAATATTGGTTTTATTATCTTCAAGAATTTTCTTTTTTACCTCTTGAATGTATTCATAATCTTTAATAAAACTATATTTTTTTATATCATATTTTTCAAGTTCAGAAATAATTAATTTTCTTAAATTTATATCACTGTGAACAATATTAACACTAAAAATTACATTTGAAAAAAAATAAAGTAAAATAATACTTATAAAACTAAAAAACAAAAAAAACAAATTATTTTTTAATAAAGTTTCTATTCTTTTTAATCCATAAACTTTTATGATTTTAATACTATAGTAGGTTTTAACATTTTTGATTTTTTTATAGTTATCTGAATTAACTTTTATATAACAAACCCCATTAGAAAAATATATATATTCGAAATATATATTCATTTTGTACAAGTTTCTAATAAATCTTTTAACGTCTTTTCCAGATATTTCTAATTTATAATAACTTTCTAGCATATTACTCTCCAAATTCTATTAAAGTAAATATACCTGTAATTAGCAATTCATCCTCTAAAAGCTTATTAATAGATAAATTAGATCCTTTTATTATTATTTTATTAGATGGTGACATTATGACAATTTTATTTTCTTCTAAGATAACAATTTCTTTAAAATTTACTATATTTATTTTGTTTTTCCAAATATTAATATAAAAATCATCATTTTTAACATATTGAATAATATTTCTTAGCATAATTTATCACCTATTAAAAAATATTTTATTAATTAATAAAAAAGAACTTTTATTAATTAATAATCGTTTATTATTTACAAAATAAAATGCAAATGCTAGTATATATAGTAAAATTAATTTATCATTGGAATTATTAGAGGGTGAGAAAATATGGAATTGACTAAAAATAATATTCGATATTTAGATTCTAAACAAATATTGAAAATAATAATTCCTTATTTTGATATTTTTTTTCAAGAAATTGATTACTTGGAAATTTCAAAAAATGAATTTGTGAAAATCTTATTGAATGAAATTAGCAAGTCTAAACAAAATTATAGTGATGATATATCTTATCTAGATTATCTAAAAATTAGAATGAATAAGGCAATAATTATATATGGTAGAAAAAAAATTTCAGAAGACGATAAAACAGCAAAAAAAATACTACTAGATAGTAGTATTTTTTATTTATAAATTAGTTAATTTTTCTTTTATAAGATTACTTATTTCTTTCATATCAGCTTTACCTTTTAGTAATGGAGTTACTTCTTTCATTATTGCTCCCATATCTTTGCTGCTTGTAGGTTTTATTTTATCAAAAGCTAAATTTAATATTTCTTCAATTTCCTTTTTTGATAGTTGTTCTGGTAAATATTCTTTTAATATTTCAATTTCAGCAAGAGTTTTTTCTGCCAAATCAGTTCTTTCTGCTTTTTTAAATTCTTCTAAAGATTCATTTCTTTGTTTTATTTGTTTAGATACAACATCAATAAAAAGTTCGTTATTTAATTCTTTTTTATTATTAATATTTTCTAATTGAATAGCACCTTTGACCATTCGCAAAACGCTCAAACGCAATTGATTTTTTTCTTTCATTGCATTTACAATATCTTTACCTAACTTATCGATTAAATTCATAAATTCATCTCCTATATTTATTATAACAAAAGAAAAAGACTAAAACTAGTCTTTATTTGCTCTATTTCTTTTTTGAGCATTTTTAATTCCTGCTTTTTTTGCTTCTCTTCTTTTATCTCCAGGTTTTACTGCAAATTCTCTTTTTTTACATTCAGAAGGGACAGATTCTCTTGCTAATTTTTGCTTAAGTCTTCTTAAAGCCATATCTAAATTTCCATTTTTAACAGGTACTTGTACTTGTGCCATTGATTTCTCCCCTCCTTCCGTCGTTTACTAAACACGATTATAGCACAATATATGATTATTTTCAACATAAAACTACTTTTTTAGAAATTTTTTTTGTAGAGTTACAATTGATGTGACATTGCAGATATACAAAAAAAGAAAAAATATGTTTAAATATTAATTAACTAAAAAATATTTAAAGTTATTTTTTCTACGAATAATATATTATATTTTATATATCTTTTTTTATTACCTTTAATCTTAATCTATCAAAATAATAATTAATTTTTTCATATAATCAATTTTTTTAAAGTTACCATTATTTTTTTCTTAAACAAATTGTGTCAGAGTTAATTCAATATTGGAATTGTTAGGGTTATTTTTAATATTTTTTCTTTTCCATTTTTTATATAAAAAATATTATAATATATAAATTTTTACATTTTTAATTTTACTTTTTTAACATTTAATTTTTTATATGATATTATTTGTTTTTTATTATTAGTATTATTCTTATTGCTAATATTATATTAATTGAATTAAAAAATTTAAAAATTAAAAAGTGACACTAATGTATCACTTAAAATTATATTTTTATATATCAGATAATTTACAATTAAAATGTTTATCAAACAATATGCACTTTTAGACCTCTTGAATTACTGTTATAACCATAGGTTTACATTCAGTTTCCTTATAAAAGTATTTTCCTAATCTTTCACGAACATCATTTTTTATTTTAGTATAATCAACTTTTTTATTTTCTATATCAATACTATCTTTAATAACATCTAAACAAATTTCTTGTGTTTCTTTAAGAAGGTCTCCGCTTTCTTTTACATAAACAAATCCGCGAGTTAGAATTTCAGGCCCTGCTAAAATATCTTTTGTTTTTTTGTTTAATGTACAGCTAACTATAACAATACCATTTTCTCCTAACATTTCACGATCTTTCAGAACTAAATCTCCTATATCACCTTGGCTTTTACCATCTATTAATATTTCATCTGTTTCAATATGTTCTAAATCATCCGTTAGTTTCCCATCAATAAATGTAGCTACATCTCCGTTTTGCTTTAATATTATGTTCTCTTTAGGTATACCTAATCGTTCTGCAATTTCTGCATTCATTACCTGATGACGATATTCTCCTTTAACTGGAAAATAATATTTAGGATTAATTAGGTTAATCATCAACATTAAATCTTCACGCGATGCGTGATGTAATAAATGTTTTTTAGCATTTAAACAAACGGCATTTACATCTTTTTTAGCAATTTCATCCATAATAAGAGCTGTTCTTTTTTCTAATCCTTCAGATGGTGGTTCTGTTATAAAAATAGTATCCGTCTCTCTAAGTTTTATATATTTATCGAACCCTTTTAGTATTCTCTCTAAATTCATATATGGTTTTTCTTTTTCATCTGATATAAGAATAATTACATCTTTATCATTGGCGTTACTTAAGTCTCCTATTTGATTTTTATTAAAACTAATATATCCCATTTCAATAGATTTATTTATTATGTTTTGTAAATTTTTCCCCATAATAACTACTTTTCTTTTAGTATTTGCAACTTCGCTCAATACTTCTTGAACTCTATATATATGGGCTGTCATTATTGTTGCTATGATTCTATTTTCACTTTTATGCAAAATATCTCTTATAAAACTACTTACTCTATTATTAGGACTAGTATGGCCTTCTTTTTCTGCATAAATTGATTCTGATAGTAAACATAATACTCCTTGCTTTCCAACGTATGCAAGTTTCCCAATATCAGTTTTATACGCTCCCATCATTGTCGGATCAAATACGAAATCACCAGTATAAACTATAGCCCCGTCTTTAGTATAAAGAACATAGCATACTGCATCTGGTATAGAATGAGTAACACTAATAGGGAAAATTACTAATTCACCGAATGTAAGCTTTGAATGTGGACGTATTTCTTTTAACTTTGTTGCTATAACTCCACTTTCAGATAAATCCTCTTTAAGCACTTCCATAGTAAATTTAGTAGCATAAACAGGTAAGTCTGGAAGTTCATATAAGATGTCAGCCATTGCGCCCATATTACTATCATGTCCATGCGTTAAAAAGATTCCTTTTATTTTTTTTCTATTTTCTTTTATATAAGTATAATCAGGCAAAATGTAATCGACTCCAAGCATTTTATCAGTTGCATATTTAAGCCCCGCATCAAAAATAAAAATATTATTGTCAACATCAACTACATACATATTTTTACCATTTTCGTTTAATCCACCTAAACTAAAAATTTTTATTTTACTCAAAACTAATCTCCTTTCTAAATGTTCTTAAGAAAATACTTTAAAAGTATATCAAACTTTTTAAAAAAATACAATAATTATAATGCTAATTTCTTAATAGCATCATGTGCTGCTTCCTGTTCTGCTTCTTTTTTACTAGGAGCAACACCTGTTCCATAAATTATATCGTCAACTTTAACAGCAACAGTAAAAGACTTATTATGTGCTGGGCCTTCTTCAGAAATAACTTCATATACAAGACTTCTCTGTTCAGTTTGAACGAATTCTTGCAATGCTGATTTATAATCATTAAAAAATATAATTTTCGGATTTTCTATATAAGGAACTATTATTCCTAAAATTACTCTTTTTACAGTATCAAACCCTAAATCTAAATATATAGCACCCATCAAAGCTTCAAAAATATCAGCTAATATTACTTTTTTATATCTTCCACCATCAATTTCTTCACCATGTCCAACTTTAATATATTTACTTAATTGTAAATCCTTGGAATATTCAAAAAGAGCATTTTCACAGACATAACTAGCGCGTAACTTTGTCATATCCCCTTCTTTTATTTCTAAATTTTGAAAAAGATAATCACTTATCACTAATTCTAAAACCGCATCTCCTAAAAATTCTAATCTTTCATAATCACTTTTCAAGTGATTTTCATTAACATATGATGAATGCTGAAAAGCTGTAATATAATATTTAGTATCCTTAGGCTTTATATTTAATAAATTATATAATTCATTCACTTCTATCACCATTGTTATTATAGCAAAATATAAAACATATTTAAACAAAAATATTATATTATTGATTAAATAAATATTTAATAGTAAAATAATAATTGTGAATGTCTGGTGAGGATATGAAAAATCTATTAATCTTTTTTATAAAAACATATCAAAAAATGCCGCTATCTAGTCATTCCATGTGCAAATTTCAACCGACCTGTTCTAATTATGCAATTATAGCAATTAATGAATATGGATGTTTTAAAGGATGTTATTTGGCAGTAAAGCGAATATTAAGATGCAATCCATTTAATAAAAAAAGTGGATATGATCCTGTACCAGTTAAGGAGAAGGTAAAATGAAAAAATTTAAATTATTTTTATTAAGTATTATTTCTATGTTATTATTTTCTGGTTGTGAACTTTTTAAACTTGATACAATGGAAGGGATAAATATTATAACTACTAGCTATCCTTTAGAATTTATAATAAAGCAACTATATGGCGAACATTGTTTAGTAAAATCAATTTATCCAGATGGAGTTAACATTTCAACATATGAAGTAAATAATAAAATGTTAGAAAATTATAGTAAAGAAGATTTATTTGTCTATGTAAGTGCAAGCAATGATAAAGATATTGCTGTGAAATTATTAGATAAAAACAAAAAATTATTAATAATCGATGGAAGTTTAGGTATGAGTCCTGATTATATAGAAGAATTATGGTTAAATCCCTCTAATTTACTGATGGTTGCTCAAAATATAAAAAACGGTCTTATTGAATATGTAGACAATACATATTTGATAAAAGAAATAGAAGATAAATATGAAGAATTAAAGCTTAAATTATCAGAATTAGATGCTGAAATTAAACTAACTGCCGAAAACGCTACCTCAAATACAATTGTTGTTGCTAATAAATCTCTTAACTATCTAAAAAAATATGGATTTAAAGTTATTTCTTTAGATGATGATAATACAGCACTAGATAAAACTGTTATAGAAGTTACTGATATGATTAATTCAAATTCAATCAAATACATTTATAGTTTAGAAAATACTGAAGACAATGAAACAGTAAAATTATTACTTGAAAACAATTCTTCACTAACAGAAATAAAACTTAAAAAGTTAGATAATATAACATCTGATGAGAGAAATAACAATGATGACTATTTTAAATTAATGCAATATAATTTAGAGCAGATAAAAAAAGAAACTTATAAATAACTACTATTTTTAGTAGTTTTTTATATGCTAATTATTATTTTTTATAATATATAATGAATTATTAGAATAAAATGCATAAAAAATTTCTGACAAATTAATTTTTTTATTTATTAATGTTTCTTCTAACCATTTTTGAGATTTGTTTATTTTTTTTAATGTTTGATAATTTATTTGCCCATCTAATATTATAGCAATTGGATATTCACCTACTCTTGAATCATATTTGGAAAATACTGAAAGATTACCGTTATTTTCTAAAATAGCAAAATCAACATCTTCTATTGTTTTAATTTTCTTTTCTCGTAGCTGTGTAAGTAAATCATCTAAATTATATCGCTGCTTTACCATTTCTTTAAAATTTATTTTGCCATTATTTATAATAACTGCTGGTACTCCGTCTACCATATTACGGAACTTAGGAAATTTAACAGAAATCTTAGATAATAGTATTTGTATAAATAGAAGAAATAAAATTGGTAATATAGATAAAAATATACTTTCTTCTCTATTATCTATTGAAATTGCTGCTAATTCTGCTATAAGTATGGATACTATTAAGTCTATTATTCCTAATTGGCCTACTTCTCTTTTTCCCATAAATCTATATATTATCGTTATTAAAACATAAAATATAAAAGTTCTAAGTAATACAGTTAAATAATCCATAATATCACCTTATTTTATTATGTTTATAGGTATTATTTTTTATTCATTTTAATATATTTTATTAGGGTGAATTTATGAAATATCTAAAATCTTTTGCTATTGTTTTATTATCTACTATATTAGTTAATATATTATTTAGTAGTCTTTGTTATTTTAATATAATAGGAAATAATACTAATTCAGTATTAAAACTATTGTCAATATTGGTATTTTGTTTTATAAGTGGCTTATATATTGGTTCTAAAAGCATTAATAATGGCTATTTAGAAGGTATTAAAGTTGGTTCAATAATAATTTTATTTATGATTTTACTCTCTTATTTAGGATTTAATAATAATTTTAATATAATAAAATTAATTTGTTATGTTTTAATATTATTAGTAACTGTTATAGGTAGTATTATTGGCATTAATAAAAAAGAAAAAAAATAGGAAACAACTCCTATTTATTAATATTTTTCAATACTCTTATTTAATTTTGTATTATGATATTTAATTTTTTCTTTTTGAATACAATATATATTTCTATACTATGCCTTTAGTAGTTATTTTGTATATTTTTCTAAAAATTCTTTTTTATATTCAGAAAATTTATCTTCCTTTATAGATTCCCTAATTTCTTCCATCATTTTAATTAAGAATCTTGTATTATGAATTGATAAAAGTCTACCTCCAAGTGATTCGTCACTATTTACTAAATGTCTTATATATGCTTTAGTGTAATTTTTGCAAGTATAACAATCACATTCATCTTCTATTGGAGTAAAATCATCTTTATATTTACTATTTTTTAAATTAATTTTTCCATGCCTAGTGAAAACATTTCCATGCCTTGCAATTCTTGTCGATAAAACGCAATCAAACATATCAACTCCACGTTCTATTCCTTCTAATAAATCTACTGGTTCTCCTACTCCCATAAGATATCTAGGTTTATCTTCTGGCAAAAATGGTATTGAATAGTCTATTGCTTTATACATATCTTCTTTAGATTCACCGTCATTAGCAACTCCGCCAATTCCATATCCGTCAAAATTGAGCTTTACTGTCTCAATTGCTGAATATTTTCTTAAATCTTCATATGCGCCTCCTTGAACAATTCCAAATAATGACTGATTTGGGTTGTTATGGACTTTTTTTCCTCTTTCAGCCCATCTAATAGTACGTTCGATGCTATTTTTCATATATTCATGAGTTGCACTTGCAGGAGGACATTCATCAAAACTCATAGCAATATCACTATCTAATTTATTTTGAATTTGAATACTCTTTTCAGGAGTTAAGAAAAGTTTTGAACCATCTAGATGACTTTTAAAATGTACGCCTTCTTCAGTAATATCTTTAGGTTTTGCTAATGAAAAAACTTGAAATCCTCCTGAATCTGTTAATATTGGTCTTTTGTAATTCATAAATTTATGCAATCCACCAGCTTTGGATATTAAGTCTTCCCCTGGTCTTAACCACAAATGATAGGTATTAGAAAGAATAATTCCACTATGGCATTCATAAAGTTCTTCTGGCGTTAGCATTTTAACTGTAGCACGTGTTCCTACAGGCATAAACATAGGTGTTTCAACTGTACCATGGTTCGTTTCAATATTTCCATATCTTGCATTCGTTTTTAAGTCTTTATGTAATAAATTGTATTTAATTTTCATTTAAATCACCATTGTTAATTATATCATAAATATTTGTATATTGTAAAACTTTTAATTATATGATAAATTTATATAGTAATAATAGTAAAAAGGATGAATATATATGAAAAATTTAATGAAAATATTTTCTATTTTGCTGGTTGGGTGCCTAATAGCGTTAATTGTAACTAGTTCTATCTTTCCATTAGATGACATTCCCGAATTTGCTTCAAAACTATCTCAATTATTTACAATGAATATAATACCAATAATAATAATGTCAATTGCTTGTTTTTGCCTTCAACGAAAAGATGAAAACTATCTTGTAAGAATAATACTTTTCTTTATGCTATTTTCAACAATATTATCAGCAGTAGTTTTATTTTTACCACTTAAAGATATTAATCAAACGTTGTATAGTATTATTGTAAATATATATAATTTTATTTCACAAATACAACTATACATTTTAGCTTATTCTCTTTTATGTGTTATAAAGCCTAATAATGTTATATGTGATTTTATTAAAAAAATAGCTTTTATAGCTATAATTGCAAGTATAATTGTGCAGTTATGGGTAATAATTAAAACCCAAATGGTTGAAGCTCTTCCAAATGTTTATGGCTATAAAGGTTTTAACTTTGCATCGCTGAAAGAAACATCAGAAGTCGCATATAAAGTTGTAGCAGTTTCAGTTTATGTTGAAATATTCTCAATAATATTAACTTATATTACAAATTACGCATTTGAATCTGATACAATAGAAGCTGAAAATTTAGATTATGATGAACTTAAAAAACAAGCAGAATCAATAACAAAGAATCAAATAGATACTATATACATGACTAAACCTAAAGAAGTAGTGCCAGATAGAACAGTTTCAGAAAAAACTGGATTAATGAATATAAGTAATCAATTAGGAAATAGCAGTAATGTTGGTCAAGTGGAAAATAAATCTGAGTTAAAAGCAACTTTTATTGATCAATCTATTCCTACATCTAATGGTCCAATAGTTAACCCTAATGCTCAAAATAATGAAAATAATATTCAAAATAATAATTAGGATTGCATTTATAAATTGCAATCCTTTTAGTTTTATTCTGTCAATTTTTATTTGATTAAATACTCAATAATAATTAACATTTTGTTTTAGTGCTACTTTATCTACTTTTATTATATTATTACTCCTAAGCATTCACTTATAGTTTGACTATATATTTATTTTTCTATTGTTATTTATTTAAGTTTTCTTTCATTAATTTTTCTATTTCTTTATATAACTTGTTATTAGCTTCTTCAAGTGACATATTTTCAACTTTAAAAGGCTTTCCAAACCTAATTGTAAGATTTTTACTTCTAAAATGATAATCTCCAGTTAGTCCAAATGGGACAATTGTTGCATTTGTTTTCTTTGCCATTGATACTGCTCCAAACTTAAATGGTAATAAAAATTTGTCTTTAGTTTTATTTCTTGTTCCTTCTGGAAATATACCAATTGCACCATTATTTTTTAATACATCAATAGCTTTTTCAGTTGCTTCACTATCTTTGATTTGCCTATTGACAGAAATACAGCCAGCCATTTTGAAAAACCAAGAAAATTTTGAATCAAAATACTCTTTTTTAGCCATATAATGAATTACTCTTTTAGTAGAGATAATTATCGGACATTGATCATACACATGTTTATGATTACCACATATTATTATTGGTCCATCTTTAGGAATTACGTTCTTATTAATAATCTTAGGTTTGTAATAAAATTTGAAAATTGGCCCTAAAATTGTTTTTATTATTTTATATCCTAACTCTTGATAAGCTTTACTTTTTTTCATATTATTCACCATTCGATGATTCATCGCTTAATTTTTTTAAATCAACTTTGCCAATTAAAGTTCTAGGAAGAGATTTTCGATATTCATATTCATACGGTAAAGAAAACTTCGATAAATTTTTTTCGCAATGTTCTTTTATACTTTTTTTAGTTGTCCAAGAATCACTATAACCATTTTTTAATACTATTATAGCTTTTGCAACTTGAACTTTATATGGATGAGGTATCCCAATTACCGTACATTTTAATACTGCTTCATGTTCCTCAATAACTGTTTCTATTTGCTGTGGATATATATTATATCCAGAAGATATAATCATCCTTTTTAGTCTACTTTGATAAAAAATTATTCCGTCCTTATTCATATATCCCATATCCCCAGTATGTAGCCAAACATTACCATCATCATGAATTTGTAAAACTTCATTAGTTTCTTTTTCGTTGTCTAAATATCCCATCATAACCGTTGGTCCACAAACACAAATTTCCCCTGTTTCCATGTAAGGTACTTCCTCTTGTGTATTAGGCTTTACTATTTTAAAATAATCACCCGGAAATGGAATTCCAATGCTTCCTTCAACATTATAATCATCGCAAGCTAAAGCAGTAGCTGCTGTACTTTCGGTCATCCCATATCCTTGCATAATTTTTACTTTTGAATTATGTTCTTCCAAAAAAACATTAACTCTTCTTGCTAAACTAACTGTTAGAGTGTCTCCACCACATATTGCATATTTTAGCTTTTTTAAATCTAATTTTTTATTATTAGTATTCAAAAGAGCTTCATAAAGCGTAGGTACTCCTACTACAACTTGAGGATTAGTTTTTGCTATTAATTTATCAAAATGTCTAGCATCAAATTGTGGAATTAAATTTATAGTACATCCAATATGCAAAGGTGTATGTACAGAAACTCCAATACCAAAACCATGAAATATTGGCATTATTGTTAATATAACGTCACCTTTTTCTAAACGATGTAAAACAATTTTTGCCTGTTCTGCTAAAGTATTAAAATTCCCGTTAGACAACAAAATCCCTTTTGGGGTACCTGTTGTTCCACCACTATGTAAAATAACAGCAGGAGTATCTTTACCAGTTTCAAAACTGCACCTTCCATTGTAAGTACTTCCTTTACGTAAGAAATCATTCCAATACATGTATTCCCCTTTAAAATGTGGCTTTTTTATTTTATAGCTTTTTGTAAATATATACCCTAGTTTAAGTAACATTGACATTGAATTTCCTGCTGATACAATTATTGTCTTATAAACATCTGTTTCTTTAATTATTTGTGCTACTTTTTCATAACATAAATCAATCATAACAAGCATAACGCTATTAGTAGAAATCAAATAATTTTTAATTTCTTGTTCGCTAGATAACGGATGAATCATGTTAGCAATAGCACCAATTTTGTTTAAAGCATAAAAGCTAATAATTCCTTCGGGTGTGTTTGGCATACAGATAGTAACTACATCACCTTTCCTTATCCCTTGACTTCGAAAAGAACGCGCAGCTAAATCTATTTGCTTAAAAAATTCTTTATAAGTAACTAAATGTCCATAATAGTTATATGCTATTACATTATTACATTCTGGTAAATTTTTCTTAATAAAATCATAAAGTGATCCTTCTGGAACCTTTAATTTCATTTCATTATTTTTATAATATTTACTCCATGGTGCTTTAGGTTTTGTCTTAATTCCAAAAATATTTAAAAAACTCATATTATACCTCACTACTAGTTAATTTTTTACTAATAAACTTCATTAGATTTTCATTAGCTTCATCTAAATTATCACTTTTTATATCTATTGGCTTATAAAACGTAATTTTAACACTTTTTTTTAATAATTTATATTTTCCTGCAATAGTAAATGGAACAATTTTCGAGTTAGTATCGTGTGCCATTTTTACTGCTCCTATTTTAAATGGTAAAATAACATTATCGCTTCTATTAAAAGTACCTTCTGGAAAAATACCAATAGCCATATCTTTATTTAAAAATGATTTTGCTTTAGCAAGTGCAAACTTATCTTTTGTTCTTCTATTTACTGGTATTATTCCCATATGTTTAAATAATATTTTTTTTGTTCCATTATAAAGTTCATCTTTTGCTAAAAAATGAATGCAACGCTTTGTAGAAGAAATTAACAACACACAATCAAAATTATTTGTATGATTACCAGCTATTACAATACGACCTTTTTTAGGAATATTTTCTTTTCCAATTATAATGGGTCGATACAATATTTTAAATAACAAACTAATAACTGGTCTTACTATTTTATAAAATAGTGGATCTTTTTCAATTACTCTCACTAAAACACCTCCCTCTTATAATTAAAAATATTATATCATATTATACTTTTTTATGCTCTTTTTTCTTTTTTGAATCTTTAGCTTTTAAATAAATATTAACTACTGTTGCAATAAAGAAAATAATAATACTTACAAAAAAGATTAATAGGAATAATGCAAAATACCCTGCATTAGTTAATGCTAATAATCCATATTCTTTAGAATTATTCAATAGTAATAAAATAATAAAACTTAGTATTATTATAAATAAATTTATTAAATAAAATAGTTTCAATTTCCAATTCATTATATCACCTATTATTTATATTATATATTTTATCATTAAAAATTTAAAAATTGAATTATTAAGTAGATTATATTCGATAGTATTTAATTATAAATGTTGTTTCTTTTTTATTAGAAAAAACATCAATTGTACCATTATCTTCATTAATAATAGCCTTAGATAAAGCAAGACCTATTCCAATTCCTTCGGAATTAGAGTTTTTTCCTCGATAAAAGCGTTCAAATATATGTGGTAAATCTTTCTTATCTATCATTTTACCAAAACTTTTTATTTTAATCATAAAATATATATTATTTTGTTGAAAATTTATAATTATTTTTTGTCCATTTTCAGAATATTCAATACAATTCTTTAGAATATTTGTAATAGCTTCTATTTCCCACCTATAATCACACTTTATTTTATAATAATTATTTGCTTCTACAATAATTTCTATATTTTTTAAATCACATAAAAGTAAAACATTATCAATAGAAGATTTGATTATTTCTTTTATTTCAATATCTTTTTTTATAAATTCAATAGTATTAGACTCAAATTTAGATAATTTTAGTATTTCTTGAACTAAAAAGTTAATATTCATTATTTCTCTTTTTATATTTTTTATGAAATCATTTCTCATTTCAACGTTCATGTTTTCATCATCTATTAAATTATCTAAGATTATAAGAATACTGGTTAAAGGAGTTTTTAGCTGGTGAGATATATCTTCTAAGGATTTCTTTAAATTCAACTTATCAAGTTTAGAATTATTTGCTACTTCTTTTAACATTACAGTAGTTTTATATATTTCATTTTTTAATATTGATAATTGTCCTTCAGAATTAGACTCAATATTTAAATCATAATTTTTTTTATTAATTTGTTCAAGATATCTAGTAATACTTTCTATACTTTTATTTCTTCTTTTGTTATACATTAAAAATAAAAAGAGAAAAGAAAAAATTATCACTATAAAAAATATAACTTTTAATATTATGAATTTTTTATAATAATTATCATTTTCAATTAAAATAGATTGAGTATCCAAATCTATTCCATATTTTTCAAATAATTCAACAGAATTATTTTCATCATTGTTTAAAATTGATATTATTTCACTTTCATTTATATTAGGATATTTTTCTAAAATTTTTGTAACTATTTCACCTATTTTATTATTAAAATTATTTGTATAAACTCGATATTCATAATTACAGGTAAAAATAAAAATCATTAATAATATAACAGATACAATCCCAGTTTTTAGTAAATAACTTTTCTGTTGAATTTTATTATTCATTTATAATATAACCTATTCCCTTCATTGTTGTAATAATGTTGTTTCCTATTTTTTCTCTTATTCTTTTAAAATAGACTGTAATTGTATGATCATCAACATCATTTCCAGTCCATTCCCAAATCTTATCAAGTATAGTAGTTCTCGTTACTACTTTATTAAGATTTAAGAATAATAAATTCACTAGTTTTAACTCTAAAGCAGTTAATTCTATCTTTTTATTATCCTTATATAGTAATAATTTATCAGTATCAAAAGTTATATTATCTTTTTTTATTATATTTTTCTTTTTAGTTCGTAATAGTATCTTATTTATTCTAGCTAATAATTCTTTAGTACTAAAAGGCTTTGTAATATAGTCTTCTGCCCCTATTTCCAATCCTTTTACAATATCGTTTTCATCATCTTTAGCTGTTAAAAATATAGTTGGTATTTTTCTTCTTTTTATATTTTCTTCAAACAAATCAAAACCATTTCCATCTAAAAGAGTAATATCAAGAATTATTAAGTCAATGTTATTATTGCAGTTTAAATAATCTATTGTATCTTTAGTGTTCGTTTTAGAAATTAAATTATAGTTATTTTTCTCAAAAGCATAAGAAAGACCTTTTATAATTAATAAATTATCCTCTACTAATAAAATATTCATAAATAACCTCCCACATCAATTATAACATAATATAAAAAGGGCAAAATGCCCTTTTAAATATTTTCTTTTCTAATCGTTTCGATAATATTTTGCTTATTTATTCTATTTATAGAATATTTCATAATAAGAGAAATAAGAAGGAAAACAACTACTATAGATATAATAATTCCTAAAATCGGAAGTTTATATGGCATTCCTGATTCTCCTCTTAAGAAATGGTAAATCAAATACGATAATATAATACCAATAGGAATTCCTAATAATAGTGATTTTATTCCCATAAATAAACTTTCTAATCTTATCATTCTATTAAATTCTTTGTTTGTCATACCAACTGACTTTAACATTGCAAACTCTTGTCGTCTTAATTCCATACAAGTTGTTATTGTATTAAATATGTTAGTAATACCAATAAGTGAAATAACAATTATAAAGCCGTATAAAAATATACCAATCAGTGTAAATAAGTTGTTCATCATTCTGACATTTTCTTCAGTATTGTTAATCGAATAATTATTTTCACCTAACAATTTATCTATATCATATTGTAGTTTATCAACATTATTTGAATCATAAAAAACTGTTACATTGTCAGTAGTCGTAATACTATCAAATAATTCATCACTTATTATTAATTTTGTCCCAGAATAATGTTTTAATCCAAATGGATCTTCGTCAGTTATAAATCCAACTTCAATTTCATATTCTTTTCCATTAATTAAGTAACCATTAATAATATCATTTTTATCAAAATTAAAAATTCTCATATATTTATTTTGAAATTTATCATTTTCGTCATCATAAATAGAAACAACTTCATAATCTAGTAAAATTCCTTTATCTTTTATATCTTCATATTTCAATCCTAAAGATTTAATATATTTATTATATTGTTCTTCTCCTAAAACTGTTAAATATAAATAATCTTCTCCAAAATGATCTGTATCTAATTCAAGCCAGTCAATATATTCTTGATTATAATGATTGCCATAAAATTTAAAATCTGTTTGTCTAAGAATAGTATAATTATTAATGTTATTTAAAGTTGTTGTTTCAATAATTTTTTTATAATCTTCTTCATCAATATCTGCAGCACGTAATGAAAGATTATATTCTGAAATATTCAAATCACTTTCTACAGCATCAAAGGCCATTGACATAAAACTTGATAAGGCAATAAAAACGAATACAGAAACAACAATAGAAATTACAGTTGTACGATATTTTTTCTTGTTTCTTTTTAAATTTTTAAAAGATATTTCACCACCAACACCAAATACATTTTTTATTAACTTTGACGATTTAATCTTCTTTAAATTTATCTTAATATCTGCACTATTTCTAATAGAATCAATTGATGATATTTTTGAAGCTTTTATAGCACTTCTAAATGCTGAAAAATAAATTGTAATTATTCCTAATATTATAGATATAAATACCGCTATATAAGAAAACGAAAATTCTAGTTTTATGCTTGTAGTGAACATATCACTTAAGTAATAATTACTAATAATGATAAGAATAAATGATGCTAAAAATCCTAATAATATACCTAGAGGTATTCCTATTAGACCTAGTATTGATGCTTCATAAAAAACATTTTTCTTTATCTGCTTTTTAGTAGCACCGATACTTTTTAACATTCCATATTGTTTTATTTTTTCTGTAATTGAAATATCAAAACTATTTTTTATACAAAATATAGATGTAAACACAATAATTCCTATTATTATAGCTGCTACTACACCAATACCACCTATACCACTACTATTAAGAGGGTTAGTTTCTAAATCAACCAGATAGGTATTTATATTAGTTTCATATTTTGCCTTTTCTAATTCTGTAAAAATTTCATTCCATTCTTCTTCTGTTATTATTTTATTAGAATATGATTTAGCTAAAAGTTTTTCATTTACACCCAATAAATTAGCTGTTACTTTGTAAACTTTTTTAGTTCCTTCTTTAGTATATCTAGCAAATAAATCTACTTTATCGTGTAAATTTTTTCCATCTGTATATGTTATAAATGTGTATCCTGGTGCAGTGTAAACTTCAATATTTGAAGCTGGTCTTTCAATAATACCAACAATTTTATAAGTTTTAGTATTAGTATCTATTATATCTTCCTGTAATATAGAAGAATCATCAGGTGGCAAATAAGGATTACTTTGAGTTAATTCATTTCCATTATTATCTACTCTTTTTCCAACATCTAAAATAATAGTGTCTCCAACTTTCAGCTCTAATCTACCATTTGTTTTTAAATGTGTGGGTATAATAATTTCACTATCGTTTTTTGGAAGACGCCCTTCGACTAATTTTAATGATAGATTTTCAAGTGAACTTTTAGTAAAAGCTTTAATGTTTGCATAAGGTTTGTATTCATTTTGTGATGCTATTTTAGCATAGCCAATATTTTCAACCAAATTTAAAGCATCTATGCTTCTATTATTTTCAAATAAGGAAAGATCCGATACTGGAACATCGTAATATGCTACATGAAAATTACCTTTTTCATTGATTTCAAATTTAATTAAAGATTCTATTCCACTAGCATAGATAGAAGAAACAGCAGTAATTAATGCTACGGATAACATAATTCCTATAATTGTAACAATTGTTCTTTTTTTATTTAGTTTTAAATTTTTTATTGTTAATTTGTTAAGTAAATTCATAATTATATCTCCTCAACAATTTTTCCATCTTCAATTTTTATTATCCTATCAGCTACTTTAGCAATTTCCATATTATGAGTTATCATTATAATTGTTTGTTTTAAATCCTTATTAGATTTCTTTAACAATGCTACTATTTCATCACTTGATTTTGAATCTAAATTACCAGTTGGTTCATCTGCCAAAATTATTGCTGGATTAGTTATTAATGCACGTCCAATACTAGTTCTTTGTTGTTGACCTCCAGATAGTTCATTAGGTAGATGATTTCTTCTATTTTGTAAATTCAAAAGTTTTAAAGTTTCATTTAAAGTTTCTTCATCTATTTTTCGATTATCTAATGCTAAAGGCAAAGTAATATTTTCCTCAACATTCAGTATCGGAATCAAATTATAAAACTGATATATTAGACCGACTTGTCTTCTTCTAAATATCGCTAATTTATCATCATCAAAATTAAAAATATCTTTTCCTTCAATATATACTTTTCCTGATGTTGGTCTATCAACTCCTCCAATTAAATGTAATAAAGTTGACTTTCCGCTTCCCGATGCTCCTACAATAGCAACAAATTCTCCTTTTTCTACAGAAAAAGATACATTATCTAAAGCTATAACTTTAGTAGTATTTTTTCCATAAATTTTTGTTAGGCCCTCTACTTTTAATATTTCCATAAAAATTCTCCTTTTCTAAAAATATTATATGATATATAAAGTTACTACTAAGTTACATTTTAACATTTTTAATAAAAAAAAGAATTATTTGTTAACATTTTTTTTACTAAATAATTCTTTTATCCATTCTTTTGCACTATTTAAATCTTTGCTATCAGGATGAGCTAATGCGTTATTAAAATTTTCAATACTAACTTGTAAATTTTTATCATTAGGATTTGCTTTTATCATATCAATATATCTATTTTTTACAGCTATTGGCATTTTTCCTTGACAGAAAAAATGTCCTAATATTATATTACTATCTGCAATTTTTGTTCTAACTCTTTCAAATAACCTATCATAATATTCTAAAGATCCACCATAACCTGCTGTTGCAAAATATATAATTTTTTTATTATTTAATTTTTTTAAAAAATTAGCTATTGATACATCACAATCACCTTTATTTGTCCATTATTGCTATAGCAATTTTCTCAGTATTTCCTGTTATGCTTTTATACACGATAGCAATTTTCATATTATCCTTCTTTCATTTCAAAATTATATATTAAATTATAATATTTTTTAATAATTTGTACAATCTAATTTTCTATTCCTAATATTTCATAAATTACTTTTAAGGCATTATTTTGATCTAATCCATCATGCCCCTTATTTTCATCATAATGCAAAGTTATTTCAATATCATTATAGTTAGTAATATTTTTCATTTTTTCTATTTTCTTTAAAAATGGTACTAATTGCATAGAATTATCGATTTCTGAACATAAGTTTATGTGTAAATAAATTTTAGGGACATAATTATTTTTAATAAAAGCTTCTACAACACTAAATCTTTCAGAATATTTTAACGCTGTGCCTATATTATCAAAACAATAATTTATAACGCAATCAACAGCACTTATAAAAGCCCAATTAGAAACATCTAACTGTGTATTATCTGCAACAACTTTAGCTCCCTTTAAGTAAATTCCCATTATTATAGATAGGAAACCGCCAGCTGAAGTTCCATATATAACTGTATTATTTAATTGAATATTCATTTTTTTTATAATTTCTTTCAAAATTAAACTACTATTTTCTAAATAATAATTTTCATTTTTTCCTATTCCCCAGCCAACTGACAGATCATTAATATATAAAGTTGGATCCATACAAAAAATAGATGAGGTTTTTAAATCATTTGCCCAACTATGCCTTTGAAATACTGGTACTTTGACATTTCCACCTGCTATTGCTCCATTATTAAATACTATTAATTTGTCAGTTCCAATTTTTCTATTTATTAAGTATTCATATTTGACATTATCTTTTTTAACTTCTAATACATATAATAAATTCTCTCTTATTATATAATTTTCTAACTCATAGTAATCAATTTTTTCTACTGGATAAGGCAATTTTTTTATCTTACATTTTTCTTCTGATTTTTCTATTGCATCTTCGATTACTTTAATAGTTTTCTTTAGTTCAGTTTCTAAACTAAATTCATCTCCTATTTGAAAATGTGGTTTATCTTTACAATAATCATATTTTTTCATATACTCCAATAAAACATCTGCTAATTTTTGTTCATCATAATCTATTAATGTACCACAATTATATCTTTTTACTAACTCTTCAGCAATTCCAACCTTTGTAGAAATAATAGGAGTGTTTAACAATGCACTTTCCGCTAATACTAGACTAAACCCCTCACTTAATGACGTTAAAACAGTTGCTAAACTATTTTTTATATAAGGATACGGATTATCTTTAAATCCTAATATTTTTACATTATTAGTTAATTCATTTTCATTAATATATGTCTCTAATTTTTTTCTATTATCACCATCTCCTAATAAATATATTTCAAAATCATTACGTATCTGTTTCAATATTTTTGCTGCTTTTAATAACAGTATTTGATTTTTATTATTATCTAATCTTCCAAGAGTAGTAAATAATGCTTTTGGAGGTAATTCTACTTTTTCTTTACTTAATGAATTAATTTTTTCTATGTCAACAGAATTTGGTATTTCATAAACATTTTCTGTTATGTCAAATTGTTCTTTTAAAGATTTTTTTACAATATCAGAAATAACAACAATATTATCAAAAGTATTTAAAACGTTCTTCTGCATGTTAAATTCTTGTTTTGTACCAGAATATTCAACAGTTGTTGAATTAAATTTATTATAATTTAATTCACTCATGTCTCCTCTAATCCATACAACTTTTGGAGTATTATTCATATAAGAGGCAAAATAAGATGGTGCATTATGATTACAAGCTATTACACAATCATATTTATTTTTTATTAATTTATTAAATTTAAGTGGATTAGCTAATATTGAATAATAATCATCTAGTGCTTTTTTCTCATCAAAACCATCTATCGTATAATCAATCAAAGAATTTAAAACCTTTATATTAGAATTTAATATATTGCTATTAGCATCCTTAAATAAAGGTAAAACATCTATTTTATATTTTGTAGAATCCATTCTATTTAAAATATCTGCTAATGATTTTTCAGTACCATAACCATGTGACATACTCCATGTAATAAATAATAATTTTTTCATAAATTTTCACTCCCTTTTTATGTTATGAAAAAAGGGAAAATATAGCTATAATAAAAGCTTAATAAAGAAAAAGATTAAATATAAAGTAAAAAGACTAATTTTGCCTTATATGTGAATCTAATTTTCATTTTTCTAATAAATAGAATCACATTGTTTGAATCTTAATCTTTTATTCTTAGTCAAACTTAAAATCTAAATATATGTAATTATCCATTTTATATGAAAGATTTTTGTCAATCATCCTTTTTGCAATATTACAACAATTATATATTCTATTACCTTTATATAATGGATTAATAAACCTTACTTTCGTATTTATTTTTACAGAATAAACATTTTTTGGTTTTATGTTAGATACTTTTACTTTTTTAGCATTTTTCCAAATGTTAAATATTTCGTTATACTTAGAATTTTGTATAATGTTTATTATATCACGTTCTTTTAACATATATAATTGTTTAACTTGAATTATGTTTTCTTCTATCAAATGTTTTATAATATCAGCAAGTAATTGCATAGAATACCTTGTTCTATCTTCGCGATATATAATTGATAATTTGCTTGTAATTCTTACAAAGTCTCTTGTTATTTTTTTTGTTTTAAACCCTAGTTCTATTTCATTTTCTTCATTTGTTTGTATTTCAATATCATCATATATTTCTTTTATTTTTTCTATATTTACTAATTCATAAGTAAATAAAGCATTAGATAAAGAATATTCTAATCTATCAGCAGATAATTTTGGAGTATCATTATCTGCAATAGGATAAAGATGATAATTACTTATTTCTTCTATTTTAATATTGTCTTTTTCTAATAAATTCATTATTTCATTAGAATTTTCTATTATTGATGTTGTTAAATCTTCTGTTGATTCTTGATTTTGATAGTCACCATTTAAAAAGTCAATACAGTGTTTGAAGGTAGGCGTAGCTATATCATGAAATAGTCCAGCTAAAGTTTGCTTTTTATCATGAGTGAAATGCCAAACTATCAATGCTACTGCCACAGAATGGTCTAATGTTGAATAGAAGAATGTACTTTCAAATAATTTTGAATATATAGTACCACAAGTCATACTAATATATTTTTGATGTAACATTTCTTTTGTATTTATATATTTGTTTAACCATTTGGGAAAATTTGGTTCTAATATTTTAAAATAATCCTTAATCTTTTTATCAATTTTATTCATATAATGCATAGTTTATCTCTCCTAATAAAATTAATCTTCTTTCAATATAATTTCATAATCAATATAATCACCAGAAAATGGTGTTTCATGGTTTGCTCTATTTCTTACTCTTACAAACCCTACACTCTCGTAATTTTTTTGTGCCGGTAATAACATCTCATTTGTTGTTACAAATATTTTTTTTATATCATATTTTTTTATCCTATTAATTGCTTCTTGCAATTGAACTTTTCCATATCCATTTCCCTTATATCTTGTTAAAATACAATTATGTCCTATTGATACATATTCTGGTCTATTTCTTGGATCCCAAGATATATGACCTACAGGGACACCATCTACTACTGTGACAAAACCATATAAATCGGCGATAGAAGCTAAGTTTGAATAAAAAAATTCATCATATTCTTTCCACATACTATCCCAACATTTTTTACAATTACTATTAAAAGAATAAGCATCTATCAATTGATTATATAATGTTCCTTTGGGAAATTCACTTATTTTTTTAAATTCTATCACAATATTATCACCACTTTGATTTTACATTTAATTTATCATTTTTTTATAATTTATCTTATCAATATATTATTAAATTACACTATTAAAACTATAGTTCATTAATTTGAAGGAATTATTTTTTATTTAAAATGTTTATTATCAATAATTTCCTCTGATTTCAGCATCATACTTGCTGTACTATTCAATAAACTATTGTTTCCTTTAATATTGCCATCATTAAATATATGCAAATTAGAATCCTGCTCCATTGGATAAGAAACTATTTTTAAATTATCACAATGATGAACTAATCTTAGAAAAGTACGAAGAAATTTCTCTGTTAAATTAGATTGAATTCTAATTTGCTCATCAGAAAATTCTTCATAGGATTTTATTCCAATTTTACTTTTTAAATCATTCGATATTACTTTAGCATTCCATCTTTCAATTAACATAGACGAAACAACTAAATCATTTATCCCCAACTTATTCATATATGAAACAAAAATATTGGCAACTACCAAAAAACTAGGAGTTATGTCATTTAAATTACCTTGTTGATATGTATCATAATTATCATAAATATTAGAAAATCCTTCACCAACTTTATATAAATTTCTTTTTACTTTTTTTGAAAAAGTTGTTTTTGAATTATTATCATTTTGAATAGCAAAAATGTATGCTTTGTTATCACAAACGCCGAATTTTAATTTCGGTAAATCATATTTTTCTCCGTTTTCAGAAATGCAACTTACAACAAACTGATATGGTGTTTCATTATTTATTTTATCCTTACAAATTTTTACTTGTAAATTACATTCCAATAAATTAGAATATCCCAAATCATATTCACGTTGTTCAGTATTATTAAAAAAAGAAAGACGACGTTGTAAAAAGGAAATTGGGTTATTAAAATCTTCAATAGTAGCATTTGAAAATAAAAGAGCTAATATAGTTTTTTCTTTTGATATTCTTAAATCATCATCATACATTTCTCCAGATAAAATTTCTTCTGGAAAGTTGCTATCATCATAAAATTTTATACAATTGTCAACATAGCTTAATAGTAACTCATTAAATTTTTCTTTATCTTTTATATATAAAGTTGGTACTATTAAATTATCTTGTACTATACTAGCATCATACTTAATGTTATCTTCAGACAAAAAGGTACTAAATACTATATTATAGTAAAAAAATGAATTGATACGACCTTCTGTTGCTTCTTTGACTATATTATTATAAAAAATATCTAATATATTCATTAAACTATCACCCATTTATTAAAAATATTATAATACTAATATTTAACGAAAACTTAATAAGCACACACATTCAACATGATATGTATTGGGAAACATATCTATCAAAGTTATACTTTCTACACTATATTCATTTTTTAAAGTATTCAAATCTCTTGCTAAAGTAGAAGGATTACATGAAACATAGATAATTTTATTAGGTTTTATTTTCAAAATATTATCAATTGCTTTTCTTTTCAATCCTGCTCTAGGAGGATCAACTACTATTAAATCTATGTTTTGATAATCATCTATACTCTTACTAACATCCTTGCAAATAAAATCAACATTGTTTAATCCATTTACTTTTACATTATCTAGTGCACACTTTACAGCATTATTGTTTATTTCTATTCCTGTTACTTTCTTTGCTTGTTTGCTTAAATAAATTCCTATAGTACCAGTTCCACAATATAAATCTAAAATGTTTTCTACACCAGTTAATTGTGCATATTCTTTAATTATATTATATAGTTTTTCAGCACCATTTGTATTAACTTGGAAAAATGAAAGTGGTGCTATTTTATAATAATATTCTCCTATTTTTTCAGTAATATAACCTTTTCCAAATATTACATTGCAAATACCATCCTTTATTATAATTAAATTATTAGTAAACTCTTTTAAATTAATTTCATAATAATTATAATCAATATTAGATATTGCTTTAATTATTATCATTGTTTCATTTTTTAATGTACTTCTAATAATTATTTCTTCAATTCCTTCTAATTTTAATGAATTAAGCTTCTCTATTATTTTATTTATTTCAGGCAATGCTAACATACATTCATCTATATATATTAACTCATAAGTTTTCTTTTTATAAAAACCGACTTTTTCCTTAACTTTAAGAGTAACTTTATTTCGATAATTAAATTCATTAGTTGGTATAATTTTACTTATAACACTCTTGTCAACATTGGCAAATTTACTTAATATTTCTTCGACTTTGTTTAATTTAAAATTTAATTGTTTAGGATAATTCATATGCATAATATTGCATCCACCACAATTTTTATAAAATGGACATTCTGGTGTTTTTCTTTCTGGATTAGTTTTTATTATTTTAACTGCTTGTCCGTTAATTATTTTTTTATTGTCATCGATTATTTCTGCTTCTACCCTTTCATTGTCTAAAGCATCATCGATAAATAATACTTTACCATTATAGTGACCAATCCCTCTTCCAAAATGATCAAGTTTAAAAACATTTATTATTTCTTTCATATTATCACCAATTAAATTTTATCAAATTTTTTATTTTTTTTAAATATAATTGTATATTTATGTTCCAAAAAATTAATAATAATAATGGTGATTTCTAATGAAAGAAGAAATTTTAAGTAAATGTGGTAATAGTACAGATATAATTGTAAGAACAATTAATTTAAAAAATAATAAAATTGATTGTATATATAGTGAGACTTTATCTAGTTCTTCTTCCATAACAAATTATGTTTTAAGGCCTATTTCTAAATTAATAATAGAAAATAAAGAGATTTCTAATATATCAATAACAAATTTAATTAAAAATTCACTTACAGGTTCATCAACTAATGAATTAAAAAAAATAGATGATGCAATTAAAAGTATTTTTCTTGGTTATACTATTATAATAATAAACGATAAAGAGATACTATCAATTGAAACCAAAGCTTCTTTAGATAGAGGGATAAACTCATCTTCCATAGAAGTTTCTATAACTGGGCCGAAAGATTCATTTACTGAAAACTTCAATACTAATTTAGGACTAATCAGAAAAAGAATAAGGAATAATAATCTTTTTGTCAAATCCATTACTTTAGGAAATGAAAGCCGTACTAAAATTGGTATTTGTTACATAAATGGCATTGCAGAAAAATCACTTATAAAAAAAGTAATGGATAAAATAATAGAAATAAATAATGATATTATTATTGATGGTGGATATATAACAGAACAACTTTCTAAATCTACTTTTTTACCGCAAGTAAATCAAACAGAACGTCCTGATTTAGCTTCTTTTGCTTTACTAGAGGGAAAAATTTGCATAATAGTTGACAATTCCCCTACTGTATTAATTATTCCAACTTTTTTTATTGATTTTTTCCATACACCTGATGATTATTACCAAAAGAATATTAACACTACATTTACAAGAATTTTGCGATTTTTAGCTTTTTTAATTGCTATATTTCTTCCTGGATATTATATAAGTGTAACTTCTTTTAATCCAACCGCTATTCCTACTAACCTTCTTTTAAATTTAATAGAACAACATACAATCGTACCATTTCCTGCCTTTTTTGAGATTTTAATAATGATAATTGCATTTGAAATATTAAGAGAAAGTGATATTAGAATACCTAATAAAGTTGGAAGCTCAGTATCTATTCTTGGCGGATTAATATTAGGCGATGCGGCAGTTAGTGCTGGTATTATATCACCTATTATGATAATTGTTGTTGCTATAAGTTCCATAAGTGCTTTAGTTTTTTCATATAACTCAATAGTAAATTTAATAAGGTATTATCGTTATTTAATATTAATACTTGGAATGTTACTAGGAATATATGGATTATTTATCGGATTTGGTATATTAGTTATAAATCTTGCCAGTACTACATCATTTGGTTTCCCATATACTTATCCTTTTGTGCCATTTATTAAATCAGATGTTTTAGATTCTTTAATAAAAGTTAATAACGATGAAAACAAAAGAAATCCACTTTTGACTAAAAATAGAAATAGATAGGAGTTAATATGAAAAAAATTTATCTAATAATATTGGTAATTCTTCTTACTGGTTGCACTAATTATAACGATATAAGCAATATTGCAGTAGTATCTTCAATAGGTATATCAGTTAATGGGAATAATTATAATGTATATGTAAAAGTATTATCTAGCAATCAAGAAAATGAAGAAAATATTTACATAAAGACATGTACTTCATTAGATGAATGCTTTAATGAACTAAGTACTGAATTAATGAAAAGACTTTATTTGACTCATATGGATTTATTAATTCTTAGCAATAATTTAGCAAAAAAAAATTATAATGAAATATTTAACTTTTTTTTAAATGAAAAAAGTTCACGTGGTTCATTTACTACAATAATTGTTGAACATATAGATAGTAAAATTCTTCAAGCGAATACTAGTGATATAAAAAATATACTTTCCTTGTCTTTGTCAACTAATGGTATAACGAGTGAAGTAACTTTAACTGACATAATTAAAGATATTTTAAATTTTAATATTAGTTATGTTCCATTTATTGAAACACAAAATGAAATTACTGTAAAAGGTTATAAGACAATTTATGATGAAAATAAGATACTTACTAATGAAGAGTCACTTGCAATAAACATAATAAAAAATAATATAAAAACATTTCAAATTATTATAGATAAAAATATATATAAATTAGAACAATGTTATACTACTAACAAAATTCATACTAAAGATATTGAAATTAATTTTTATTGTAAGTATTATGGCAACAATGAAGGTGATAAAGAAAATATTGAAAATTATTTGACTAAGATTATAAAAGCTTTTACTCAAAACAATAAAAATAATTATTTTGATTATCTTTTATATAAATATAAAAATTTTGAAACCAATAATATGGAATATAGAGTTAATGTTAGCATCGATTATAAACCAAATATAGGAGGTGATATTTTTGAATAAAGAAAAATATACATCATTAGAAATTGGTGTTTTAATATTTTTTCTTTTAAATAGTTTTACTTCTACAACAACTATACAATTATTTAAACATACTAATACTTTAAGTATAATTATGACAATATTAATATCTTTTATCTTAGGTTTTTTTTTCATTAAGATAATCTCTCAACTTTTCAATGATAATTATTTTGAAAAATTATCTAATATAAAAATAATTAATAATGTAATTAAATTTTTATTATTAATTGGATCTTTAGGAATAAGTATTTATGTTTTATTGAATTTATCTTTAATAATTAAGAATGTTCTTCTTACCAATATAAGTATTCAAATAATACAATTAACTTTTTTAATATTAAGCACATTACTTGCTATAAAAGGTATAAAATCAATAACAATTGCTGCAAATATAATGTTTATAGTATATCTTATTTTTTTAATTATAAATTTCTCTTTTAATTTGTTAAATGTTAATCCGATAAATTTATTGCCTATAAATACTAACATAGACAATTTAAATTTCCTTCAATTATTTCTTATTACTATAGCGCCAGTTTTTATGATACTTATTATACCAAAAAAAGAAATTATTGATTTTAACGATTGCAAAAAAAAATCATATATATTTTTTGTATTATTTTATATATATATGATTATAAAAATATTATTTATTATATCAATTTTGGGAGATAAATACTATTCAATAGTAGCTTATCCAGAAATTGAAGTCCTAAAAATAATAAATATTTTTAATTTTTTTGAAAGATTAGAAGAAATATTAATAATAAATATTTTTATAGAAAATTTAATAGTTTTGTCACTTGCTTTAAATTATTCTAAAGAAATTATAAAGACTAATTTTAATATCGATAATAAAATTTATATTTTAATAGATATAATAGTTTTCTTTTCTGTTATAAAGCTTGATATAATAACAAATTTCTATTTTTATATTATACTAACTATTTTTATAATTGCTAATATTTTAACATACAAAAAAAATAAGTAATAATAATATACTTATTTTTTGTTTTTATTATAATTTATTATTTTTTGTATAACTAAGTGCAAAATCTATTACTTCTTGTTTTTTATTTGTATATACTGAATTATTTTCAAATTGAGCTTCTGTTAAAAAGATCCCATTAGAGTTTTCAGTGACAACTATAATATATTTATAGCTTTCATATGTTCCTTCCATTAGATAATAGTTTTTATCATCTAGTATTTTTTCTTCAGCATTATTAATTGAAATGTTATAATCAGTTTGTAATTTTTCTTGATAAATTTTTTGGTAATCATCATTAGAAAAAGTAGAATATGATACAGAATTTAAATTAGAAATTAAAACATAAACATTTTCTTCTTCATTTATAAACCTGTATTCACTACTATCTCCTTCAAAATTCCAATCTAGTGGTATTTTAAATCTATAACCATTAAAGTTAACATATTGATATGTTGGCTCTTTTTCTATTATCTCTACTTCTGGTTCAGGACATTTTTCACATACTTCACATTTTTTTTCTTCTTTAAACACTAATAAATAAACTAAAGTTGTAGATAAAGCTATAATTATTATAATTAATAAGATAATAGTGACAATACCTTTTTTAGTTTTTCTATTTTTTTCTATTTGTTCAGTTTTAGAAGGTATAACATTTTCTTCTATCGGTATTTTTTCTGTTTCAATTTTTTCTTTTATTTCTTTTCCAGCTTTAATATTATCCTCTTTTTTCTCTTTCTTTAATTCTTTGTCAATATCTCTTTTAACAGGATTACCACATGACATACAGAAGATATCCGTCTCTTTAATATCTGCATTGCAACGTGGACATTTTAATTTACTCATATTTTCACTCCTAACTATACTAATATAATATCAAAAAATAATTAAGATGTACACAATTACTAAATATTTCCATAATAAGCATCTAGCATTATTTTTTTTAATTCTTCAATTAAAGGTAAACGTGGATTGGTGTTAGTACACTGATCTTCAAAGGCTTTATCGGCTAATATATCAATTTTGCTTAAAAATTCACTTTCATTAATACCATATTCGCTAAAACTTTTTGGAATATTTAAACTTTTATTTAAATCATTAATTTTTTCAACTAATTTATCTATCGCTTCTTTTGTGTTATTAAATTCAATTCCAATACGTTTGGCAAGCAATGAATATTTATAATCAGCAATATAATGTTCATATTTTGGAAAAGAAACAAATTTTGTAGGCATAGTTGCATTATACTTTATAATATAAGGAAGAAGTATTGCATTTGTTCGCCCGTGCGAAATATGGAACTCTGCTCCTATTTTATGCGCTAATGAATGGTTAATTCCAAGAAAAGCATTAGTAAATGCCATACCTGCAATGGTAGAAGCGTTATGCATCTTTTCTCTTGCTAAAAGATTATTTCCATTATTATAAGCTTCTTCTAAATATTTAAAAACGATTTCGATTGCTTTTTCTGCAAGGCCGTCTGTATAATCCGAAGCCATATTAGAAACATATGCTTCTATTGCATGAGTTAATACATCCATTCCAGTATCTGCTGTTTGTACTTTTGGAAGTGATTTTACTAAATCAACATCAATAATCGCTACTGATGGTGTAAGTTCATAGTCTGCTAATGGATATTTCATATTAAGTTTCTTATCAGTTATTACCGCAAAAGATGTAACTTCAGACCCTGTTCCACTAGTTGTTGGAATAGCCACCAATTTTGTCTTTTTTCCTAATGTTGGATATTTATATGTTCTTTTTCTTATATCCATGAATTTAAGTTTTAGACCATTAATGTCAGCCTCTGGATTTTCATAGAATAGCCACATTCCTTTTGCAGCATCTATTGCACTTCCACCACCAAGAGCTATAATAACATCAGGGGAAAAGTTTCTCATCATAGCTACACCTTTTTTTATTGTTTCAAAAGAAGGATCAGTTTCTACTTCGTAAAATATATCGGAATGGACAGTATTTTGCCTTTTTCGAAGTTGATGTAAGATCTTATCAACATAACCTAATTTTATCATTGACTCATCAGTCACAATAAATGCTCTATTTATATTAGGCATTTTTTCTAAATAACCTATTGATCCAGCTTCAAAATATATTTTTTCAGGCATTTTAAACCATTGCATATTTACTCGTCTTTTAGCAACTCTTTTAATGTTTATTAAATTAACACTAGAAACATTTTCTGTTGTTGAATTTCCACCGAATGTTCCACAGCCCAAAGTTAAAGATGGTAAATTTGTGTTATATATATCTCCTATTGCTCCATGTGTCGATGGTGAATTAACAATAATTCTTCCTACTTTTACAGTTTTAGAAAATTCAAGTATAGTATTTTTATTGTTAGAATGTATTACTGCTGAATGTCCTAATCCGCCAAATTCCACTAATTTTTCTGCCAAGAGAATACCTTCATCCTTAGAATCAACAATATAATATGCCAAAACTGGACTTAACTTTTCTTTTGAATATGGATGATTAACTCCAACACCATCTTCATTTACCACTAATATTTTTGTATCCATAGGTACTTTAAATCCTGACTGTTCGGCTATTGAATATGGGCTTTGCCCTACAACCTTATTATTTAATTCTTTATTAAAATCAAACATAAAATCTGTAAGTAATTTTTTTTCTAATTCATTAACAAAATAGCAACCATATTTCTTCATTTTCTTTTCAAATTCTTCTTTTATTTCGCTATCAATTATAACTGCTTGTTCTGATGCACATATCATACCATTATCAAATGACTTAGAAATAATTAAATCTGTTATACTTCTATCTAAATCGGCTGTTTTATCAATATAACAAGGAACATTACCAGGTCCAACTCCCAAGGCTGGTTTGCCACAGGAATATGCACTTTTAACCATATTTGTTCCCCCTGTTGCTAAAATCAAATTAACTCCCGGATGTTTCATTAATAAAGTTGTAGCTTCTATTGAAGGATTATCTATCCATAAAATAAAATCTTCCGGCGCTCCTGCTTTAATACCAGCTTCTCGCAATATTTCAGCTGTTTTAACACTACATTTCTGAGCAGATGGATGAAATCCAAATATAATTACATTTCTTGTTTTAGCAGAAATTAGTGACTTAAACATAACAGTTGAAGTAGGATTCGTAACAGGAGTTACTCCTGCTATTATTCCTACAGGATCAGCAATTAGCGAATAATTTTCATCGTCATTTTTTTCTATTACTCCAACAGTCTTATCGTATTTAATACTATGATAAACATATTCACTTGCAAACATATTTTTAATTATTTTATCTTCATAAATACCACGCTTTGTTTCTTCGATTGCTAATTTAGCAAGCATCATATGATTAGCAAGAGCGGCCATAGCCATTTCTTTTACAATCCTGTCTACATCTTCTTGAGTAAGTTTCATAAACTCACGACTTGCTATTTTTGCTCTTTCTACTAAATTATTTATCATAATATTATTTTCATAAGAACTATTCATAACTAACCTCCTATTATATTAAATTATATAATACATTGAATTAAAAATAAAGATTTTTATTAAATTATAAATTGTAATACTGACAATTTTATATAAAAAAAGAATGATAAATTCATTCTTAAAATCAAAATATTACTTACTATTTTCAACAATTTATTTTGTATACCTTTTTTCTAAATAAAAGCATACTGGTTTAAATGTTTTTCGATGCTCATTAATTATTCCATATTTTTCGATTGCTTCAATATGTTTTTTGGTAGGATATCCAGCATTATGTTTAAAATCATAAACAGGATACTTTTTATCAAGTTCTACCATCATTTTATCTCTAGTTACTTTAGCAACAACACTTGCGGCTGAAATAGAGATACTTTTTAAATCACCTTTTATTATAGAAGTGCTAGGCATTGAAAGTTTATCTAATTTCATTGCGTCAATTAATACATGTTCTATTTTTACTTTTTTCATGCATTCTTCGATAGCTTCGTACATTGCAAGTTTAGTAGCTTCATATATATTCACTTCATCTATTATTTTTTCACTTTTTATACCGATACCTATCGCTAAAGCGTCTTTAGTTATAATATCAAAAAATTTTTCACGTTGCTTTTTAGTTAATTTTTTTGAATCAGTAAGTCCTTCTAATATATAATTTTTGGGTAATACAACACAAGCGGTAACTACTGGTCCTACTAAAGGTCCTCTTCCAACTTCATCGACCCCAGCAATAGTATTAATTCCGTTAGAATAAAGCTCTTGTTCATACTTCTTATTATCTATAATTTCTTTCATAAATCCCTTATTATTTTAATTCTTCATTATATTTTATTATTGAGATTTTAGATATATCTTTTTGACTTACATAAACCTTTATAATTGGATATTTAAATAAATTATAATTGTAAATGGTCTGTGTACGAAGAGTTTCTACTCCGAGTTTTAAAATATCTTCTACATTATCAATTTGAAAATTTAAACTGCTATCAAATTTTAATAACAAATTATCATTAGTATTAAAAAAGTAGCTGTAACTAACAGAAGCCGTTTCAAAATATGTAACTTCGATACGCATTTCACCATCTAAACTATTATCAGTATAAACGTCTATATTTTCATATTTAGAGTTTGATTTTATTGAAATTTTTTCAATATTTGAAATATCAAAGTTTTTTTCTTTGTTTTCTAAAATAAAACTACTTGGTAAATAATCATTATAATCATAACTATTAATTTCAAAGCTAAATATAATAGTTGAAGTTAGTAACAATATAAATATAATATAAAAATGTTTTTTTGTAACCAATACTTCACTATTAAAGAATTTATTTTGAATAGCTCTAAATGTATAGTAGAAAAATATGAAGAATAAAATAGTTATCAATAATGCACCTATTGAATACATACCTTTAATCATTAAATATAATAATGCCGTTGTAATAGATAATATTACCGATGCCGAAAATGCAGTAACTATTAAATATGGAACAGATAAGTATTTCAAAATCAAATATATTAAATTAAAAAAATTTTTTTTCTTTTTTTGCATAATCTTATCTTTAGAATAAAGTCTATTATAATATGTACTATTCATAAATATTTTTAAATTTTTAAATAATATATATAATATAATTATTCCTTTGGTAAATTCTGTAATAAAACTTAGTGTAAAAGAAGAAATTCCTCTTAACGTTGTTCCAAAATAATAAATTAGTGATACCCCTAAGTCTTTAATAACATCAAAGCATAAGTTAATAAACAAAAGATAAACAATTAATATTATAAATTTAAAAAGCCAAAAATATACATTATTTTTCTTATCATCAATTTGTTTCTCAGTTTTTAATGTTTGATTGATTCTAATAGATAAAGCATCAAGAATATCATCGCCAGTAGTTCTTTCAACAAAAAATCTTTTCTTTTTCATTCTACTCTCCTTCTATTAATATTATTATTTATTTTATTATAACACTTTTCAAATTTTTAAAATAGTTTTTATTATAATATTTTATCAATCAAATGTAACATATCCTAATAATCCATTACGAAAATCATTAATAATAGTATTATAAACCTTTTCGTAGTTAATAAATCCACCTTTTAGATACATGTTTTTTGATATTGCAATTTCATCAAATATTTTATCTAAATTATTAGAAGTTATATTGTATCTTTTTTTCAAAGAATCAGGATATAATTTTATCAATTTATTTACAATGTAAATAGATAAATCTTCTTTATTTATTATTTCATCTTTAATTGATGAAAATGCAGCTAAATTATAGGCATGTTCTTGATTAACTAATTTTGGCCATAATATTCCTGGTGAATCCATTAATTCTATATCGTTATTAATTCTAATCCAAGAAATATTTTTTGTAACGCCTGGTTTATTTCCAACTTGTACAACTTTTTTACCAACTAAATGATTTATTAAGGTTGATTTACCAACATTTGGAATCCCAACTACTAATACTCTAGTCTTTCTTTCTTTAAGACCTTTTACTGCTCTTTCTCCATTTATGCTTTTAGAAACTTTTTTTGTTTCTTCAATAATTTTTGAAATTCCAATATTTTTTATTAAGTTACAACGAATAACAATATATCCATTTCTAATATAATTATTTAAGATATTATCTGTTGTATCTTTATCACACAAATCATACTTAGTGACTACTAGTATTTTAGGTTTATCCTTAATTATTTCATCGATATCGATAATTTTAGAACTAACTGGCATTCTAGCATCAATAACTTCATATACAATGTCAACTAATTTTATATTTTCTTTTAATTCTCTTTTTGTTTTTGCCATGTGTCCAGGGTACCAGTTGATACTTCCTTTTTGGAAACTTTTTTCTTCATTTGCCATTGTTATCACTTCCTTTTCAAGATATTTATCGGCATAATTATATCATATAATTACTTTTTATAAATAATTTTTATTTTATTTGAGTTATACAACTCAACTACTTCAACATAATTATTAACA
>CALVJN010000009.1 GCA_944332205.1 uncultured Bacilli bacterium | reverse complement strand
GTTGCTCCTTCTGGCCCTGTTGGTCCTGTTGCTCCTTCTGGCCCTGTTGGTCCTGTTGCTCCTTCTGGCCCTGTTGGTCCTGTTGCTCCTTCTGGCCCTGTTGGCCCTGTTACACTTAGTCCCATTGCTCCAGTTGCGCCGGTTGGTCCCGTTGCACCTGTTGCTCCTGTTGGTCCTGTTGGTCCTTGTGGTATTGTTAAATTTAATATTAAATTAGGTGCCGTTCCAGTAATAGTCGCTGCTGCTGCTGTACCTGGTGCACCTGTTGTAACTGTACCAATTTGTATAGTTGGAGTTGAGCCACTTGCTCCTGCTGGTCCTTGTGGTCCTGTTGGTCCTGTTGGCCCCGTTGCACCGGTTACTCCTATTGGCCCTGTTGGTCCCGTTGGTCCCATTGCACCTGCCGGAATTTGAAAATCAAATATAGCATCTTGATTTGTTCCACTATTAGTTACTGTTGCTGAAGTTCCAGGAATTCCAGTTGTTGTTCTTCCGACTGCTATAGTTGTTGGCCCTGCTGGTCCAGTCGGTCCTGTTGGCCCTGTTATGCTTGGTCCCGTTGCGCCTGTTGCCCCTATTGGACCTGTTGGTCCTGTTGGTCCTGTTGGTCCTGTTGGCCCAATAGCATATACAACACGAGGTGGGCATTTAAATGGAGGTTCTGGCCTAAAGTGATCTTTGTCACAACAATTATCCATTTTATCCTTCCTTTCTATATTAATTTATGAAATTAATTAAATTAATTTCACATTAAATAACTATTTTTTGTTTTTTTTTAAAAAAACATTATTCTACTCTTTTATAGAATAATGTTTTTTACTATTTCTTTAATAGTCTTTCCACTAATAAATTTACATCTTTAGGATTAGCATTACCTTTGGTTTCTTTCATTATTTGTCCCATTATATATTTTATAGCTCTAGTATTCCCAGCATGATAATCATTTACACTTTGTTCATTATTTTTCAATACATTTTTTATAATATCTATTAATTCTTCATTATTTATTTCTTTAAAACCACTTTTTTCTAAAATTTCATCTATACTTAAATCTTCTTCCATAATATTATCTAATATGGTTTTAAAAATTTTACTATTTATTTTTTGGCTATCCAAATAATTTACAACATCAATAAATTTATTATCAGTTAGTTTTGTATTTTCTATTTTAATTTCATATTTATTTAAATATGCTGCAATATCTCCCAATAATAAATTACTTGCTATTACTAAATTTATATTCTTATTTATGAATTTATTTAAATAATCTGAAATGGTTCTATTCTGAATTATTTTTTGAACATTAATTTCATTTATTCCATTTTTTAAATATATTTTTCTTCTTTCTTCTGCCAACATTGGTAAATTATTGTTGACATCTTCAATATATTGATCGCTAAGTTCTATAAATGGAATATCTGGCTCTGGAAAATATCTATAATCATTACCTGTTTCTTTTATTCGCATTAAAATTGTAGAATTTGTTTTATCATCAAAACGTCTAGTTTCTTCTTTTAAATCCTTTTTATTTTCTAACAATTCTATTTGTCTTTCGGTTTCATAATCTATTGCAATTCCAACATTCGTTATTGATCCGATATTTTTTATTTCAATTTTAGTTCCTAATTTTTCTGTTTTGCTAACTGATACATTACAATCGCAGCGCATACTTCCTTCTTCTATTTTGCAATCTGAAACATCTGCATATAATAAAAGTTCCCTTAATTTTTCTAAATATTTCATTGCTTCTTCAGAACTATTAATATCTGCTTCTGTTACAATTTCTACTAAAGGTATACCTGCTCTATTGAAGTCTAACATAGATTTATTCTTATTATGTATACTTTTACAAGTATCTTCTTCTATATGTATATCATGAATTCTTATTTTTTTCTTACCGCCTTTTACATCTATTTCTACATAACCATTTATTCCTATTGGTGTTCTATTTTGGGTTATTTGATAGTTTTTAGGATTATCTGGATAAAAATAATTTTTTCTATCAAAATGCATTTTTTTATTTATTTTGCAATTTAAAACTAAAGCTGCTCTTAAAGCTAATTCAATAGCTTTTTCATTTACCGTAGGTAAAACTCCAGGATATCCTAAATCAATTACATTTGTACAGGTATTTGCCATTTTACCATAATTATTGGCAGAATTAGAAAAGATTTTAGATTTTGTTTTTAATTCAGCATGTACTTCAATACCTACTGTAGTTTTATATTCATTCATTTTTTCCACCTCTTGGATCTAAATTTAAATTTAAACTTTTCTCTATGAAAGATGCTAACTTGTAAATCGTTCTTTCATCAAAAGCATTTCCTATAATATGTAATCCTATTGGCATTTTATCTTTACTAAATCCTATTGGTATGTTAAGTCCCGGCAATCCTGCCATGTTTACTGGTATTACTAATACATCATCCAAAAAGGTTTTCAATGGGTCATCTAAATTTGCTTCTAAATCATAAGCTACTGTTGTTGTTGTTGGCCCTATTATCAAATCAAATTTTTCAAATGTTTTTAAAAAGCTCTTTCTCATATCATCTCTTATTTTTAATGCTTTATCGTAATAAATTTTAGCATTTTCACCACTTAATATAAATGATCCAATCATAATTCTTCTTTTTACTTCATCACCAAATCCAATTTGTCTTGTTTTAGTATAAAGCTCTTCTAAATTTTGTGGATTTTCATAAGAATAACCATATCTTATTCCATCAAATCTAGCTAAATTGCTACTTGCTTCTCCCATAGCAATTATTTGATACAAAGTTACAGCGTTTTCAATATAATCAATATCTACATATTCAATATTACAACCTTTCTCTTTAAGAATCTGTACTATTTCATCAAATTTATTTAAAACTTCTTTTTCCACAATATCTGTTACAAAATATTTGGGAATTGCTATATTCATGCCTTTTATATCAGTATTAATTAAACTTGTAAAATCTTCTTGTAATTTATCTACACTCGTTAAATCTTTTTCATCTTTTCCACATAAGATGTTTAAAAGTTCAGCATTTTCATAGACATTTCTAGTCATTGGACCAATTTGATCTAAACTTGACCCAAAAGCAACTAATCCATATCGTGATATTCTTCCATACGTTGGTTTCATCCCTACAATTCCACAATAACTAGCAGGTTGTCTTATTGACCCACCGGTATCACTGCCTAAAGCAAAAGGAACAATTCTCGATGATACACACGATGCTGATCCACCTGATGAACCACCTGCAATTCTTTTTTTATTCCATGGATTTTTAGGAGCACCAAAGTAACTTGTCCTGCTTGTTGATCCCATAGCAAATTCATCCATATTTGTCTTTCCAATAATTATCATATTTTTACTTTTAAGTTTTTCAACAACAGTTGCATCATAAGTTGGAATAAAGTTTTCTAACATTTTAGATGCACAGGTTGTTCTTAATTCTTTCGTACAAATATTATCTTTAATAGCTATTGGTATTCCAAATAATAAATTGTCAACTTCTTTATTTTCAAGTTCTTTTGCCATTTTAAAGGCATTTTCTTTATCAAGAGTTATAAATGAATTTAAATCTTTATTTTTCTCTATATTTTCAAATGCTTCTTCTACTAAATCTATTGGTTTAATTTTTTTATCTTTTAATAATTTGTTTATTTCTTTTAAACTTAAATCTAAATATTTACTCATTAATCATCACCGGTACTTCTACAAAATTGCCATTAAAATTTGGGGCATTTTTTATTACTTCTTTATAATCTAACATTTGTCCAATTGCATCTTCTCTTAAAGTACTATTATGTTCAATTGGAGATATAAGAAACTCCTCGTCATAATTTTTTATATCTTTTATTTTATCAATATCATCTATCAATTTTTTTAACTGAACTCTATATTTTTCAATATCTTCTTCTTCCAAATGTATTCTTGCTAAATATGCTACATGCATTACTTGTTCTTTTGTTAACTTATCCATAAGTCCTCCTTATAACTATTTCATATTATAACATATCAATCCAAAAAAAAAGCAAACTTATTTGCCTTTTTATTATAAATTATTTAATAGACTATATTTATATTCTTTTTAATACTTAATATTGAAAATTAAAATCTAAAAGGTCTAAAGGGATTTGTTCTATAGTAAAATCATCATTCGGCTTAATTGTTATTAAGGTTGCACCTCTTTGTTTATAATCATTTTCTATTCCTGGCATTGCTAAATAATCAATGCTCATTCCATAAGTTAATCTTATACCTTTATATTCTAAAGAAATATTATTATAGTGGTCATGTCCTGCAAATATTGCTTTTGTACTTTGTAATTCTAAAGCCTTCTCAAATAAATTACTTTCTTCATTTGATATGCAAATTGCTTCATTTTTTTCGCCAATTTCTCCAAAATAATATTTTACTTCACTACTTCCAATTTTATACAATTCATAAGCTTTTTTATATTCTTCGATAGGAATGTGAATGAAAATCATTGATGGTACTATTCTATTGGCTTCTTCGTTTACTTTTTTTATTTGCTCACTATACCATTCAACTTGATCATTATGAATATAATCATAATCGTTCGGCATATTAAAGCGATAAGAATTAGAATCTAATAAGAAGAAAACTTCTCTTAAGTTGTTATCTTGATCTCGTAATTCGATCATTTGATTATTTCTTCCCGAAATATTAGGTTGAATATAAGGAAATAATAATGTTTTAGAACTTTTATAAGATAAACTTTTAAATATTTCATTTATTTCATAACTGGTACTAGTGGCATAAATCTCAGTGTCATGATTACCATAAGTAAAAGCCCAAGGAATTCCAATGTTTCTCATAAAATTTGCAAACTGAATAATTGGTGTATGATTATTAAATGATAATGATCCTAAACCAACAGGAAATGCAACATCACCAGTTACAATAATAAAATCTGGTTTAGTATACTTTATTAATCGTCTAATTGCATCTAAGGCTTTTAAATCTTTTGTATATGTATATAGACTTCCACCTAAGTGTATATCTGTTAGTTGTAATACTTTAAAATCTTCTTTATTGGTCTTTATTGTATAAACTCCATTATAATCATTGTAACTTATTTCATCTTTTTCATATTCTACACTCGAAACTGAAGATATATATGGTTGCAATAAATAGTTATCTCGTTGCATGTAATTAAATAACACAACACTTGCAAAACAAATAATTCCAAACATAATTCTTTTTTTATTATAATTTATATTTTTAAAAGTAATATATTGCCTTAAAGTATAATCATAAAAAACAATTAAGATAAAATAAAATGAAACAGCTACAAAATAAATTAAAAATGCTTCTCTACTAAAAAATATAATTGTTACTATACTTATAATAATCCAATATAATAATGAACATATTAATATTTTTTTAAAATGTTTATTAAAATTATCTATTTTTTCTTGTCTTATAAATTTGTCTACAAACTTTTTCTTTATAACAATATTTTTTATAAAAAAAGTAAATAACAAAAATAAATTTGATAGATAAAAAAGTGTTTGAAGTGTAAAATAATATTTATTGGCTCCATTTATTCCTAAACTAACATATGCGCTACATAAGAATAAAAAAATTAAGGCAAAGCTAAATGCTAGTGAATTAATAGTCTTTTTAGTGATTTTATCATAGTACTCTCAAAAATATTTTCTTATTTTTGCGTTTGGTTCTACAATGAAGTTACTTACAAGTACTTCATATTTTCTAGCTTTTATTATTGATAAAATAGAAATTAAAACAAAAGGAATTGTGTAAATCAAGAAATTAATATTTCCTTGATAAAGACTCCAATAAATCATAAGCAGAATTTCAATTATTGAAAATATAAATAAAAATACATAACTATGTAAATGTTTGACTTTCTTTTTAGCATCTTTTAATTTTATTTTTTGCTCTTTTGTATTATTTTTTTCAAAATGGGTATATCCCATTAAGTCTTCAATATCTTCTATTGAATTATATTTTGTAAAAATCAATCCTAAAGCTTTATATTCTGTATAACCGTTTTTTACATATTTTTTATAAATACTTTCCAATTTTTTTATTGCTTCTTCTTTATACAACGTTATTGTTTGACTTTCTATGTTATTAAAAATTTTATCGATAAAATTTCTTATTTCTAACATAAATACCTCTTTTATATTGTTCTAATTTACAATTAGTATATCATAAATAAAATTTTTTGTTAATTTAATATTAATTATAATATATTTAAAGCACAAAGTTAATTTTTTTACAACAAAAAAAAGCTATTACTACATAGATAGCTTTTTTCTACTTAACATGCACCCAGCATGATATTTATATTATGTATTATTATATAAATATTTATTCACATTTTTTTACGTTGTTTTTTTTATTTTTATTTTTGTTCTATTGTTATATTTTAATAAATGGGGTATATTATTTTTAGAATAGGAGGAATTATGAATAGAAAGATTAAAGTAGTTCAATATGGTGTAGGTAAGATGTCAGTTTATACTATGAGATATGCTTTAGAAAAAGGATGTGAAATAGTAGGAGCTATTGATATTAATCCAGAACTTATTGGAAAAGATATTTCAGAGATTTTAGGAGGAAATCCAACAGGTATATTAATTACTGGAGCCTCTGATGCTGAAAAAATGTTAAAAGAAACTAAACCAGATATTTGTGTTGTCACAACAATGAGTTTGTTTAATGATGTATATAATGCATTAGAATTATGTGCTAAATTAGGAATAAATGCAATTACTACTTGTGAAGAAGCCTTTTTCCCTATGAATTCTAATCCAGTTTCTGTAAAAGCAATTGATACTATTGCTAAAGAAACAAATTGTACAATTACTGGTAGTGGGTATCAAGATGTATATTGGGGAGAACTTATTAGTGCTATTGCTTCATCAACACAAAGAATTACTAAAATAAAAGGTAGTTCAAGTTACAATGTTGAAGAATATGGTATTGCGCTTGCCCAAGCTCATGGTGCTGGTCTATCTTTAGATGAATTTGATAAACAAATTGCATCAGTTGATCGAATGAGCGATGAAGAAAGAAAGCAATTAATTGATAATTGTGAGTATACTCCATCATATATGTGGAATGTAAATGGTTGGCTTGCTGAAAAATTAGGTCTTACAGTTGTTAGTCAAACTCAAAAATGTGTTCCACAAACTTGCGATGAAAATTTAAATTCAACTACACTTAATATGACTATTCCAAAAGGAAATGCTACTGGAATGAGTGCTGTTGTTACTACTACTACAAAAGAAGGTATAACTATCGAATCAGAATGCATCGGTAAAGTTTACTCAAAAAATGATTTTGATAAAAACGAATGGACAGTATTAGGTGAACCAGATACAACTATTGTTGTTAATAGGCCAAAGACAGTAGAACTTACTTGTGCCACTGTTATTAATAGAATTCCAGATGTAATTAATGCTAAGGCTGGTTTTGTGACTACTGATTTAATGGGAGAACCTACATATAAAGTTAAAGCTTTAAATGAATATGTAAATAAAAATTAATAAAAAAGATGATAATGTAAAATTATCATTTTTTTATTCTTATTCTAAACATCCAGGTTTTTCTTCTTTAATATTTTTTTCATAAACAGTTAATTGTTCATTAGTATTACAAGTAACAAGTAATAAATTCTCTATATTTTCATATCCCATCTTTTTTAATCTTTCAACTAACCAAGTTTTATCTTTTTTTATATATTTTAAATTTTTTTTCATTATTACGCCATCTAAAACAACATTTGCTGTTAATCCTTTATATGCTGGTTTAAGTTTCATATCATTTGGTGTCAATGGTTTAAATTTACTTTTAGGAAGAAAGCTTAATCTACCGTTTGCTTCCATAATCGCATATTCTATTTCAGATAATTCAAAATAACCATTTATTCTTGCTTCTTCTAGTAAATCATTTATGTCAAATTTTACTTTTCTTAGCCCTTCTTGCAGTATTTTCCCATTTTCAATTACTGTTACAGGAGTACCACCTATCCATCTTCTTAGCATTATACTTTTAGTTGTTACGTATGTTATTATTATAGCAATTATTGTGTAAATTGCCATTGTAATTACTCCATCCCAAAAATAAACTTCTTTATTTATTGACATTTCAGCGACAACATTCCCAATAGATATTCCTATTACATAATCAAATAAATTTAGTTGCCCAATTTGTTTTTTCCCAAGCATTTTTGTTAAAACGAAAAGTACTACTATTGATCCTGCAGATTTCATTACTAAATTAAAAAAGTCCATAATATCACCAGTAATATTATGGACTATTTCTATTAAAATAAACCTATTATGTTTCCTTTATCGTCTAAATCAATACTTTCATAATTTGGTTTTTTAGGAAGTCCTGGCATTGTTAAAATATTTCCTAAAAATACTGTTATAAAACCAGCTCCTTTATGCAATTCAATATTTTTTACTGTTACTTCATAATCTTTTGGATATCCTAATTTTTTAGGGTCATCACTTATAGAATATTGAGTTTTTGCAATACAGATTGGTAAATCTTTTTCATCAATTTTATTTATTCTTTCTATACTTCTTAAAGCTTTGTCCATATAATTAATTGTTTTTGCATGATATATTTCTTTACAAATAATTTCTATTTTTTCTGTTATAGGTAATGTTTCATCATATAATAAATTGAAATCGTTTTCTCTTGCACACATTTCTCTTACTTTATCAGCAAGTGCTAAAGCACCAATACCACCTTTAATATATGTTTCACTGATTGAAAACTGAACTAACTGTTCGTTGCAAAATTGCTTTACAATATCAATTTCTTCTGTTGTATCAGTATAAAATTTATTTAGACAAACAATGATATGCGAAGTAAATTTTTTTAAATTAGAAATGTGAACTTCTAAATTAGGTAATCCCAGTCTTATTTTTTCAACATTTGGTATATTTATTTCATTACTAGTTGCTCCTCCGTTATGCTTAAGTGCTCTTAATGTTACAGTAAGGACAATACAGTCAGGTGCTATATTTGCCTTGCGGCATTTTATATCCATGAATTTTTCTGCTCCTAAATCGGCACCAAATCCTGCTTCTGTAACTACATAATCAGCAAGTTTTAATGCCAAGTTAGTTGCTACTATTGAATTACAACCATGGGCAATATTAGCAAATGGCCCACCATGAATAATTATAGGATTATTTTCTAAAGTTTGAACTAGATTTGGATCAAAAGCTTCTTTTAGCAATACAACAAGTGCTCCTTCTAATTTTAAATCTTTTACATATACAGGCTTTTCATCATAATTCATTCCTATAATTATATTTCCTAAGTTGTTTTTTAAATCTGCTAAGTCCTTTGACAAGCAAAAAACACTCATAACTTCGCTAGCTGCTGTAATATCAAACGATGTCCTCTTATATTCTTGATCGTTTAAGTTAATGCTAATATCACGTAATGCTCTATCATTTACATCTAAGCATCTTCTAAAAGTAACTGTATCTGAATTAATTCTAAGAATGTTTCCCTGAAAAATATGATTATCTATTGCTGCGGCAATTAAATTGTTACAACTAGCTATAGCATGTAAATCACCGGTAAAATGTAAATTTATATCTTCCATTGGTACTACTTGACTATATCCACCACCTGTTGCACCACCTTTTAATCCAAAGACTGGCCCCAATGACGGTTCTCTTAATACACCGATAGTTTTCTCTTCAATGTGATTCAATGCATCTACTAAACCAATAGCAACAGTAGTTTTTCCTTCTCCGTATGGTGTTGGATTTATTGCTGTAACAAGTATTAATTTTCCTTTTTTTCCTTGCATTATTTCATTAGCTTTTATTTTAGCTTTATATTTTCCATAAACTGTTATTAATTCCTTCTCAAGTCCTAAAGTTTCTGCCACATCTTTAATATTTTTTTTAACGCATAAATTTGATATTTCAATATCTTTCATTTTATCACCACTTTTATTATACTATAACATATTTCCTATTTAAAGTATATGACATATGTTATATAATACGTACGGAGGTTTTAAATGATGAACTCTTTAGATTGTTGTATATTATGCCCAAGAAATTGTAAAGTTAATAGAAATAATGGTGAAACTGGTTTTTGTAAAGCAACAAATAAAATTAAAATTGCAAAATATTGTCTTCATTTTTGGGAAGAGCCTTGTATTTCTGGAGACTGTGGCTCAGGAACTATTTTCTTTTCTAACTGCAATTTGAAATGTATTTATTGCCAAAATTTTGAAATTTCTACTAAAAATTGTGGAAAAGAGATTTCTATTGAGGATTTTGCTAATATTTGCATAAGTTTACAACAAAATGGTGCTTTAAATATAAATTTAGTTACGCCAACACATTTTATCCCACTTATAAGAGATGGTCTATTACTTGCAAAAAAGAAAGGACTACATATTCCAATTGTTTATAATACTAGTTCCTATGAAACTGTAGATAGTTTAAAAATGCTAGACGGACTAATAGATATTTATTTAGCAGATTTAAAATATTATGATAACAAACTAGGCGAAATTTTTTCAGGTGCGAAGAATTATTTCTTAGTAGCAAAAAAAGCTATTGGAGAAATGTATAGACAAATAGGAGTTCCAAAATTTAATGGAAGTATTATGAAAAAAGGCGTTATAGTTAGACATTTATTATTACCAACTCATAGTGAAGACTCAAAAAAAATACTTGCTTATTTACATGACACATATAAAGATAATATTTATATAAGTATTATGAATCAATACACACCGATAAGAAAAATTGAAAAATACAAGGAACTAAATAGTAAAGTTGACGATTATGAGTATGATTTACTTATCAATTATGCATGTGATATTGGTATTACAAACGCTTTTATTCAAGAAGGTGATACTTGTAGTGAAAGTTTTATTCCAGATTTTGGTACATTTTCTGATAAATAAAAAATTATTAGTTTTGTAAAACATGAAAATTAATGCTATGCATCTAAAAAATTATATAGTAAGTACAACTCTAAAATAATTACTAATATGACATTGCCACTATTAATTATATAAAAAATTTTATTGTTATAACTACTATTAAAAAAACTATGTTCAAACTAATATCTTTCAAAATTGACGAAATACGATGTATCACCACAACAATTTACTTCTAAATGTAAAATTAGTGTTTATAAACAATTAGTTATTGCAACTATTTTTTTGTAAAATAAAAAGTGTTATAAAAACACTTTATTTATCATAAATTATTTTCTTCTTGTAAAAACTGCTGCTGTAGTATTATCTTTTCCACCCCAAATATTTTCATAATAAGCATCATCTTCGGTTTTTTGGCGATGAGAATTAGTTATATTTGCTTTATCAACTAATGCAGCTGCAATTTTATCTCTAGGTGTTTTTTTAGTAATTGCCATTATCTGATTATCCGATAGACAATCGGTAACACCATCGCTTAATAATAGCAAATGATCATAACTACTATTATCAATAAAATAACTATTTATATAAAATTTTTCTGGATCTGCACCTAAAGAATTTGTTATATAATTTGACTTTTTATGAAATCGCATATCATCTTTAGATTCAATATATCCGTTTTCGTATAATTTTTGCACATATGAATCATCAGCAGTTACTTGATATATATGATTATCTTTAGTTATATATGCGCGTGAATCTCCAGCAGATGCTACTAAAGTTTTCTCATTTCCCACTATAGCACACACTAAGGTAGATCCCCTTCCATCATTTTCTTTATTTATTTCTATATTAATGTTTTTAATTTTTTCTTTTAGTCTTTTCAATAATTCATTTGGATTTCTATAATAATTTTGGCTTAGTTCTTCAAACCAAAGAGCTAATTCTCTGGTAGCATAGCTGCTTGCTTTTCCACCATTTAAAGCACCGCCAACACCATCAGCTACTAATAACATCTTAAATTTTTTGTTTTGTGGATGTTCAAGCAATAAAACTGAATCCTCTTGAGTTTTTCTTCTCTTTCCAATAATTGATTTAGCGAACAAGGCTCTCCCAACTGAATATTCTACTTCACCTTTTTGTAATTGTACTCCTCTTAAAATATCTTCACGGCATTTGTTAATAGATTCTGAAAACAATCTTATATTAAATATTCCCATTTTTTTTAAAGCACTATCTTCTTCTAATGATATTAAATAGTCATTGATATAGTGTTCGGAATAATTATCTAGAAATTCGATAAGTTTAGGATTCCTATTACAATATCTTATACTTGCAAACGATTTAACTAATTCTTCTAATTGTCTAGGATTGTTTTTTAGTATTTCTATTATGTTTAATTTTTTATTTTCAAAAGAACTAATATAATCTAGAAATTGAGAACAGCTTTGCTTTCCAGGAAGATTTCCTATACTCTTATCGACTACTGCTACTTTCAAAGCTTGCTTTGCAACTTCTCTTATAATATCATCACGTGTTAAAGACGCAATTATGTCTCTTGCATTATTTTGAGAGGTTATATATCTAGGAAAATTTTCCATAAATGTAATTGATAGCATTAAATCTATTGGATTAAAATTAGGATGTTTCATTAATGTCTCTAAAAGTGCGTAATCTATTTTTTTTAACTTTTTCATCGAACTACTTTTATATTCCATATTTTCTCCTTATTTTTTCAACTTCACATTTTATTCTTTTAATAGTAATTTTTTCTTGGCTATATAACTCTTCTTGACTACCTTGTTCTATAAATTTATCTTCAAAGCCTATTGCAGTTATTGTTTTCTTATAGACAAATTTATTCAATTGTAATTGAATTTGTGAAGATAAACCACCGTTTAAAGTATTATCTTCTATTGTGATTATATTATAATTATTCTTAGCCAGATATTTCAAAGTTTTTTTGTCAACAGGCTTTATAAATATTGCATTTATTATAGTAATGTCTAATTTAAATTTTTCTTTTGCCAGTACTGCTTTTTGTACCATTTTCCCTGTAGCAATTATTGCAATGTTCTTACCATATGACATTACCTCCCATTTTGCTAATGAAATACTAGAAATTGGATTTAAAGAAATTTCATCTATTCCTTTAGGATATCTAATTGCTATAGGATATTTTTGTTTTACTGACCACTTTAGTATTTTATCTATTTCATTTATTGTTTTTGGAGATATTATTATTAAATTTGGTATTAGTGAAAGATATGATAAATCAAAAATCCCTTGGTGAGTTTCTCCATCATTTCCAACAATTCCTGCATGATCTATTGCAAATATAACATGTAAATTTTGCATGCAAACATCATGTATTATTTGATCAAAGCTGCGTTGCAGAAATGTCGAATATATAGCAACGACTGGTATCATACCACAGGTTGCTAGTCCTGCTGCAAATGTTACAGCATGTTCTTCTGCAATTCCTACATCAAAACTTCGCTCTGGATATTTTTCAAAAAACTCTTGCAATCCTACTCCATCTTTCATTGCAGCAGTTATTGCAACTATTTTACTATTATTTTTTGCAATGTCAATCATTACTTTACCGAAACGACTTGAATAAGTTTCTATTTGAGATTTTTTTATTCCCTCTTTCCAATTAAACGGAGAAACAGCGTGGTATAATTCTGGATTTTCCATTGCCTTCATGTACCCAAATCCTTTTTTTGTAACAACATGAACAATAATAGGACTTTCAGACTTTTTTGCTCTATTAAAAACTTTAGTCATTAATGCTATATCATGCCCATCTATGGGTCCAATATAAGTTAATCCCATCGCTTCAAAATATTTTGATGGTACTAAAAAAGTTCTCATACCATCTTTTATTCTTGACAAAAACTTTATAGAAATATTTCCTATAACAGTATCATCTAGAGAATGCTTCATTTTGTTTTTTATTTTTAAGTATTTTTCATTTATGCTTATTCTACTTAAATAGCTAGATATTCCTCCAACATTTGAAGAAATACTCATACCATTATCATTTAAAATTATAATCATTTTAGTTTTTCGGTAACCTAAATCGTTAATTGCTTCTAGACTCATACCATTACTAATTGAACCATCACCAATTACCGAAACAATATTATATGATTCTTTATTTATGTCACGTGCTCTTGCCATGCCTAGCGCGGCTGATATAGAAGTACTACTATGTCCAGTTTCAAAAAAATCATATTTGCTTTCTCTTCGATATGGAAAACCTCTTAGTCCTTTATACTTTCTTAAATTATCAAAATATTGTTTTCTTCCTGTCAAAATTTTATAAACATAACTTTGATGTCCAACATCGAATATTATTTTGTCATTATCTATATCAAAACTAGTTAAAAGTGCTATTGTAATCTCTACTATTCCTAGATTGGAGGCTAAATGTCCACCACTTTTAGATATTTTTTCAATAAGAAATTCTCTAATTTCTTTTGCCAAGACTTTTTTTTCTTTTATTGTTAACTTTTTTAAATCCACGTGGTTATTTATTTTATCTAATATCATTTATCGTTACACACTTTCTAAAATTTTAATTTGCAATTATACTTATCTATTAAATTTATTTTATATTATTATTTAAACAACATATATTGAACTTTTTCCCTTAATTTATATGTATCATTCATTTTTTCTTCTAGACCTAAAGTATAATATAAATTTCCATTGTTATCAATACTAACAACATAATTAGAAGATGGTAAGTCTTCAATCGTGGTATATAACCATTTGTAATATGCTGATAATTCTAAATCCATATTATTCATAATATATGTAAACAATAAATCTGGGCTCAAATATTTTATATCTCCAAAATTTAAATCATAATTACTTAAAATTAATGCTTTTGTATTAAATTGACGATAAACACTATTTAAGTCATATTCATTATTTAAATAACCAATTTCAAATAATGCATCATAACCATTTTCTGTCTGTAAATGAGGTAAATGATCTCCAAAAAAGACAATGATTGTATCTTCATCATAATTTTTTATATAATCGTACAATCTTCCAAGTTCTTGATCTGCTTTGTAAATTCCTTCGGCATAAGCTTTAATTGTTCCATTTATATCATTATTATAAGGACTTTCAATTATCGAAAAATCATATTTGTTATATCTTTCTTCATAATATGGCATGTGTCCGCCCATTGTAATTGTAAAGTAAAAAGTTTTTTCGTTTTTATTTTTATTATTAAAGTATTTAATTATTTCATCAGTTAAATATTTATCACTAACATATTTTCCATTTAGGTCTAATTCATCATAAAGATGTCTTTTTTCATCAACTTGATAATAATTATATACTCTATCACAGTTAAACATATTTTTACTAGATGAATTTAAAATTACGGTCTTATACCCATTATTTTTAAACTCCGTGATTATAGAGGGAATTCCTTCTTTTAAATTATTATCATATAGTTGCATATAAGGAATATATCCTTTGCTAAAATAATTAAGGCTTCCTCCGGTTAAAATTTCAAATTCAACATTAGCACTTACTCCTCCATAAGCTGGAGAAATCATATCAATTACTTTACCTTCGTTTTGTAACTTATGAAAGTTTTCAATAATGTCTTTATCAAATTTTATATTTTCTAATGCTGATATATCCCAAAAGGATTCAGAAAAAATAACTATTACATTTGGTTTTTTCCACGTAGGAGTAATTCTTTTGGCGTTATTAATAATATACTTCAATCCTTCTTCATCATAATTTTCTGGTTCATACCTTCTACTTTCTAGAAATTTACCATACATTCCGCTAATTACTCCATATTTATAATAATATCTTGTATTGCTTACAGATATAGTATAATCAGTTACTTTCTTATTATCGTATATTTTGTTTAAAATAAATTTATCTATATTTTTTAAAGGTATAAATAAAACAAGAATAATAAATAATGAACAAAAAAAAGTTGGAATAACTATTTTAATTTTCTTTATTTTTATATTATACCTATAATTAATTATTAGCAAATAAGTAAATAGTATTATTACTATAATAGTTGGTGTCAATATATACTTTATAGAATTGATTAAGGTAACATCAACAAAATTTACAATTTCTCCAGTTGTTTGTAGAAATAAAAAATCTGTTAATAACAATGTATCACTTGTATAAAAAATTCTCATTTGATTTGCTACAAATAAAATTAAAAAAATTATGGAAAATATTAAATTTGTTCTAAAACCATCTCTTAGTATTGATAATAAAAATAAAAATATAGCATAGATTATGACAACCATGATTATAAAAGCGTTAATTTCTATTCTTATATCAGGCATTTCGAATGTACAAATTTTAAAATAAATCTCTAAAATTAGAATTAAAATTAATGGTATAGAAAAATTTATTATATATTTAATTTTTTGCGAATATTTTTCATATTTTATATCATGTTTATTTTTTTTCTTGAATATTATTAAAAATATATTTGCTAGAAAACCAGTAATTAAAGATTCTAAAATCATAATTCCACTAATGTTATCGAAAAGGCAAAAATATCCAACTATCATATATAACATCATTAGAATTATTGTGATATCCCAATTTAAATTATGTCTATAAGAATATCCAAAAGTTAATATAAAAAAATATATTGGATACAATAATTTTACTAACAATGTTTGTAAATTATTTGGAAATATATTTATAATTATAGCTGTTAATAAAAACAATTCTAGTGAAAATAATATTATCTTTTTTTTACTATCAAATACTTCTTTCATAAAAACCTCTTCTTTACTCTAGCATTGTCATAACTTTTGAGTGTTTTTTTATTTGAAAATATGCTATTATATACATAAAAAATACAAATATAAAAAATATGGTAATCATTATTTCATTTTCTGTCAATAAAAGAAAGTCAAAAATTCCATGAATTATTATTGGGGAAATAAAACTTAACATCTTGTTTTTTAACTCCTTAAACTTATTAAATTTTTTTTCATAATATTTTGCAATACCCATATAATATCCCATAGAAATCCCATAAAAGACATGTGCTGGAACTGATGTTACTGCTCTTAATATAGCTGTAGATTTACCATATTCTAATACATATAAAATATTTTCTAATGTCGCAAATCCGAGTGACAAAAAAACACAGTAAACAATACTATCATATATGTGATTAAAATTTCTGTTTTTGTAACCAATTAAGTAAGAAAATAAATATTTATATCCTTCTTCTATTAATGCAATACAAAAAAATGATAAAACAAAAGCTTTTAAAACTATATTCTTTATATTAAGGTCTATAATACCAATTAAAAAATTCTCTAAAAAAGCTGCTGGAATAGTTAAAAGGACTCCAATAAAAAACAACTTGGCAAGTAGATTAATTGGTTCTTTTTCTATAATATCTTTTTTATATATAAAGTAACCTAAAACTATAGTCGGTAATATGGCAAGTAACATGGTAACTATCAAACTATCACACCCTTTTTATATATGAATTATAACACTTATATATTAATAAGTAAATTATCGAATATAAATTGCAGTAATTAAATTATTATAATATAATATTGATTATATTTTTATTTGAAGGTGCTTTATGAAGAAAAGAAAAAAGAAAAGAATTATAATTAACTTTTTGCTTTTTATCATTGAAATTATTTTTTTGCCATTTAATGCTGTCATTCAAAAAAATAATAATGCAACAAAGATAAAAAAAGAAAAAAAGAATTTAAATTTTGAAAGTAGATTATTAATAAAAGAAATAAAAACTTATATAAACGACAATTATGTTGACCCAACAGATGTCAAAGAATTAGAGGAGCAAATAAAATATTTAGAATCTGTTAATAAAAGAGATATTGATTATTTAGTAAAAAAAGCGAAAGAAAGATTAGAATTAAATTTTTTTTATGTAAAAAATAAAATATATGTTAAAGAATTATCTAACAATAATTCTAAAGATAATATTAAAAAAGTTAAAGAAAAAGATAAAAAACAAATAGAAAATATAAATGAAGAAGATACTATCAAAATTAGTACAGTAAATAGCAATAATATATCTAAACAAACACCAAAAGATGAAAAATTAATAAAGAAGAATTTTGATTTAGAAAAATGGGAGAAAAAAGATAGAAAAATTTCTAAAGTTGATTCAAATGTTTATAAAGTACAAAAAAGACTAAAAATTAATCATAAAAATAATTATAATAAATTTAAACTTGTTGATATAAAAGTTAAACATAGTAAAAATAACAGCAACTTAAAAAAATATATAGTTAATAAAGAAGAAAAGATCAATACATCTAATTCAAATAATAATTATTTAATAAAAGAAGAAAAACAAGAGAAAAAAAGAAAAATAGAAGCTAAAAAAAATAATGTAAATTTTAATTGGAATAAAAAAAAGAAAGCTATTGTTCCTTTCATTTTAAATAGAAAAAAAAGTAAAATAAATACTTTTGCATATTTTACTAATTCACAATATAAAAAAATATTTAATTTAGATATTCAATTTAAATATATAATAAAGAAATATTTAAATGAGATTAATGATATTTACACTTCAGTTCTTGTTTCTATTCAAATTTTAAGTATCAAAAATAACTTTTTTAATGAAAAAAGAGTAGACACTCAATCTTTATTTAATGGAGCTGTTAATGATATATCATTGGCTAATAATTTAATTAGTGATGCTATCGGTGCTTTAGAGGACATGCTAAATTATTTAGATAATAATATATTTTTAATAAACAAACAATCTTATGACTTTAAAAATTTAATTGATAATATTTTAATTTTAAAAAATACTTTAGTAGATTTAAAAAGAAGTATTGAGCAGAAGGATACTACTAAAGTACTTAAAAAAGAGTTCTTTTAATCTATTGCTGACAATAAAAATCAAGAGATATGTCTCTTGATTTATCATATTTAATTATTTATAATTGTCAGCTTTTACTTCCATGTAACTTTTTGGATGTTTGCATACTGGACATACTTCTAGTGCCTTTTTACCAACATAAACATGCCCACAATTTCTACAAATCCAAATTTTATCTCCATCTTTTTCAAAAACCCTTTGATCTTCAACATTTTTTAATAATGTTAAATATCTTTCTTCATGCTCTTTTTCAATTTTTGCAACTGCTTCAAATAAATAAGCTAATTCATTAAACCCTTCTTCTTTAGCTGTTTTTGCAAAGCTAGCATACATATCTGTCCATTCATAATTTTCACCAGCTGCTGCATCTTTTAAGTTTTCTTCTGTAGAAGGTATGTCTCCACCATGTAGGTATTTAAACCACAATTTAGCATGTTCTTTTTCGTTGTTAGCAGTTTCTTCAAAAATTGCTGCTATTTGTTCATATCCATCTTTTTTTGCTTTTGATGCATAATAGCTATACTTATTTCTAGCTTGACTTTCTCCAGCAAATGCTGTCATTAAATTTTGTTCTGTTTTTGTCCCTTTTAAGTCTTCGTATTTCATTTTTTTCCTCCATTTTATTTATTTTAAAATAAATTTACTTTTAATAAATTTATTTTAATAACTATTCATTAAGTTTTTTATTACAATCATCACAATACCCATATATTATAAAATTAAAGTCAATAATGTTTTTATTTTCAATCCATTTTCTACTATTTAAAATAGTTAGAAATTCGTCATCATATATATCAAAAATATTACCACAGTTTAAACATTCATAGTGAATATGTTTTGAAGAATAATCATAACGTACTATACCTTTTTTAGTTTTTATTACTTTAATCTTATTTTCTTTTATAAATTTTTTTATATTACGATATAACGTTGCTTTACCAATAGATGAATTTTTTTCTAATATTAATTTATATAGTTCTGATATTGTTGGATGTGTTTTTGTTTCTACTAGAGTTTCTAGAATTATTTTTTTCTGATTTGTGTTTCTAGAATTCATAACTACTCCTTAATGATAATTATTATCAATAATTATTATATCATAAATATTTGTTAATTCAATATTAATTTATTAATCTTTATCATAATCATCTAAAAAAGTATATTGATTACCATCTTTTTTATATCCTAAAATTGTATTTAAATTAACGTTATTTGTACTATTAAAAATATTAAAATCAATATTTTTATTTTTAGTCTTTAAATATTTAATTATATTTTTTACTTCTATTCTTTTACTTAGTTCTGAATCTTCATTAATTTTTTCTGTAAAGTTACATGCGCAATTTAAGAAATTCAAGTTATTAAAATTTTTCCAAGCGATTATGTCATTTTCTTTTACTAAATATAATGGCCTTATTAATTCTAGTCCTTTAAAGTTTGTGCTATGTAATTTAGGTAACATTGTTTTAAATTCTGCCCCATAAAATATACTTAACAGTGTAGTTTCTATCACATCATCAAAATGATGCCCAAGTGCTATTTTATTGCATCCTAATTCCTTCGCTTTACTATAAAGATATCCACGACGCATTCTAGCACACATATAACATGGTTTTTCTTTGTTTAATTTTTCAGCGACAGCAAAGATATCACTGTTAAATATTTCAATATCAATATTTAATATTTTTGAATTTTCAATTATTTTATCAATATTTTCTTTTTTATAACCAGGATTCATTACTACATAAACAGCATCAAAGTTTATTTTACTGTGTCTTTTTAATTCTTGAATACATTTTGCTAGTAAAAATGAATCTTTTCCACCAGATATGCAAACCATTATTCGATCATTTTCTTTTATTAATTCATAATCTTTAACTGCTCTTACAAATCTTCCCCATATTTCTTTTCGGTATTTCTTTATAATGCTTTTTTCAATTTTTTTGTATTCTTCTTCCATAGTTTCCTCATTACTCTTACTTTTCATTCATTATTTCTAATAATTGTTTTTTCTCATTATCATCTAAGAAAGATGAATTAATTGCATTTATATTTATTAATTTAAAATCTTGAATAGTAAAATTAAAATCATTTATTAATTTGTTGTATTCTTCACTTAATGTTATATTAGATACTGTTCTATTATCGGTATTTATTGTTATCTTTACTCCACATTCATATAATTTCTTTATTGGATGATTTTCGTATTTACTAATAGCATTAGTTTGAACATTACTAGTAGGGCAAATTTCTAAAGTAATATTATTCTTTTTTATTTCTTCAATTATTTTTAAGTCTTTTATTGCGTTTATGCCATGACCTATTCTTTTAGCACCATATTTAATTGCTGATAAAATATTGTTATAGTCTCCAACTTCTCCTGAGTGTATAGTCAAAGGTATATTTAATTTGTTAGCAAGTTTAAATAGTTCTACAAACTTATCATTGTTATACTTTTCTTCATCTCCTGCCAAATCTAATGCTACAACTCCGTTTTTTAAGAATCTATATGCAAGTTCAATTATTTTAACGTTCTGGTTATAATCTAAATTTCGCATCATACATAATATTAAATTAGTTTTTATTTGTCTGTTTTTCTTAAGACCATTTAAAACTGATTGAATTACTTCTTCTTCGCTTAATCCTTTTTGTGTATGAAATAATGGGCAAAATCTAATTTCAGCATATATAACATTATCATTAACTAAATCTTTTGTTAAAAGATAACTGAAATCTTCTAAATTTTCTTTTGTTTGTAATAAAGAAATAGGTAAATTAAATTTATCTAAATACTCTTTTAAGTTGTTACATTTTTCTTTTATCGTTAGTTCATCAGTTAATTTTTTATTTAAAAGTTTTTCTGCATATTCTTTATTAATTGATCCATCTAAATGAAGATGTAAATCTATTTTTTTAATTTTTTCCATTCTATACCTCTTTTGATTGAATTATAACAACTAATATTAATATTGGCAATAAAAAAAAGAAGCATTATGTTTTGCTTCTTTAAACTTTATTCTATTTCGATTAGTTTCTTATTTTCAGATTCTTCGACTTTTGGCACTCTAACTTTTAAAATTCCATTTTCAAATTTTGCACTTATATCATCAGTTTTCAAATCACCTAAATAGAAAGATCTTTCATATTTTCCATATCTTCTTTCATGGCAAATATAATTTTTGTTTTCTTCATCTTCTTGTTCTTTCTTTTCGGCTGTTATTGTTAAATATCCATCTTTTGCTTCTACTTTAATGTCTTCTTTTTTGAAACCTGGAATATCAACTTCTATATTATAATTACCATCCTTTTCATAAACATCACACTTCATTGTGTTATTATTTTGTGTCATAAAGTCATCAAATACATCATCTAAGAAATATTTTCTTGGTATTAATTTCATATTCATCATCCTTTCACAATTATAATTATAGCACTTTTTTAGCACTTGTCAATAGAGAGTGCTATTTTTTGTTATTTTTTTCTTACATTATATAATGTTATTTTTATATAGTTTTTATACAGTTTATATGGCTATTAATGTTATTTCTGTTGGATAAACAGGAGAAGAATTATACCTTAAATAAAATTGATATTTATCTGATATGTTATATATCATTCTAGCAATTTTCCATAAATCTTCATTTTTATGATAAACAGAAAGCATTAATTTTGGATGATCATTTAAAATATGTTTTTGGGCTCCTTCTATCGCTTGTTGTTCAAACCCTTCAATGTCAGCCTTTATCATGGTTATCTTTTCTTTTATATCATTATCTAAAGTTACTGTTTCTACTTTTATGTTTCCTTCTTTATCTAAAGAATTTGCAGAAGTTATTCCCTCCTTATTATCAAAATATAATATTTCTTCTTTATTCGATACTCCCTTTAATCGGCAATCAATATTTTTATAATCTTTTAGTTTTTCTTTTAATATCCCAAAGGTATCAGGAGTTATTTCATAACAATAAATTTTTTTATAAGAATCCTCTCCATAATTTTCTATAAATGATAATATGGTATCACCTGTATAAGCTCCTAAATCAACAAAAACTTCTTCTTTTTCTATTTTTATTAAATCTAAATCAAAATAACAATCATATAATATTTCCCTAGTTTCTGCTGTTGTTTTAAAATCGTAGTTATACCAATTATTCAAAATTGCATATAGTGTTTTTTTTGAGCGATAATCTTTAAGTTTGTCATATAACCAAATAAAATCATCAATATGATTATATAATTCTTTAGCTTTTAGTTCTATTTCTTCATAAATATCATTGTCTAAATCAAGATTTCCCCAATAGCCAAATTTATTAAAGAAATTCATACAACTAAGTTGTGTTTCTTTAGAAACTTTATTAAAATTAGTTCTAATTCTGTAATAAATTTCTTGCTCACTTAACCTTTTTATTTCTTTTGTTAAATTGTTAAATTTTTTATCAATAATATTTATAAAATCACACTCCTCAATTAAATATATTTAAAATAAGTTTATTTATTATTAGTTAGTAATAAAATTTTGATTAATATAATTAAAATTTGTTGCATATTGTAAAATGTTATTATAATATAATTTACTATCTTAGTTTGCAGGTGATGGATTTGAATACATTACATAATAAATACCCATATTTTTCAAATTTAATAGAAATAAATCATAAATTTATACCAAGTTCTAAAAATTTTAATATACGTGAATTTAGTGAAGATAGACTACAACTTTATGAAGATATATTGACTGATTTGTTTTTTAAAATTGATACCATAGAAAGTCAAGATGAATTATTAACATCTATATTAACTACTGTTTCGATTATAATTTTTAGTCAGCCTTTTTGCGATGGCAATTCGAGAACAGCAAAAACTTTTCTTAATATATTATTAACTAATTTAGGGTATAAATTTTCATATGATTTTGATAGTTTTATTATTCCAATATTTTATAATGAAGATGAAAAATGTGATGTAGAAGATTTAAAAAAATTTAAAAATAAAGTTAAATTAAAAAAAAGATAATTAAATTTTGTAATTAATTATTTTAAAAAAAAAGACTTTTCTTTTATATATTTAAAGAAAAGTCTGATAATCTATGGCAGGGAATGTAAGACTTGAACTCACGGCATCAGGTTTTGGAGACCTGCGTTCTACCAACTGAACTAATTCCCTATGAAATGTAATTATATTTTAGCATTTATGAAGATAAAATTCAATAATTAATTTTCTTTTTTTAAAAAAACAAGAGAGAAACTAATCATATGTTACACTTTTGTAAAATATATGCTTTTGTTGATTACTAGCTAATTATAAAAAAATATTATGTTTGTAAGACTTACGAATCCATTAATTTTTTCTTGATAAATGCAATATCTTTTTTATAATATTTTTCATGCGACAGTATAATTAAGTTTATATTCTTCTAATATTTGATTTAAATCCTAAAACTTTTTCAGCTATATTATTATATCTTTTTATTTTTTAGATATACTACTTATGTAAATTCATTTTTACTATAAAAACTTTTTCCATTTATTTTATGACTTCGTTCTACCTTTCCATTTTGCCATTGCAAATATGACCTAGTTCTTCTATGATTAATTCCAAGTTCTTTTAATGTTAATTCAAATAGTATTGGTAGATTTGTTTTCCGTTGATTATTTACAAATTCAGGTCCATTATCAGTTTGTATTATATTTATCTTTAACTCAATTTTTTCTTCTAAAGTTTTTATAAATATACTTGTATTAGTTACACTTTTTTCGTCAACTATTTCTAATATTATTTTTCTATAATATTCATCTATTGCTATTATTTGATAATACTTTTTATCTATTGTATCAAATAACAAACATTCACTTGGAAAATATTTTATATCTACTTGAACTTTATCTCTTGGATATCCTCCATGTATTTTTCCTGTTTTCTATATCTTATTCTTAATTTTATTTTCTTTTTAGGCAGTTTTTTATTTACTTTATTATTTAATCATAACTTCTTGTATATTCGCTTTTCTTTAATTGAACATATACATCTCTAACCCATCTATTCCATATTGAAACTTCATATTATTTATTAATTCTAATTCTAAATTTATATACACATTTGAATGTGAATATGGTTATATTGCCCCTAAAGCTAAACTTCTTATCGTTCCATCATACTTTTTTAATTGTTCATATATAAACTATCTATTTGTATGATATCTTTTTACTGTTTTTGTTACACTATTTTTTAATGCAAATTCGCATCATCTATTTCTAAATTTCATTTCTTCTGTTATAGTTTTCATAGATACCACTCTTTCGTATAATTTTTGTCTTTTAACTTAATTATATCAGAATGGTATCTTTTTTTTATTTTATATTTGTAACATATATATTATAACTCAACATATCACAAACTATAAGTCTTTTAAATGTACTATTTTTTATTTACTATCTTGATTTAAAATTAAATCTATTTTTTCTTTCATTTGTTCTTTGGTAAATGGTTTTACTAAATAATCTGTAAATCCTTCTGATATATACTTTTCCCTTGCACCTGCAACTGCATCAGCAGTAAGTGCAATTACTGGGATATTAAATTGAGGATTACTTTTCAATTTAGCAAGTGTGGTTTCTCCGGACATTTCTGGCATCATGATATCCATTAAAATAAGATCATAGTTTATTCCATTATTTACTCGCTCTAAACAATCAAATCCGTTATCACATTCATCTACTTGCAAATTAAAATTAGATAAGACTTTTTTGGCTACTTTTATATTTAACTTGCTGTCGTCAACTATTAAAACTTTTTTAGTATTGAGATTATTATTTATTAAATCAGCTTTTCTATCATTTAAACTATTAGGTTGTTCTATTTTAAGAACAGCTTTTTCTTCTGTCATAGGATTAACTAATTTACTAATTTTTTGTGGTATTTGTACTATAAATAATGAACCCTGACCAAATTGACTTTGAACATTTATTTTTCCACCCATCATATCAATCAATGCTTTAGTGATAGCTAAACCTAATCCAGTTCCTTCTATAGTTGTATTTCGATCCTCATCTAAACGTTGAAACTTTGTAAACAACTTACTAATATTCTCTGATTTTATGCCTCTTCCTGTATCTTTAACACTTATTATCAATAAACAATTATTTTCCTTATTAATGCATTTAACATTTAAATTAATTTCTCCTTTTTCTGTATATTTAATCGCGTTAGTAAGTAAATTATTAATAATCTCTTTAATGTGTATTCTATCACCAATCAATTCGTAAGGAATATCTTCTGACATGTTAATTTTAAAATTTATTGATTTATCACCAATTCTTGTTGCGGTTACTCTCGCCATTTTAGTAATTTCTTCTTTAAAATTATATGGCGATTCTACTATATCCATTTTTTCACTTTCAATTTTATTAATATCTAATATATTACCAACTATTTCTAAAAGTGTTTGAGAGGCATTTTGTATATCTTCGATATCCTCTATTACCTCCTTAGGGACTTGATTTTTATAACTTGCAACATCATCTGAAAGCCCTACAATGGCATTTAATGGTGTTCTTATTTCATGAGACATACTTGATAAAAAATCACTCTTTACTCTATTAGAACGTTCTGCTTGATTTTTTGCTAAATTTAATTGAGTAATCATTTTTATATCAGGATTTTCTATAGTAAAAATCATAATCATATCAACTAAACTTAATGAAATAGAAATAAAGTTTATTTCTGGTATAGTTAATCTTAAAATTGCTACAATAACTAATAATAGCATTAAGAAATAAAGAGGTATATACTTTTTAGTATCTAATTTGTCATTATTTTTAGATTTTATCAATATTAAAATCATTAAAACAATATAGAAAACTGCACCAATTAAGCCTAAATAAGTTAATGGACCTGTAGAATTTAATATACCATTCTTATTTATAATTTCAACATTTAACACAAGTGTCAGAGCAAATATTATTGCATTTACAGCATATATAAATCTTTTAATTTGGTGCTTTTTTGAAAAAGATGAAATGCTATATACGTAGTAAAACATTAAACTACACCAGCTAATAATCCATATTATATCTATCCTATTTAGTAATTTAAAAACCATATTGGAATTAATAGTTAGTGCAACGATAACAATTAATGTTGTTGTTAAAGCTTCAAAAATATTACATACTAACATTTTTTTAAATATTTTTGTTTCAATATTATTTATGCTCTTTTTTATAAAAAACATTATAGTAATTAATATGGCAATTACTAAAGCACAACCAGTTAAATACCCATTAGACATACATTTTCTCCTATCTTAAAAAATCTAATCTCTAAATATATTATCCTTTAATCTTTTATTAAATAAAAATGCATTATTTCTGTTAGGGACAAGTTTTTTTATTGGACCATAAGCTTCTTGTCTAGTAACAACATCTTTTGGTTTATAAATTAATCCTTCAATATACTCTTCATTAAAATAAGGCCATTCTTTAAATCTTTCAGAAACATAATTAGTCCATTCATCACCTATTATATCTTCTCGAATCAATTGTGGTTCAGTTTCCCAAATTTCCCATTTAAGAGTTGCCAAAACATCTCTTAAATCATTTATAGCACATGATTTCCCTTCGATAGTATCTTCATATTTAGTCATATCAAAATTTTTTCCAATATTTATTTTAAAGTTCTTGCCATATTGTTCCGCTGCTATTGGAACAATAATAGCATTTCCTTCTTTTGCAATATTTACAATTCCCCAATAACATGGTAGCATTGGCAAATTTGGTGATAAGTTCCACGTTCCTTCTATGAAATACATCAAATTTCCACCATCATTTAAATGATTAATCATTTTTTCAGTTACCAATTTTCTATCATCTTTTACTTTTTCATTAAAATAGAAAACACCATTTAATGATAAAAAGGGTGAATCAATTATTCCCTGAATGTGTTCATAATCTCCAGAAAGCAAATAATAATGATCTTTTATAGCTTCGCTAACAACTTCAATATCAAATTTTCCAACATGTGTAACTGCAAATATAATTGGTCTATCAGTTTTTTCACGCTCATTATTTATTAATTCATAATTAAATCCACCTAAACGGTTTTTTATTCTATATATATTTAAAATTATCCAGTGAATTTTTTGTCTTTGCTTCAATGATAATCTATTCCATATTTTTTCTTCATCCTTTTTTCTTAGTTTATAATAAAGTTTTAAAAATGCCTCCTCTCTTTTTTTTAACTCCTCTTCTGTTATTCCTTTTTCATAAAGTTTTTTTTGTTCTTCTGCTAAAATATTCATAACATAGCCTCCACATTCAATTATATAAATAAAAAGATACTTTTTACCAGTATCTTAATTATATCATATTTTTTAATATTTACTAGCGAACTAGAAAGCTATTATACATTTATACTCTAGAGAAATCAATCATATGTTACACTTTTATAAAATATATACTTTTGTTGATTACTAGCTAATTATAAAAAAGTATTATGTTTGTAAGACTTATGAATCCATTTATTTTTTTCTTGATAAATGCAATATCTTTTTTATACTATTTTTCATGCGACAGTATAATTAAGTTTATATTCCTATACTATTTGATTTAGGATTTTAAAGCCTAAAACTTTTTCAGCTATATTATTATATCCTTTTCTTAATTTTATTGTATTATTATGGAATAAGTAGTAATTGATTAATGTACAATGTATCACTAGTTAGATTATTTAATTTTTTTATTGCATCAATGGTTGTATTAAATCTTCTTGAAATACTATATAAACTATCATTAGGTTGAACATAATAATTAATATATTCAGATGTATTAGGTATATATAAAATCTGTCCAAGTTGTAATACATTTGTAGATAAATTGTTATATTCTATTATATCGTCAACAGTTGTTCCATATTTTTGGGCAATGCTATATAGTGTTTCATTTTTTGTTACAACATGTTTTATATCGTTTTCATTTATATTATTATCAGGATTATTGTCAGTGTTTATATTGCAGTTTTTTGATAATTTTAATTCATCTCCTGGTTGAATTATGGTCGTTTGCAAACTATTTAATTTTACAATATCATCAACTGTAATGTTACAATTGTTAGCAATTTTCCAAAGACTATCACCTCGCGATGGTCAAAGTTTAGCTAATTTATCGGTCTTATATGTATCGCATATACCCCATTTGTTTTTATTGCTTCTTCATATCCATTTAAACTATTTATGGATTTAACTCCTTCGTTAAAATCATTAGTTGAAGATAATGTATATCTAGTTCCTTCCAAAGTTAATAATTCTTCAATAGTCTTATACCAATTTACATCAGTTATAATACAATCAATCTTTTCATTATCAAAAGAATTAAAATGGATAATATCATTCATTTTTAAGATCCCATAGTCAAAATGATTATTTCCTACTTTAGTTGCTCTTATTTCTACTCTTTTTTTTCTTTCTTTTATCGCTCTAAACGCTCTATTATTTATATCAAAATTATATTCCACATTACACCAGCCTTTTATTTTTAATAATTTAATATCTTTAAAATAATTTAATCAATATTAATAATAATTTGTTCTTTTGACAGGCAAATTATATTCAAATTATATCTAAAATCCCTTGATAATCTAATTTAATTAGCTCATCATTTATCTTTAAATTCATTCCAATTTGATTATCAAATATATTTCCAAATTTTACTATAACATTACTATCAATAAAATCAATATCATTAAAAAAAATCCACATGAAAGCTAATATATCCTTTAACTCCATTTAATTCAATATCAATTGTTGCTAAAATGGAATACCCTTTTTGCTTATTGTATTTTGCATTGACAAATTTAATTTGAGAAGACAAAACATTATATTTATTATCATTTATTTTTAACATATTATATTTACTAACTAAAAATTAATTAATTATATTGCAAATTATTTTTACATCTATAATTTGCCCAATTAATTATTAATATTTCTATCTTTACCCCTATCCCAAAAACTATCTTTTGGAGAATTAATTTGATTATAAAATGGTGAATCACATAAACATTTTCTACTATAACTATTAGCTATATAAATATGCTACTACATCTGGTATTACGAATTTTTTTACATGATTATCATAATTAATACATCATGATAAATATATTCTTTGTATGCTATTTCTACATCAAAGTTTTTAATATCATCCATCTTTTTATAACATTTAATATTACTTTTAATTTATATTCTTAGGCATTAATTAATCTATTTTTATTATTTATTCTTAATTTTAAAGTTTTTACAAATTTGTTTATTAGTGCTGGTTTAGCAAATTGTTCTTCTAAAGTTAAAAAGCTATTTTTATATCTACTATATGCAGCTTCATAATTTCCTTGTTCAATTTGTTCGACACAATAATCTACTACATTGTCGTAAATATAATCATAAATAATCTCTGCTTTTTCTTCTTTATTTATAGTTTCAACAATTATTGGTGCAATTTTATAATAATATTCTATATCTTTTTGTGAAATAAAATTATCTCTAAACCATCTTAAAACCCTTAATTCATAACAATTATCATCAAATTTATCTTGAAAATGTCTCATGCAAGCTGTTGTTAAAAAACAACTAATATCCGTACTTTCTTTATCTCCACTTATAGTATCTACTATACTACCTTTTCCAGTTTCACTATCCCAATTTACATGAATTGAGCTATGGCTAGAATCTGACGGGTCTTTATCATAAAAACTTACATGATCCTTTCCACTTTTATCAGTATGAGCATCTATATATACCCCTTCATTGTTCTTATATTTATCAGACATTATTTCATTCCTCCTAGCATTTCATTTTTCCATTCTTTTGCCAAATGACTAAAATCATATAATAATCTTTCAGAATAATTCTCTTTAACTGATTCAATTTTAATATATTTGTCAAAAAAATCAGTAATTTCTAAATCCATATATTTTATATCATTGGGATTTATTTCTTTAAGTGTATTACTTTTTAAGTAACTATTATGCCAGTATTCAATTTTCTTTTTAACATTATTTAAATTTTCTTTTTCATTATTGCCGTATACATCACTTTTATGAATACAATTCATACACTCAATAATATCTTCAAAATATGAATTAACATCTCTATCTATTTTCACAGCAGCACTTCCTTTTTGTCTAATATTATAGACTTATTTCAAAATAATTCAATAATTAAAATAACTTTACTAATTTAATATTGTAGTATTACAATTGATGTGACACTACATAGTTTGTTTTTTTAAAAAAAGATATTTATAATGATTATTATAAATATCAAACTTAATTTATATTTAATTTTATTGTATTATTACGGAATTAGTAGTAATTGATTAATGTACAATGTATCACTAGTTAGATTATTTAATTTTTTTATTGCATCAATGGTTGTATTAAATCTTCTTGAAATACTATATAAACTATCATTAGGTTGAACATAATAATTAATATATTCAGATGTATTAGGTATATATAAAATCTGTCCAAGTTGTAATACATTTGTAGATAAATTGTTATATTCTATTATATCGTCAACAGTTGTTCCATATTTTTGGGCAATGCTATATAGTGTTTCATTTTTTGTTACAACATGTTTTATATCGTTTTCATTTATATTATTATCAGGATTATTGTCAGTGTTTATATTGCAGTTTTTTGATAATTTTAATTCATCTCCTGGTTGAATTATGGTCGTTTGCAAACTATTTAATTTTACAATATCATCAACTGTAATGTTACAATTGTTAGCAATTTTCCAAAGACTATCACCTGGTAAAACAATATATGTAATAGTATTTGTTTCTTCTTCATTAGTAGGTATTAATAATTGCTGTCCTATAACTATAGAAGTTGTTGTTAATTGATTAAAATCTATTAAATCATTAACTGATATATTGTATTCTGATGCTATCTTAAACAGCGTATCGCCTTTTTTCACAGTGTATACTATATAATTTTCTGGTAATGTTATGTCTGGATTTATTGTTGGAATAATTAAAGTTTGCCCAACATTAAGTAAATTAGATGTTAAATTATTTGCCGCTTTAAGTTCATTTACTGTTATTCCATATTTGTTAGCAATGCTATATAAACTATCACCTTTTTTTACTATATAGATGTTATTATCTATTCCTGGTGTTGCTGGTATATATGGAACTCCAATATAATTAGTAACTGCTTTCACTACTGCTTCACCATAGTCTAACAAATTATTTTGCAATTTATACAAATCATTTTTATTGTCTATAAAGCCATATTCTATTAATACTGGTTCTGTATTTCCTGTTAATCGCTGTATAAAGTAATAATCTTTAGATGGATCTTCTGGTAATCTTTTTTGATAATAAGATCTTTTCTTTTGTCCAGCATTACCAATCTCATCTAAAATTGATCTTGCTAAAGTTTCTTCATTTCGTAGTGCGTAAACTACTTCTGCACCTTCGCCACCTCCTGCATTTATGTGATTAGATAACACGATAACATCACTATTATTTCCAAAAGCATTTAAAATTCTACTTACTCTTTCGTTTCTATCCAGAGTTTCATCTGTGTCTCTTGTAATATAAACAGGAACACCTAGTTCTTTCAAACGATTATAAATATAATTAGCAACTTCTAAATTGAAATCTTTTTCATACACATTTCCGTTAATAGCCCCAGGATCGCTACCACCATGTCCAGCATCCACTACTACCTTTTTAGTTGCTCTAAAATTATTATTGTTCAAAATATCACTCCTCTATATTATAATATGTTAGCTTAATAATATTGTCATATAAACCTTAAATTTAATTATAAACTTTTTAGTTATTAGCCTATACACAGATAATTTAAAAACATACGATAAATACAGGTAAGGAGTATATATGATAGATTTTTTTAATAATTTAAATCCCATTGTTCAAGCATTAATTGCAACGTGCTTTACGTGGGGAATAACGTTATTAGGTGCTTCTCTAGTATTTTTCTTCAAAAAAGTAAACAAAAATATTATGGATGGTATGTTAGGGTTTGCTGCAGGTGTTATGATTGCTGCATCTTTTTGGTCTTTATTATCTCCTGCAATAGAAATGGCTGAAAATTTAAAAATGATTTCATGGTTAGTTGTTTTTGTTGGTTTCTTTGCTGGTGGATTATTGTTATTTTTAGGCGATAGAATTTTCAATCATTTTGATAATAAATTATCTAAAAATAATAAAAAAGACAATAGCAGTTTTAAACGTGTTCTAATGCTAATTTTTTCAATTACATTGCATAATATTCCAGAAGGTCTTGCAGTTGGAGTTGCATTTGGTTCTATTTTTTATGGTTTAGAAGGTGCTACTGTTGCTTCGGCTTCAATTTTAGCATTAGGTATTGGTCTACAAAACTTCCCAGAAGGTACGGCAGTAAGTGTTCCACTTAGGCGTGAAGGTTTTTCTAGAAAACAAGCATTTTTTTGGGGACAGTTAAGTGGAATTGTCGAGCCTATTTCTGGAGTTATTGGAGCATTACTAGTTTTAAAAATTAGATTTATTTTACCATTTTTATTAGCTTTTGCTGCTGGTGCTATGATATATGTAGTTGTCCAAGAATTAATTCCAGCTAGTCAGGCAAATGAAAAAAAAGAGAAAATGGCACTCTTCACTTTAATAGGTTTTTCAGTAATGATGATTTTGGACGTAGCACTTGGATAAAATGGTTAATCCTTTAAAAGGATTTTTTTATTTATTTACCATATTACTTTCATAAAAAAGAGGTAATAGAAGATAATTATTATCTTTTAAATATTGAATAATATCTGGCAGAATAGAAGTAGTTATGCCATTGTAATCATGTAATAAAATAACTTCAATATTACTATCTATTGAATTTGTAAATGTCTGCCAAGCTTGCTCTTTAGAAGATAAACTTCCTCCATCTCCATCCTGAGCGGTCCAATCAACCCAACCATAATTATTTTTTCTTAATTCTTCAATTATTGAATTTTTTAATTTCCCAGCAGTTGCACTCCCACCAGGAAATCTTACAATATTTGTTATATATCCAGTTTGACTATTTATAAGGTCTTCTTGTTTCTTTACTGAATCAATAAAAGTTTTTTCACTATTGTATAGTCCTCTTTTTATTCCATGAGAATAAGTATGATTTGCAATGGTATGACCTCTTTTTAAATATTCTTGATACATTAAATGACAATTTGCTTGTTTATTATCATAACAGGTTTCACCATTAATGTTAGTAGTAAAAAAAGTTGCTTTAACATCATATTGATCTAAAATATCTAATATTTTATATGTATTATAGTAAGGACCGTCATCAAATGTTAAATAGGCTATTTTTTGCTTAGACTGATTATTTAATATTTTGTCTTCTAATATTTTTATATTGCCAAAATATTCTTTTTTTATATTTTTTGTCTTTTGTTCTATATTTTTAATAGTGTCTAATTCATTATTTAAATTAAATAATTGTTTATTAATTTCTTTATTTTCTTTTTTTAAATTAAGATATTCTTCGCTATAGTTTTTATATTTATCATTTAAGCTTTTGCTTTCTAAGTAAATCATTATATTAACTATAACCAATATAATTAAAATAAGTATTATAGTAATTCTTTTAATTTCTCTACTTTTAACTGCCATTTTTTATACTCCTCTATTTCCTTTTCTTTATTTTCTTCAAGCTCATCATATTCATTTTGTATTTTATTTTTCTTATTTTGAAGACTATCATTTTCCTTTTTTATATTTTTTATCTTTTCTTCCATATTATTTATTTTCTTGTTATATTGAAAATTATTTTCTATATTTAATACTATTAATCCGACTAATAAAACAACCAATAGTGCAATAAAATAATTTAATATTTTCTTCATAAATATCACCAAACTAATTTTATTATATTAAATTCAAATAGTCAACCTTCATCAACTTTATTAATTACTGTATTTGACTTTTATATTATTAAATATTATACTTTTATTATTAAGGATAATGATAATATGAAATTTATTGAAAATATTGATAAAGAACGCTATGAGAATTTTGTTAAAAATCATAAAGAAAAATCACACTTTCTGCAAAGTTATGCATGGGGAGAATTTTCCAAAAAAGAAAAAAAACTTATACCACATTATGTTGGTTTAGTTGATGATAATAATAACATTCAAGCTTCTGCTTTATTACTAGAAAAAAAACTTCCTTTTGGATATTGTTATTTATATTCTCCACGTGGATTTGTTATTAATTTTTATGATTTTAAATTATTAAAAGTTTTTACTAACTATATTAAAAAATTTGCTAAAAAACGCAGAGCTATATTTATAAAAATTGATCCTGATATTATTTGGCATAAGGAAAACTATCTAGGTGAAGAGATTAAATTAGAAAAAAATCCAAAATTAGTATATAATGAACTATTAAAATTAGGATTTAAGCATTTAGGATTTACTAAAAATTTTGAAACAATGCAGCCAAGATATACTTTTAGAATTGATATGAATGAATCTTTTGATGTTCTTAAGAATAAGTTTTCAAAAACGACTAAGCAAAGAATTAATAAAGCTGAAAAATTAGAAACAAATGTTAGAATTGGTACTATTGAAGATATTCCAACTTTTAGTCATCTTATGGATTTAACTGAAAATAGAAAAGATTTTGTTTCTCATAATTTAGAGTATTACAAAACTCTATATGAAATATATAATAAAGATAATAAGATGAATCTTTTTATTGGTTCTGTAAATCCTAAAAAAATTATTAATATTTATGAAAATGAAAAAAAAGAAGTTGAAAAAGAATTAAAGGAAATTAATAAAAGAGAATCTTTAAGCACTAGTATTAAAACAAAAAAAAATGAGCTAGATAAACGTTTAGATAAACTAAATTCTTATATTGAAGAATATCAAGAAGCCTTAAATAAATATCAAGATGAAATTATTTTAAATGGTCATGTCGTAATGGAATATGGTGACAAAGCTTGGGTATTATATGCTGGTAATCATAATATATTGATGGATAGTTATTCTAATTATAAAACTTATTACGAACATATAAAATATTGTTATGATAAGGGTATTAAAATATATGATCAATTTGGTACTATTGGAGATTTATCTAAAGATAATCCTAGATTAGGTCTTCATGAATTTAAGAAGAAATTTGGTGGTGATTATATTGAATTTATGGGTGAATTTGATTTAATAACTCATAAATTTATGTATTTTGCTTTTACTAAATTAGTTCCAATATATAGAAATGTTATTAAACATCGTGCTAAAAGAAGAAAAAAAGAAAATAATGATTAATCATTACTTTCTTTTTTTTATCTTGTTTTTTATTTTTTTCATTGTCATGTAAATATCATAGAAATTAGTTATTTTTAATGAAAACTGACCTATTAATTCAATAACATTACCATTAAAGCCTTTTTTAAATTCATAAATTCCATAAAATTTATTTCCTTTTTCAAAGTCTCCTGTTATTCCATAAAAATTAACATACTTATATCCCATTTTATAAGCGTCTTTTATATGATAGTCATATAAAGCATACTTTGGAGTAAAATTTTTATATTCTTCTAGTGTTCCACTAGATAAAGTTAAATATTCATTTCCTGATTTCATCGACAATAAAACAGCAATATCTTTACCATTTGGATATTCTTTTTTAAATTCTTTAGCTTTAACTAATTCTTCTTCATACTTTAATAACAGTTTGTCAGAAGTTTCTTTTTGTGTTAATAATTTTGTTCCAACGCAATTAGATTTAATCTTTTTATCAATCTCTATATTCTTTTGCTTTTCTTCATCTAATAATTTCTTAGTATTTTCTAAATATACATTAGGATCTAAATAAGCAATATAGATAGTCATTAAATCTTTCATGTGTTTATACATTTTTTGATAATACTCTAAGCTTCTAAAAAAGAAATCTTTTCTTCTAGAAGTACTTTCAAAAATTTCTTCCATTGTTGGCAAATCTTCTATTTTTCCTTTTCTAACAAGTAAACCTTTCTTATAACAAGAATCTATATTTTTTCTAGTACTTTTAGAAAAATGCTCTTTAATTTCTTCGTATGGTTTATCTAATTGTAATCTATAACCCCAACGAACTTGAATTGTTTCCAAATACTTATTAAAACCAAAATGTTTATAACCAAGAGATTTTAAATTACTTATTGCTAAATCATTTTTAACTTTATCATTATCGATAAGTTCACCATCACTTGTTCTTACTCTGTATATTACATTAGGATCAATTGTTAGCATAAATCCTTTTTTTTCTTTAATAAATTTTTTTAATTCTGAAGTAAAAAAACTTAAAACTTCTATATCATTATAATCAATTAAAAAGCCTCGTGGTGCATAAAACGTTTTTTTGTCAAATATAGTTTTTTCTTCCAATAATAGTGTTGCTGCTACAATTTTATTACTTTTTGACACACCTACATAATAAACTACATTACCTAACTCTTTTTTTAAGTTTCCTAACTCTACTGTTTGCATAAAACTTTCATATTTATGTTTATTTGAAAATTCTCTAAATTCGTTTTCAGTAATTACCTTAAAATTCATATTTTGCTCTCCTTATTGTTTTACTATTTTCAATTTATTAGTAATTTTATTTAAAAACTTCTTTCCAAAAACATTTTCTAAAGTTTTAGTTTTATATGTATATATAAGATATACTGTACCACCTATTAAGGCATATATTACGGCAATGACAAATGATAATAGTCTTCCTTCTACTTTTAATGGAATTATGTATGTTGTTGCAAACATTACTGCTAACATTAAAGTTACAGCAATTATTATATTTTTAGCTTCTGATATAGTTGTTTTATAATTTATATTAAATTTTCTTTTTATATGTATTGTAGATATTATTGCTGAAGTCACAAATCCCAATATTGTTGCTGTTATTGCACCATAAAATGGGTAAATTCCTAGATTATTAAATAAATACATCAACGGAATATTTAAAGTACTTTTTATAAGAAGACCTACTATAAGAGTAAAAAATACCATTTTATATTCTTTTAATAATTGCATTGTTGTAGTGGTTGCTGTAAATAAAGTAGTAGCAAATGCAACAAAAACAAGATATCTATACGTTATTTCACCATAGGTTGACATTCCATAAAATACATTCCATACTGAAGTTGTGATAAAACTTAGTCCAATTGTCATAGGTAGTGATATACAAAGAATTATCTGTAAAGTTTGGTTTATTTTTTTATTAACATCTTTCATGTCTCCACTTACAAAACTACTCGTAAGATTTGGAATCAAACTTGTCATTATACCTGATACAACTGATATTATTATCATATTTAATTTTAATCCCCATGTTGAAATAACACTCATTACTGTTTCTGCATCTTTTGTAAGATACCCAAAATTATTTACTAATGATTTTACAAGAGTTATAACGTCAACTGAATTATAAATAGAACGAAATAAGTCAATCATTACAAAAGGAATAGCATAGATTATTAACATTTTTAATATTTTTTTTGTACTTAAATTTGGTTCTTTTTTTATACTTTTTACATTAAATTGTTCTTTATTTTTCTTAATTTTTACATATATATATAGATATGAACATATTGCTCCAACAGTAGCTGCAAATACAGCACATCCAACTGCTGTTCTAAGTGGAAAATTAAAAACTCTTAACATTAAATAGCTACCTATTACTATTATTAATACTCTTACTATTTGTTCAATTATTTGACTTACTGGAGTAGGCGTTATAAATTTATGCCCTTGTAAATATCCCCTTGAAACGCTTAAAATTGGTACAACTAATATTGCTGTTGAAATTATCCTTATAACAAAAATAATATCTTCTGGTGAGTTTCCATCAGTAACGCCGCCAATTATCAAATCTGCAATTTGTGGTGCAAATATAAATAATATTAGAAAACATATTACACCTAAAATGTTTAAAAAAGTTTTCCCAACTTTATATATTTTTTCTTTAGTCTCATAATAACCTAAAGTATTATATTCACTTATTAACTTACTCATAGCAAGTGGTAATCCTGCTTGTGATATTCCTAAAAATATTGAATAAATATTATAAGCATAACCATATAATGCTCCACCTTGATCACCTATAATAGCATAAAAAGGAATTACGTAAATAATTCCTAATATTTTACTGATAACTATTCCAAGTGTTGCAATAAATGCTCCTTGGATAAATGAATTCTTTTTAAGTTTCATATGTTCACATCTTTTCTATTGAAGTTTAACTATATAATATAACTAATCTGCTGCGTCTGTCAATGTCACGGTTGCTGTTTTTGTTTCATTATCTCTTATATAAGTAATTTTAATTTCATCACCAACACTATATTTATATAATAAATACTTTAGATATGCTGTATTAGTTACTTCATCATTATTTAAACCAATTACTACATCACCTTTCTTCAATCCAGCTTTATCAGCAGCTGAGCCTTCTTCGACAGATAATACAACTACTCCAGATGTTATATCAGAAGCAAGTGATATTCCATATTGTCTTAATGTATATGTTTCAGTAGCATTTATGTGAGTTATGCCTAATAATGGTCTTTCAATCTTTTTACCATTTTCTAAATCTTCTACATGCTTCATTGCATCTTCAATTTTAATAGCAAATCCCATACCTTCAATTGTCGAATCCACTAATTTAAGCGATGTTACTCCAATTACTTCTCCGTTAAAATTAACAAGTGGTCCTCCACTATTTCCAGGATTTATTGCTGCATCAATTTGAATTACTTCTTGTACCCAATCAGAATTTGCTTGAACACTAACAGTTACTTTTCTGTCTAATCCTGATATATATCCGCCAGTTACAGAATTAAAATAGTTCTCTCCAACAGGGGTACCAATTGTAAATACAGTATCTCCTAAACTTAAATTTTCTGTTGTTCCGATAGTTGCTACAGATATAACTTTAGAAACTGGAATTCTTACAATCGCTATATCTAAGTACTCATCTCCACCTAGTAAATCTGCATCAATTGTTTCACCGCTAGCTAAAGTTACTTTTACTGTCGTAGCATCTTCTACAACGTGTTGGTTAGTCATTATGTATCCATATTTATCATCTTTTTTATAGATAAATCCACTACCAGAACCTGCTAAAGTATTCTTTTGATAATTCTTTACCATTACAACTGCATCATAAATTTTATTAACAGATTGTGTGATTCCACCATTGTTAACAACCATTGTTCCACTCATACAGTTACTACAGCTATTGTAATTTGTAGAATTTAATGAATTAGTATCACTAGTAGTAAAAGGATCTCCTACAAAAAGATACATCATTCCACCACCAGATATAAATGCTACAAAAACAATTATAAAAATTAATATTTTATTTTTCAAATAATATTACCTCTTTTCTATATTGGCAATTTCCTCCCAATTATGAGGAAATCCCATTCTGTCTAATACCTTTTCTATAGTAATAGTGTGTAAATTAAGCTTTAAATTTTCTAGTGCTCTATCAATTTCTAATATTAAATTTTTTACATCCTCATTTCTAAGTAGTTGTCTTAATATTATTAATAAAGCAAATAAATCATTTTTACCTTGAACATATTCATTATCTACTTTTTTTATCCCCAATAGCGCGTGATAAACAGTATTATTAATTTCTCTTTGAGTTTTATTTTCGAAAAGAATATCTTCATGTGCACATACATTTCTATAATTTGCAAGTAACGATAAATAATTTGTTAAGTCTTCAACATTTATATTATATATTTTGGCAATAGAAACTCTATCATCCATTTTTAATATGGAATAAAACTCACTAATAATACCAAAAGATAAAACTTTTACTAATACCCATAGTGGAATATATCCATAATTACTTATATAATGCGCTGTAGCTGTATGTTGTGAACCATTTACTCTAACTTGCCTTTTCATCTTTTTTATTAAATCATTAACTTGCCTACTTTTATCTGGTGACATATCAAAATTGCTTGGTTTTAAATAATCATGCTCTTTATAACCATATTTTTTAGAAAGTTGATAAGAAAAAATAGATTTTGCATTATTTTCGACAATTAATAAATTTTTAAATATAATATTCCTAAACTGCCTATCAAAAAGGAACAGACTATAAAGTTCTTCAAAAGTTGTACCTTCTAAATAAAATTTAGGATTTTCAGGATTCATAAATAAATGTCTATAACCACTCAAGAAAAAATAATTTTCTCTTAATAATACTTCTTTAGCATATTTTTCATCATTTATTATTAACCCCTTATACTTAAATATTTCTACTTGTTCATCTAAATTCTTGAACTGTTTATCTTTCATAGTATCACCATAAATAAGTATATCATATATATTAATATAATTACATGAAAATCTAGTGAAAAGTATGATATAATTTTGTGAAAGAGGTGTAAATATGGCAGGAACTGTTACGCATTTTTTCTTTGCTAACGATGTTATGAATAAATTGAAAAAAGAAAAAAATATTAGTTTTGATAGTAATTATTTGGCTATATTTGCACAGAGTATGGATCCTTTTAACTTTTTTAATATTTATTTTCCAATAACAAAAAAAAGCAAAAATAAACGTGATTTTGCCGGATTTTTTCATCATAATAAATGTGATATGTTTTTCGATGTTTTATTAAAAAATATTAAAGATTATGGTCTAGAAAAAAATATTATTGTTATGACTTTTGTATATGGATTAATTACACATTATATCTTAGATTCTACTATTCATCCATATGTTGAATATAATTGTGGGATATTTAACAAAAAAAGAAAAGAAACTTTTAAGTATAATGCAAAGCATCATGAAATGGAAACTTTTTTAGATATTTATATGTTAAATAAAAAGGGATTTAATAACAAAAAATATAAGGTTTACAGCGAAGTTTTTAAAATTAGAAATTTTTCAAATCAATTACAAGTAGTTATGGATAAAACTTTTTTAGAGGTTTTTAATTATAAAAATTTTACAAAAGACTATTTAAAAAGTATTTATGATATGAAACTTTCATTTAAATATTTAAGACATGATCCATATGGTTATAAAATATTATGTTACAAATTTTTTGATGTTTTAAGTCCTAAAACAATATTAAATTCTAAATTTTTATCATATTCTTACAGTTATAAAAATCCTGATTATTATTTAAATAATTCTAAGAAAAGTTGGCTATATCCATACGATACTAATAAAAAATATAATTTTTCTTTTGATGAATTATATAATGTTGCAATAGAAAAATGTTGCAATTTAATTTATGATGTTTTTTTATATTTTGAAAAGAATAAACAAATAGACATATCTAAATTTAATTTATCTTATTCCACAGGTTTAAACTGGAAAATAAAAAATAAAAAACCAAAATTTAGATTTTAAAAGAGCTTTAAATTATTAAAGCTCTTTTATTCTAAACTATCTTTATTAACAGTAATAACTGGTCTTACATAATTTACTTCTGTTGCATTAGAAAGTTTATAGCTTCCTATTATATTTACAACATATATTTTTCCATTTTGAGATGAATCTAACCACCAAGTGCCTAGTGACTCGTTAGCCAACCAATTTCCTGTTGTCCATTCATAATCATATCCCATCTTTTCTCGTATATTTACATATTCTTTTGATGTTAATAGATGAATTGCTTCAATACCATCAATCTTTTCACTAATAGACTTTTTATATTCATTATTAAGATAATAAGCTATACTTGCTTTATCACTTGAATCAAATAAATACTCATTTTTATTATAGAATTTCATCTTGTCATTATTATCAAATTTGCCATCGTTATTTATATCTATTTGATTTTCTTTTAAAAGTTTTACAGTCTTTGTATTACTGCTACTGTTTTCTATTACGTACCAAATAGAATTATCAGAAAGTATTACTTTTTCACCAATTGAAAATTCTTTGTATTTTTTTAATTCTTCATCAATTATATTATTTTTTTTAACAAATATAACAATGCCAATAATTACTATGCAGATAAATAAAAATATTATTAGCTTTGACTTTTTTGTTGTTTTCTTATTATCTTTTGTTGATTTTTTTAAATCTTCATCTTTTAGTTCTTCAAAAATTTTATCTTTTAATTTATTTCCTAAATTATTGGAAATTCTTTTTATTTTATTTTGTTTTATATTTTCATTGTTTTCTTTTTTAACAATTGTCTTTATATTATTTTTTGAATTTTCTACTTTTTTATTTTTAGTTGTTTTTTTAGAATTTGTTTTTTCTTTATTAGTATTTTTTTTATCAATTTCCGTATTATGTAAAATGATATTTTCTTTTTTGTCTTTTATACTTTTAGAACTTGTTTTTTTATTTTCATGAGCGATTACTTTTTTATTGGAAAGTGTTTTTTTACTTTGTTTTGTTTTTTTAGTAGTCTGAGATAATTTTTTTATCGCATCTTTTTTATTTTTTATGTTAATTCTTTTTTTTAAATTTTCCTTTTCACTCATAAAAATTCCTCCTATAATTCTTCGTTTGAAACTGCATTTAAATCTATTGTCGCTGTTATTCCTTTCTTATATGCATAGTATGCTGCTGCTCCAATCATTGTAGCATTATCTGTACAATATTTAATATTAGGGAAATTATACTCAATATTTTCTTTTTTACAAATTTCTTCTAGTTTATTTCTAATACCTTGATTAGCAGCTACTCCACCAGCTAAAATTAATCTTTTTACATTTTTATCCTTTAATGCTTTAATTGTCTTTTTTGTAATAGATTCTACTATGACATCTTGAAATGATTTAGCTAAGTTTTCTTTGTTTAGTTTTTCATTTCTTTGTTCCATTTTATGTGCTAAATTAATTACAGCACTTTTTAAGCCGCTAAAGCTAAAGTTATAACTGTTATCATTTAAAGGTATTGGTAAATCATATTCATGGCTTCCTTTTGCTGAAAGCTTATCTATTACTGGTCCACCTGGATATCCAACATCAATTACCCTTGCTACTTTATCATAGGTTTCACCAACTGCATCATCTAGAGTTCCACCAATTTTTTCAAATTCATATTCATCTTTCATAAGAATCAATTCAGTATGTCCACCACTAATTACTAATGCAATTAATGGATATTCCATTTTTTTCTCTATATTATTAGCATATATATGACCAATTATATGATTTACTGGAATTAAAGGTTTATTATAAATTAATGATAAAGTTTTAGCCGCTTCTAGTCCTACTAGTAATGATCCAACTAAACCAGGTCCATATGTAACGGCAATCGCATCAATATCTTCAATTTTCATATTAGCTTTTTTCAAACAATCTTCAATTACTATCGTTATATTTTTTATATGTTGCCGACTTGCAATTTCTGGCACTACACCTCCAAAGTTTGTATGTATATCAATTTGAGACAGTATAACAGTTGCAATATCTTCTTGACCATTTTTTACTATAGCGCAACTGGTTTCATCGCAACTGCTTTCAATAGCTAATATGTAAGTATCTTTCATTTACATCATCTTTCTTTCCATTAATAATCCGTCTATTCCTTGATAATAAAGTTTTCTTATTGCTACTATTTCAAAATTATACTTTTTATATAAATTAATAGCTACTATATTATCTTTTTTTACTTCAAGTGTGATATTTTTTATATTTTGTTTTTCCCCTAATTTTATTAAATGTTCAAGCATTTTAGAACCAATTTTCTTATTTCGATATGTTGCAGTTACAAATATATTAACAATTTCATATCTGTCATATATGTCAAAATAATTTACAAATCCTATTATATTACTTTCTTTAACATAAATAAAGTATTTACTAAATACATTATTGTTTAAATCTTTAATTATTTCATTATTAGATAAAAAAAAATAAGGAAATTGTTTTTCTAATCTATTTATTAAATCAACATTACTTATTGTCAAATCAATTATCATATTTTTCTTCAGCTTCCGTTAATTTTAAATAATTAGCATCAATTTTATGTGGATTAATCTCTAATCTATTTTTTGTTACTTTAACAATTCTAGAAATGTTTGGTTCATAATTTATCTTATTATATTTTGTTTCAATGTTATCATTTGTTACAAACAAAATATTTCCAGTAATGCTATCTAATACTGCATATAATGTATTTAAGTTTATATATTGTTCTTTAAGTATAAACTGCTTGTTATTATTATCATAAATTGTTGAAAATACAAAATTACGTCTAGCATCGATTATTGGAACAATATAATCTATATTTTCTATATTATTTGATAATGCCATTGCTTCTAAGCTAGATATTTGAATAATTGGAATGTTCTTTGCCCAGGCTAGTGTTTTAGCTATAGTTAGACCAATTCTAATTCCTGTAAATGAACCCGGTCCATTTACAGCAATTATTTTTTTTATATCATCAAAAGAAATATTATTTTTTAATAACATTTCTTTAATTTTTGGTAATGTACGCTTAGATAAATCTTTTTCTAGTTTTTCTTTTATTTCATCAATTATTACTTCGTCTTCCAAAATAGCAGTATATAAAAAATTAGATGAAGTATCTAAATAAAATGTTTTCATAATACCGCATCACAAACATCTTCATAAGCTTTACCATGTGGTGTGAAAACAAATAATCTTGTATCTTCATCAATTACTTTTATTTTTATGTCTAATCGTTCTGCTGGTAAATAATTTTTTATTGTATCTGCCCATTCAATAATAACAATTCCATTTTTATTAAAATAATCCTCAATCCCAACGCCATCTATCTTTCCATCTAAACGGTATACATCCATATGGTATAGTGGCATTTCTCCGGAATTATATTCTTTTATTATACTAAATGTTGGAGAAGTTATATTTTCATCAATACCAAGTGCTTGAGCAAAACCTTTAGTAAAAACTGTTTTTCCACTTCCCAAATCTCCATCTAAACATATAATCATATTTTCAAACTTTTCAGATTCAATATTTTGAGCAATTTGAATAGTTTCTCTTTCATCTCTAGTAGTTATTTTATATTCCATCCTTATCACCAAAAATATTATAGCAAATATAAATTGTTTAATTCAACTATTTATTAAAATATTACATAAAATTTACTGCAAAAAAAATGTCATTTGCTTTTTGCAATTGACATAATTAAAATATTTTTTAATATAAAATTTGTATTTATTAATACTTTATTCATGTATCAAACAACAAATATCATGGTTAACTATTACGACTATACACTCAAAACCAAACGAAAGGAAATGATATCGAAAACATGCCCATGGTTGCTGTAGAAATAGAACTCTCCAGATCTAAGATTACTGAAATAGTGGCCACCACGTAAGAACCAAGGGATGTCAGGTTTAAGAAAACGTGCACCATTACTATACCATGACGATATATCACTTTGAAATGGTCCCATCTCTCCTGTTGCATCTCCTAATATTCTTCGTGAATAATCAGTATCACTTGTACTATAATTATAAACATCATAATATTTTGACTCTGGAAAATCTATTCCATTTGTAAAACTACTCCCATCCATTAATGTTCCATTAAATCCTGAATTCCAAGTAGAATCCCAACCTGACATTAAATTGCCATTTGCATCTTTCATTACTCCCATTACATATTCTTCTGCTCCTCCTGACATATCATATATTCCTGTTATATTTCCTGTTGTACTTGCTAAATATCCTGTAGGAGTATTCCACATTGCGACTTCTGTTGTACTACTACTTCCCTCTTCTGTTGTTGCTGCATATCCTGTTTTTAGTTCAGAATAGTTATTAATCCTCATTTCACTATTTATTCCATAAATAGAATGTGATAAATAGGCTACTGCTCCCCATTCTGTATTCTTCATCATATGAGAATCTAATTCTCTTTGGTAATTATAACTTATTGTAAATGAATTGACTAATTGAATATATCTCCAGCTGTAGACATTTGGTTTTACTATTATTTTATCTACTTCTGTTGTATCTTTTTTCGCTTCCCTTTCACTTGTTGCACCATCATATCCTGTCTCAAACTTTCCTACCCACATTCCTGTCGTATTAAAGGCTAAGAATGCTGGATGGGTCATATAATCTCCTACTTCACAGTTTCCACTTTCTCCTGATACTTTCGGTGTTGTACATTCTCCTTCTACAGTATCACTTGTGTTGATGTTGCCAAATCTTATATCTATTGAATGTACTTTACTTTCATCTATTTCTGTATTACTTGTATAATTTCCTAAATCCCATAACTTATAACTATACTTTGGTATCCATACAAAATAACTCTCTATTTCTTCTTCTG
>CALVJN010000008.1 GCA_944332205.1 uncultured Bacilli bacterium | reverse complement strand
AAAGAAAAAATTGACAAATATTTAATGTTTGTTAAAATTATATTAAATGGTGCGGTTGAAATTACAATTAAAAAAATGCTAACTTGTTTCTAATGTTAGCATTTTTATTTCTTCAATTAATAAATTGCGTTTTTTTCTATATATAATGGGAATATTATTTAAAATATTTTCTTTTTCTTTTTTTATGCCTAGATAATATTTATAAAATAGTTCATCTTTATTTTTTAATAAACATGGTCCAAAATAAAATTGTTGTTTTGAATATTTAAAATTACCTTTTATAAATTCAATAATAATATAATATTTACCATCTTCATAAACTATTTTTTCTTTATTTATAAAAAATCCTAAATTACAGATTTTTAATCTTAAACTTTCATATTTGTTATTAGAAGAAATAATTAACCTTTTAACGTTATTAATATTTTTTTTATCTTTAGTTAATATTTCAAGAATTGTCTCCATCCCCATTCCAGATATTACTATTGTATCTGTATTATCTTTTATTTCTGATATTCCATCAGAAAGTTGTAATTTTATTTTATCAAAACAATAATACTTTAAAAGATTTTCTTTTGCTTTCAATAGTGGTCCTTTATTAATATCTGAAGCTATAATTTGTAATTTATTGTTACATTGAAAAAGGTATATATCCAAAAGAGCATGATCACAACCTACATCTATAATATATTTTGCATCACTTTCTAATATGAAATCAGCTACATTTTTCAATCTGTCATTAATATTAATCAATTAAAAAATCCTTAAGTTTTCTTGAACGAGATGGATGCCTTAGCTTACGCAAGGCTTTAGCTTCTATTTGACGAATTCTTTCACGAGTAACGCCAAATATTTGACCTACTTCTTCTAAAGTTCTGCATTGCCCATCATCAAGACCAAATCTAAGTCTTAAAACCTTTTCCTCTCTATCTGTAAGAGTTAATAAAACATTAGTAAGTTCTTCTTTTAACATTTCAACTGTTGCATATTCTTCTGGTGACATTGTTCTTTCATCTTTAATAAAATCTCCTAAATGTGAATCATCTTCTTCACCTATAGGTGTTTCCAATGAAACTGGATCTTGAGAAATTTTATACACTTCACGAACTTTATCGACTGTAATGTTAAGCTTTTTAGCAATTTCTTCTTCTGTTGGTTCACGATTCAATTCTTGAGTTAATTGTCTTTGAACTCTTGCTAATTTATTAATAGTCTCTACCATATGTACTGGGACTCTTATAGTTCTTGCTTGATCAGCAATTGCTCTTGTTATAGCTTGTCTAATCCACCAAGTAGCATACGTTGAAAATTTATATCCTTTAGTAGGATCAAATTTTTCTACAGCTTTCATTAAACCAATGTTTCCTTCTTGAATAAGATCTAGAAAAAGCATACCACGCCCAACATATCTTTTAGCAATACTAACAACTAAACGAAGATTTGATTCTGCTAACATTTTTTTTGCATATTCATCTCCTTGTTCAGCAAGGCGTGCATATTCGAACTCTTCATCCGTTGTAAGCAAATTAATTCGGCCAATTTCTTTTAAGTACATTCTGACTGGATCATTAATTTTTATATCTTTTGACATAGTAAGATCTTCGACAACAAGACTTGCCGGATCATCATCATCAGTAGAATTGTCTGCCATTTCACTAATTATTTCTATATTATTTTCAACAAGAGAGTTGTATAAATCATCAAGTGTATCACTATCTACTTCTAAACCTTTTAATTCATCAACAAGTTGTTCATAAGTTATATACCCTATTTTTTTACCTGTTTCAATTAATTTTTGTTTTCTTTCTTCGATAGTTTTTATTTCTTCAATCATGATTTCTTTCCCCCAATTCTTAGTAATCTTATCTGCTCTGCAACTTTAGCTTTTTCTAATTCATCAGTTTCTTTTCTCATTATCTCTTCTAGGCGTATTATTTCTTGCCTCACGTTATATTCACTGATAGCATTTACATAATCTTCTATTGTTATGTCGCTTATTTCTTCATCTAGCTCAAGTTTTAGAATTTCTTCAAACACTACTAATAATTCTTTCTTATCATTTAAATAAGTATAAAAATCTGCAATTACAATATCACCATAATTATGATAATAATAACTAATTTCACCAGCCAAATTCCTTAATTCTGAGTTAATAAAGTATATTTTTTTATTATCATAAACTTTTATAACTTTAGGATTTATTAACATATAATAAATAAATTCTAAAGAAGCTCTCATATATTTATTATATTTTACATCTTTTTTTATTGCAAAATTAGCAATTATATTTTGACTATTACTGCTTTTTTTATACTCATTTAATTTTTTTTCTAGTGTATTATAACTCAAATTTGTCTCAGTTGCAAGTTTTTTAAGTATTATTTCTCTTCTTATTTCATCTTTTATTTCACTAGTTTCTTTTAAAACATTATTTACATAGTTAGAAAGTTCTATATCGCTTGAAAAATCAACACCATTTCTAAGTCTTTCTATTCTAAAATCACTATAGTTTAATGCACTTTCAATTAATGATAAAAATTTTTCTTTTCCATATTTTAAAATAAAAGTATCTGGATCATCATCATCTTTTAACATTATTATTTTAACGTTAAGTCCAGCTTTTTCAAGTAATTCACCATTATGTAACATGGCATCTAATCCTGGATTATCACCATCTAAACATAAGTAAATATTTAATGACAATTTTTTTAATAATGATATTTGTTCTTCTGTTAGTGCTGTGCCCATTAATGCAACAGTATTTTTTATTCCTATTGTACTGGCTCTAATAACATCCATAAAGCCTTCCATAACAATAGCATATTTTTCTTGTCTAACATATTCTCTAGAAGCATAATAGTGATATAAGCAAGATCCTTTTCTAAAAATTGGGGTTTCTTTAGTATTCATGTATTTGCTAAGTTTAGTATCAGTATAAATTCTACCACTAAAGCCAACAATTCTTCCATTACGATCTTCTAGGGGAAACATAATTCTATTAATAAAAGTATCATTTTCTCCATTAACTAGCCCAAGTTCACTAATAGTATTTATGTCATATTTTTTTTCTTTTAAATACTTACTTAACTTATTTTTCTCATCTAAAGCTAATCCTATACTAAATTCTTTAATAGTATCAGCATCGATATTTCTTTTTTTTAAATATTCACGAGCATTTTTACCACTTTCAGTATTTAACATTAACTGATAAAACTTTGCCGTTATATCATAAATGTCATAATATTTAGAATATTTTTTTTCTGTTGCTGATATAAAATTATTTACAGTTATACCTACTCTTTCACCAAGAAATTTTAAGGCCTCTTTAAAATCAATGTTTTCAATTTGCTCTATAAAATTAAAAACATTACCACTATTATGACAACTCCAACAATTATAAGTTTGTCTTTTAGGATCAACACTCATTGAAGGATTTTTATCGTTATGAAATGGGCATACTCCCCAATAATATTGTCCTTTTTTGGTAAGAGGAACATATTCGCTTATTAAATCGACTATATCAATTTTACTTCTTATATCATTAATTGTATTTTGATTATTCATAAAATCCCCTCTAATAAAACTGTATCTATTATACAACAAAATAATTATTTTCTATATATAAATCGTTAAAAATATATTATAATTTATATAGTTATTTTTAAATAATTACTTTTTTTAAAATTTTTTTCAACACTTTAACATTTTAAATTGTGTTATATATGAAAGGAGTGGTACTATGAATCTTCAAAATAAAAAAAATGAAGATTTCATAGTGATATATAATAAATATGTAGATACCGTATATCGAGTTTGTTATATGTACTATAAAAATAAAAGTGATACTGAAGACGCAGTACAAACTACTTTTACAAAATTTTTAGAAACAGATAAAACTTTTAATGATTTAGAACATATTAAAGCTTGGTTAATTGTAACAGCATCTAATATATGTAAAAATTCTCTAAAACATTGGTACAGACGTCTAATAAGTCTCAATTCTATAGAAAATGAATTAGAGAGTAAAGAAAATTTTAGTAATCTTTTAGAATCAGTTTTAAAACTTCCAACAAAATACAAAATAATAATCTACATGTATTACTACGAAGGATATAATTCTAGAGAAATTGCTAAATTACTAAATAAAAATGAATCAACAATAAGAACTTACTTAAAAAAAGGAAGAGAATTATTAAAAGATAACTTAGGGGGATTAAATGAAGAATAAAAAATTAATAAAAGATTTTAAAATAATTTCTCCTTCAATAGAAGAAAAAGAAATAATGCTTGATAATATTTTAAATAATAATAAAATTACCATTCCTTTTAGAAAAATAATACCTGTTACTTTATCATTATTATTAATATTAGTATTAAATATTAATAGTAAAGTAATAGATAAAAATTATGAAATAGCATCTTTAAGAATAAACAATCCTAAATTAAGTTTTATATATAAAAATAAATGTTATCAAGAATCCAATATTATAAGTAGTACAGATAATTTAAAAAAAATTGGAATAATAACATCTTTAGAAAATAATGAATTAATAAATATTCCTATTTATCAAAATAATAATAACAATATACTTATAAAGTTGGATAATCATTATATTACTTTTGTAGAAAGAAATTGTTTTGATATTAAAGAAAGGAATTTAAAATGAAAAAAATTGTATTATGTTTGACACTAATTATGGCAGCAATAGTACTTACAGCTTGTGGTAAAGAAAATGTTTCTCTAAATTTAAAAGACTTGTCTAGTAAATTAGATAATTTAAAAGGTGAAGAATTCGATCGATTCACTGCTGCAAATATTATTAATGAAAAAATTGAAGGATTAAAAGAAATCTATGATTATGAATATGATTTTAAAGAAAATTTTGGTTTAAATAGTGAAGATATCGAATTTTATACTATAGCTATGAATGAAGAAAATATGGATATGTATTTGTTTTTACAACCATTAAAAGATAAAAAAGAGGATGTAAAAAATGCACTTGACAATTATTTTTCTAAACTAGAAAAAAATGAAAATCAAGAAATAGCTAATAAAGCTAAAAATAAAAGTTATACTCAGATAGGAAGTTATTTAATTTATATAATGACTGATAATAGTGCTGATATTTTAAATTCAATAAAAGATTCTAAAGAAAATATATTTGGAGCTTTAATGGAAGTAAATGATGAAACTTTAGAAAGTCAATTTAACATAAATAAATCTGATGTTAAAGAATATTTAATAAAAGTTCCTATGATGATTACTTCTTCTAATAGCTATATAATTATTAAACCAGTAGATGGTAAAAAAGATGAAGTTAAAGAAAAAATTGATGAATACATGACAAAATTAGAGAAGCAATGGGAAACATATCTTCCTGAACAATATGAATTAGTTAAAAACCGTTTAGAGAAAGAATATGGTGATTATTTAATATATATAGTATCATCAAATAATGATTTAGTATTTGAAACAATAAAAGCAAATAATTTGAGTTAGGAGAATTGGATATATGGTATTCAGTAGCATTCCATTTATCTTTTTCTTTTTTCCTATTTTTTTAATAATATATTATATTATTCCATTTAAATTAAAGAATATAATTCTCTTAATATTTAGTTTAATCTTTTATGCTTGGGGAGAACCTGTATATATACTATTAATGATTTTCTCTTCACTGCTTGATTATACTTGCGGAATATTATTAGGAAAATATAAAAAGAAAAAAATTAGAAACTTAATTCTAATAGAATCCATAGTAATAAATTTATTATTGTTATCATTTTTCAAGTATAGTGATTTTTTAATTGAAAATATTAACAATATTTTCAATTTAAATATACCTCTTTTAAATCTTCCTCTTCCAATTGGAATTAGTTTTTTCACTTTTCAAACTATGAGCTATACAATTGATGTTTATAAACATAACGTAAAAGAAGAAAAAAACTTTTTAAATTTTATGACTTATGTAAGTATGTTTCCTCAATTAATTGCAGGTCCTATTGTAAGATACGAAACAGTTCATGAAGAATTAGAAAAAAGAGAAATTAATTTAAATAATTTTTGTAATGGATTTGCAAGATTCTTAACTGGTCTATTTAAAAAAGTTTTAATTGCTAATACTTTAGGATTTTTATGGGTTACAATTTTAGATAATTTTTATGATTTTTCTTCTCTTACACTATTTCTTGGCGTAATATCATTTTCATTACAAATCTATTTTGATTTTTCTGGATATAGTGATATGGCAATTGGAATGGGTAAAATGTTAGGGTTTAATTATTTAGAAAACTTTAACTATCCATATATTTCAAAAAGCATAACTGAATTTTGGAGAAGATGGCATATTTCTCTTTCTACTTTTTTCAAAGATTATGTTTATATACCTCTTGGCGGTAATCGTTGCAGTAAAATAAAAAATATTAGAAATATTTTAATTGTTTGGGCTCTTACTGGTTTTTGGCATGGGGCTAGTTGGAACTTTCTAATATGGGGAGTTTACTTTGGAATAATCTTAATATTAGAAAAGTTCATTTTAAATAAATATTTAGAAAAACTTCCAAACTTTTTTAAACATATTTATGCAATATTGCTTATATTAATAGGTTGGTTAATCTTTAGTTTTGAAGATATGAATATGTTAATATCTTTCTCTAAGAGACTAATTGGTATAAATACAGCTTTTATTGCTTCTGACTTTTTCTTCTTTATAAAAAACTATTTTATAATAATATTACTAGGAATTATATTTTCTACTCCTATAAGTAAAATTTTAAAAGAAAAAATAAACTCAGCAAAATATAAAGGAATATATTGTACAATGGCATTTATAGGTTCAATAATACTATTTATAGTTACTATTTCTTTTTTAGTAAGTGATACTTATAATCCGTTTTTGTACTTTAGATTTTAGGTGATTTATGGAAAAATTAAATAAATATATTTCAATAACTATATCATTAATAATAATTACATTTTCAATTTGGTTTATTTTAATAGATAAAAAAGAATTTTCCGAAAATGAATTTAGATATCTTGAAAAATGGCCAACATTAACTTTTGATAGTTTTTTTGAAGGAGAATATATAAAAAATCTTGAATCATATTTTACTGATCACTTCCCATTAAGAGACAATTTTGTAGCACTTAAAACAAAAGTGTATTATGATTTAGGGCAACGATTAATAAATAATGTTTATATTGCAAATGATAATTTTTTAATTAATAAATTTGATAAGCCTCAAAATAGTGATAAAATAATCGATATACTTAATAAATTTCAAGCAAATAATAAAGACATTAATATTGAAATGATAATATCACCAACTTCAACAAGCATATATAGTAATTTGTTACCTAGTGATAGTATTAATTATAGTGAAAAAGATGCAATTGATTATTATTATAATAATTTAAATATAAATACTATAGATATATATAATGCTTTATTGGAACAAAAAGAAAATTATCAATTATTTTATAAAACTGATCATCATTGGACAACATATGGTGCATACTTTGCATATAAAAAATATTGTGAAGTAAATAATATAGAATGTTATTCAATAGAAGATTTTAACATTGAATTGGTAAGTAATGAATTTCTTGGAACTACTTATTCAAAAATATTTTGGAATAAAGATTCTAAAGATGAGATCTATGCATTTAATTTAAATAATAGTAATTTTACTGTTGAGTATTTAAATAAAACGACAAATAGTCTTTATAATAATGAATATCTAAATAAAAAAGATAAATATTCTTACTTTTTAGATAATAATCAACCATTAATTAAAATAACAAATAATAATATTAAAAATGACAATGAAATATTAATTATAAAAGATAGTTATGCTAATACTTTTATACCGCTACTTGCAAATAACTATAAAAAAATTCATGTCATTGATCCAAGATACTATAATTTATCAATAAGTGAATATATAAAAGAAAATAATATTAATAATGTATTGCTATTATATAATATAAATAATATAGATAATGATCTTGGAATATTAAATATCAAATAAAAATTAAAACAGTTCAAATTGAACTGTTTTTTATATTTATATTTATATTTATGCAAGAAGAAGTTTTTTTATTTCTCGTACCGTCAATACTTTACCTTCACTTATCTTTTTGCCATTGATAACTAAACCAGGTACATTTGAAATTCCATACTTATTCTTTGCAAAATCTACCTCCTCTACTTTTATATTATCTATATCTACCTCCTCTATGGCACGTGATACCATTTTTGATAGTTTCATTCCATTACTACAATTAGCACCAATTATTTTTATTTCTATATTATTTCCTCCTTTCATGATATAAGTATACAAAAAGAGTGTGTCAAAATTATGGTTTAATTGTTTAAAAATATGGGATTTTTTTCACATAAAAAGACATTGTAAAATGTCTAATTATTAACTACATTTATATTACCATATTGATGTCTAATAGTTCCTGTTACAAAATTTGCTTCATAATTACCTGCTGTTATACTTCTCCAGTCAAAACTTTTTCCTGTTTTATTTATTATTTTTACTAGATTCTCATTTGATGATGTTTTTCTAAATGCTGAATTGCCTATTGTGGTAACAGTCGAAGGTATTGTCACTTCTGTTAGTTTACAAGCATCAAATGCACTATTTTTTATAGTTAATAGTCCTTCAGGTAATGATATATTTTTTATTCCACTATCCGAAAAGGCATAAGAATCAATTGTTGTTAATAATACCCCGTTTTTTTCGTTTGGAACTATCACATTCTCTCTTTTTTCTCCACCATAACCGATTATTGTCGAATAATCTATTCCTTCTTCTGTTCTTTTATATATAAAAGCGTCTTCATCTGGTAAATTATTAGCATTAAATGCCAATGCACCTATCTCAACTACTGTATTAGGTATTGTCACAGTTGTTAATCCTATTCCCCAAAATGCCAATGAATTTATTTTTTTTAAAACTATCCCATTTTTTTCTTCTGGAATAACTATATCCTTTTTATTTTTTCCTCCATAACTAACAATGGTTGAATAGTCAACACTTCCATCACTGTTTCTTGCATAAATAAAAGCGTCTTCATCTTCGAACTGGTTATTATTAAAACTTCTATTTCCAATATAAGTTACACCACTTGGTATTTCTATAGAAGTTAGTTTGTTATAAGCAAAAGCTACAGGTCCAATATATTTTAAAGTAGATGGCAATTCTACACTTGATAGATTACATTCAGAAAAAGCATAACTTTCAATAGTTTCTACACCTTCTGGTATAGCAACAGAATCTAATTTTATCCACCTAAATGCTTCGGCTCCAATAGTCTTTAATGTAACTCCTTCTTTAATACTTGGTATAACTAAATTTTTCTCTGTTCCAGCATATCCTATAATCTTACTATAGTCATATGTTCCATCATCATTTTTGGCATAAATAAAAGCCTCACTATCATCAAATTTATTATTTGAAAAAGCTCCTCCACCTAATGTTTCTACCATTGAAAGATCTGGTAACTCAGTTAATAAATTATTTGCAAATGCACCAGCACCTATTTTTTTTAAGCCGCTAGGAAATTCAAGCTTTTCTAATTTATTATCTTGAAAAGCATATTCTGATATTTCTTCTAGTGAATCAGGAAATTCTATGCTTAATATTTCTTTTTTAAAAAATGCATAAGCTTTAATATTTGTAATAGGATAATCACTTATTGTATCCGGTATTTTTACATTTTTAGAGCAAGTATCATCATATGATAATATACTTACTTTTCCATTATCAATTGAATATTTATAGCAAAGACTTGCTTCTTCTTTTGTATATTCTAAGCTGGGAGTTTCTTCTATTGAATTTCCATTTTTATCTATTATTACTATTTTACTCTTGTTATCTATTGCTCTTTTATTGCTTATCTTTTTTTCGCTATCAGTAATTATATCATCAATTGTTATATCTTCTATATCTTTTAAAATTACTTTATGTCCAGATTCATCTACACTTGTCCAATAATAGTCATATCCGTTTCCATTATAAGTTACTACTACATATGCATCTAACCACTCTCCAAAAGGACTTTTTCCTCCTTTTTCAAGTTTAATATTATCTATATGTACATAATAAGTTGTATCTATATCTAAAAATGAATATTCTAAGTTATTTACTTTTTGAGATATTCCACTTTGATACCCTTTTATTGTCGTTATATAAGCATTTTTTCTAGCATTTGTTATATAACTACTTACTGATGGTATTGCTATTATCATTAATACCCCTAGTATTATTATTACTGCTAATAGTTCTATTAAGGTAAAGCCTTTTATTTTAGTAAAGTGCCCCTCCCCCCCCCCCCACTCGAATATTTGTTTGTATTCATGTTTTTCATTATTTTACCTTCTTCCTATTTTATATTTATAAGTTTACAATAAATTTATTTTCTTATCAATATTTTTTATAAAAAAAAGAACTACTGTTCTTTTAAAATAATGTTAATTGATCTGATTCATCAAGATTGTTTAAGATCTTCATTCTACGCATCTTATCTAATAATGTTTGAGAAATTTTCGCACGTTTTTGCAAATCTTCAATACTAGTAAAGTTTCTTTTCTCTCTTTCAGCAACTATTGCATTTGCCACAGTATCACCTAATCCATCAATTGATGAAAATGGTGGATAAATTTCATTATCGCTTTTTATTCCCCAAATAGTAGCTTCACTTTTATCTAACTCAATTGGTACAAATTTTATTCCTCGTGCTGTAGCTTCTAAACAAACCTTTAGGCTTTCTAACTGTCCCATTTCTTTATTTGAGGCATCATACCCTTTGCTTTGAATTTCTATTATTTTTTCTCTTATAGCATCATATCCACGCATCATAGCTTCAACATCAACATCTGTTGCTTTTGAAGTAAGCCAAGATGCATAAAAGTATACTGGCATATGAACTTTATACCATGCTATTCTAAATGCGCTTATAACGTATGCTGCCGCATGAGCTTTAGGAAACATATATTTAATTTTCTCGCAGGAATCTATAAACCAATCTTCTATTCCAGCTTCTTTCATTGTTTCTTTATGAGATTTCCAAGTTTCTGGATCTTTACTTGCTTTTCCTTTACGTACAAATTCCATTATTTTAAAGGCTTTTATTGGCACTACGCCATGATACATTAGATAAACCATAATATCATCACGACATCCAATTACTTCACTAAACGGAACAACATTATTTTTTATTAATTCTTGAGCATTCCCAAGCCAAACATCAGTACCATGAGAAAGTCCTGATATTTTAACTAATTCTGCAAAAGTTTTAGGTTTTGTTTCAGCAACCATTCCAATCGTAAATGGTGTTCCAAATTCTGGTATTCCTAATGTTCCAGTTTCACACAAAATTTGCTCATTTGTTACACCAAGTGCTTTAGTCGATGTAAAAATGCTCATAGTTTCTTTATCATCAAGTGGTACTTTAAGAATATCTGTTTTGGTCAAATCTTGAATCATTCGCAATTGAGTAGGATCTGAATGTCCTAGAATATCTAGTTTCAATAGATCTTGATCAATAGCGTGGTATGAAAAATGAGTAGTACGCCATGCATTGTTTGGATCATCTGCTGGATATTGATAAGGTGTAAAATCTGATATATCCATATAATCTGGAACTACAACTATCCCACCAGGATGCTGTCCAGTTGTTCTTTTTACTCCAACACATCCTAGGGAAATTCTCTCTATTTCAGCACTTCTAACGTTAGAATATTCTTTCACTTTTTGAACTATATTGTCAAATTTTAATAATATATCACCAGATAATTCCTTTTTTATACTCTCTTGTAGAAGTAAAAATTTCTTAGCTATTTTAAAAACTTTTTCTTTTTTATCGATAGATAACAAATCTTCAATTGACTTATTTAATGATTTGCTAACCTCGGTTATTAATTCCATTATTTTATCTTCAAAATATCCTAAAACAAAGCCATAAGCAGTCTTATCAGCTACTGTTCCAATTGTTCCAGCTCGATAAACATTATCTACTCCAAATAAAACTTTAGTATATTCATGTGCTGATGCTTGATTAAGATCCGAAAAGTTCAAATCAATATCAGGAACTTTATCAGCATTAAATCCTAAGAATGTTGCAAATGGCATGTCTTGTCCATCTTTATATAGTGGTATATGGCAATTTGGACAAAGTTTATCTGGTAAATCAAAACCTGATGAATATTTAGCACCAAGTGGATTTCCATCCTCATCATCAAACAAACTATACTTACAATTAATGCATCTATAATGAGCTGGTAGTGGATTAACTTCTGTAATTCCCATTAATGTGGCAACAAAGCTAGATCCTACAGAACCACGTGATCCAACTAAATATCCTTCATCGTTGGAATGTTTAACTAACCGTTGGGCAATAAGATATATTGGATCGAATCCTCCTCCAATAATTCCACCAAGTTCTTTCTTTAATTTTTTCTTAACAGCATCATCAGTTAACTCTCCATCTGCTTCAGTCCAATTTTCTTTTATATATGGAATTAATACACTTTTTACTTCTTCAAATCCTTTAGATACTGTATTATGAATTCTTTTAAATATTTCACTATCAAAATCTTTTTCTTTCAATTGGGGCATTTCTTTTTTTACTTGACTATTAAAGCAATTATAGACAATATCCCCATATAATTCTTTTGCAATTCTTTCTTCAATATTAAATGGCAAAACTTCTCCATACCATTTTGATGCTTTATCAAAAACAAGATCTGTTACCACTTGAGGACAATCAAGATAACTTTTACCATCATCACTTTTTACTCTTGGAGAAAATGGTATTCCACCAGTATCAATTATAACTTCTATTTCTTCAGCCATATCTAAAATTTTATTAGTGTTCTCAACAACTATTTTATAGGCTAATTCTTTATCTAAAAATGAAAAATTCTCAAGCATTTCGTTAGTAGTTCTAAAATGTTGTGATGGGATATTAGTTATTTCTTTCTTAGATAAAGGATGTCTTCCCCCTCCTGGAACTTTTTGATTGATAATTATTTCTCTATATATCTTATCATCTTTATAAAAATGATGAACATCTCCAGTTGCTACAATTATTTTTCCAGCTTCACTAACGGCACTAATTATCTTTTTAATATGGTCTTTTAATTCTTCTTCATCTTTAAAATCGCTAGTCTGAATTAAATGATTATATACTTCTATCGGTTGAACTTCAACATAATCATAAAAATTAATTATATTTGTAAGTTCTTGGCCTTCCTTACTTCTTGCTTCTATAAATACTTCTGAGTTGTAACATCCACTTCCAATTAATAAACCTTCTCTTAATTCTTCCAGCTTACTTCTAAGAATTCTTGGTGTTTTGTAAAGGTATACTGTATTGGCTAAAGAAATTATTTTAAATAGATTTTTTAAACCCTTTTTATTAAGGGCAATAGCATTAAAATGAAATGTTCTACCAAATTTATGGATTTCATCTTTAGAAATTAATTTATCTAAATCACTAATTTTTTTATAATTTTGATTAATAAGTTTTTGCATCATCTTATGAAAAACTTTAGCTGTGCCCTCCGAGTCATAATCTGCCCTATGATGACCTTCTTCGTCAAAATCAACATTATATCTATTAACTAATGCTGATAAACTGTGTCTTGCAAATCCTTGATCTAAGGTTCTAGAAAGCTCTAGAGTATCAATAACAGTGTTTTTAAATGTTCCTAAATTATATTTTTTCATTGCCATTTCTATAAATGATATATCAAATTTAGCATTATGAGCTACCATTGGTAAATTTCCAGTCCACTCTAAGAAACGTTTAGTTACATTTTCTTCGCTATCACAGTCTTTAACCATTTCATCACTTATATTAGTTAATTCTGTAATTTTATCAGGTATATGACGATTAGGATTAATAAGTTCATCAAAGCGATCTATTACTTCTCCATTTTTTAATTTAACTGCACCTATTTCAATCATCTGATCACCACCGGCAGCATTAAAACCAGTAGTTTCAGTATCAAAGACAACATAAGTACTATCTAATAGTTCATCATCAGTAGGTCTTATTACTATGTTTACAGTATCGTCTACCAAAACAAGTTCAGTTCCGTATAATCCTTTAAATTTTGGAGGATTTTTTAATTCTTCATTAACTTCTTCTAATTCCTTCAAAACAAGTGGTTTTTCCGTATCATTTTCATTTTCTAGCTTTTTTTCTAAATCCTCTTTTTTAGCTTTCAGTTTTTTTATAAGACTTTTATTATAAGAAGTAATAAGTTCAAATGCAATAGGAAAAGCTTGACACCCAGAATGGTCAGTAATAGCTACTCCCCTATATCCCATTTCTATAGCATTACTTACTAACTCACAAGTATGCTTATCTAAATCTAATTTTGTAACACCATCCATTTGACTCATCATAGTATGAGCATGTAATTCAACTCTTTTAACTTTACTATCATCAACTAGTTTTATATCTTTTTTATTAGATTCATATATATCATAGACGTTTAATACAAGTTCATCACCAGCATATTGATCAAATTTTGTATTTCCTCTTAGTTTAATCCAAGTTCCGGGTTTTGTTTTTTTCTTAACTTCATCATATATTTCATCATCACGTATAAATATTTTAGCAAGAATACTATCAGTATAATCAGTAACTTTAAGAGTCAATATTTTAAATGCTTTGCTACTAGGTACAAATTCATCAATTCCAAAGACTTTAGCTTCAATAACTACACTATCATTTTCTCCAACAATTGATCCTATTTTATCAATTGCCTCTTCTTCTTTAATTAAATTGCCAAAAATTGTTTTATCATCAACTTCTTTTTTTCTTCTTCTTGAAAAGCTAAAATTACTTGATTTATTAGTCTCAAAATTAGAAAAAGGTCTACTCATAATATTCTTTGCCTCATCATCAATAGAGTTATTTATTTCTGTCCTTAGAATGTCATCAATATCTATTACATATGAAAAATTTACTCCATATTTTAATAAAAATTGTTTCATTTCTTCTAAGATTTTTTCAAAATCTTTTTTTTCTAATTTATTAACAGCTCTTATTGATAAGTCATTGCCATTAAATGTAGTTTTATCAACTAATATATCAATATTAGGAATAATATGTTCTTCAATAAAAAATTTATCAAAATATTCTTTAAAATGATTAGAAATTAAAGAATTATTTATAATACTAAGATTAATTGTAGCATCATCAAAATATGTTTTAAATTTATTAACTAATTCTTGAAAAAAGTCATAAGAAATATCACCGTTATTTTCAATTTTAATAGTAATAATATTATTTAAATCATCAATATTAACAGAACTTAATTTAGCATTAGAAAGTTCATTATAACTATTATCAGAAACCCCTATTTTTTTTAATATTTTGCTTAATTTTAAATCCATTTCTAACACCTCATATAAACATAAGATTAAGAAAAAGTTCTTAATCTTATATAGTTTCTAAATTATTTAACCTTATTATATACTTTTGATTAGTACAGCAGAAATCAATAAATCCAAACAAATCAACTTCTCTAAGAGCTTTTTCAACAGGATACTTATCGATATCAAATGGTAATCTATCACGCATCATATAACTAACTAACTCTTCACGATCAGCTCCCATGTACATTAACCAATAAGGATATAATTGTCTTTTTAAAAGTTTTAATTTTTTTAATCCTTCTTCATATTTACTAAAGCCAGAAAGTCTAGTATATATTTCATTACTAACTAATAAATCTATTATTGCTGAAACCATTTCTCTATTTGCACTTTGATAATCACCAATTTCATATTTTACTAGAGTAAATAATATTCTGATTATTGCTTTAAGACCATCTTCTGTATCTTCTTTTTTTCCCCAAACAATATTCTTTTTAGGATTCTTTTTTAAATATTCGACGTTATCTAAATACGGATGGACAACTAAAATTTGATAATTATTTTCTACTTTAAATCTTAATAATTCTTTTAACGTGCTTTGAATATTTTTTTGATGAGAATCCCATATTCGCATTAAAAATCTTCGGTATTTATCTGTTTGTTTTTTTACTAATTTAAACTCATCAGTATTAAAAATAAAATTATAAATTGTATCATCATCCGGAATAAAGTCATTAGTATATTTTAAAATCTCAACATTCTCTTTTTCCATTTTCATATATTGCTTTGAATAATTTTTCCAAAGACGTTCTTTTAACATCTGAATATCTTCTGAAATAGAAGGCTTAAATAGCAAATTCCATGCCAACAAATAATCATTAACTACAAATTCCACATTCATATAGTTCACCTTACATCTTTATATTAATATATCATATTAATTAAATATTTAAACAATTATTTTTGCTTTTTGGGCAATAATTTGAAAGTTTTCTTTTTTATCAACACGACCCCTTACTAAAAGGATATCACCTTTTTTTATTTCTGATATAGTATTAAATATTTCTGAAAAGATAATATAATCACATGAAGATATTTCATCACTTCCGCTTATAAAAGCCATTTTCTTATTATTTTTATCAGTATGTAATTTAATTTTTTCCACTAATATAATTGTATCTATTACTTTATTATAATATACTTTTAAATCAGCTAAATTTACTACTTTATAAATATCTTTATACTTAGTTACCGGATGATAACTTAAATAGAATCCAAATAATTCTTTTTCTTTATTCATTAAAATATCTCTTGAAAATTCTTCTTTTATTTCAATCGTTGGATGTTCTATTATATCATTATCTAATCCTTTAGCAATAAAAGCATAAGTAAGTAAATTATCAAGATTTGTTATTAAAGTATTTTTATTATAGCCAAAAGAAGAAAATAATGATGCATATATAAAAGTTTCTATTAATTTTTTATTTATTCCAATTTCTATCAGTTTTGTCAAACAAACAAAAATATTTTTAAATGGACTATTCTTTCTAATTTTGACAATTTCTTTTGCTGTATTAATTCCAACACCTCGAATATTAGAAATTGGAAATAAGATTCCTTCATCTACTATTTCATATTTGTCTGTACTTTTATTAATATCTGGTAACAAAAATACAACACCTTTTTGTCTTGCTTCACGAACTATTACAGATGTTTTATAATCACTTCCTATAATCATCGATAACAAACTTAAGTAAAAATATTTAGGAAAATGAACTTTTAAATATCCCATTTTATATGCAATGATTGAATATGCAACTGCATGTGACTTGTTAAACCCATATTGAGCAAATGCTAAAATATCATCATAATACTTTTTGGCTGTATTATAGTCATAACCATTTTTTAAGGCACCTTTTATAAAAGATTCTTCTTGAACTTTTAAAATATCCTTTTTCTTTTTTCCCATAGCCCTTCTTAAAATATCAGCTTCTGATAGCGAAAATCCAGCCATGACATTAGCCATTAAAATGATTTGTTCTTGATATACTAAAACTCCATATGTTGGACTAAGTATTTTTCTTATATTATCATTAATATATTTTACTTCAATGTTATTATTTTTTCTTTCTATGTAACTATTAGTATCAGGTCCGGGTCTTACTAAAGCATCAGCAGCTACAATATCATCAAAGGAAGAAACTTTAAGCTTTTGTAAAAGATTTTTCATCGTATCACTTTCAAATTGAAAAATTCCATTTGTATCAACATCATAGAATAATTTTAATGTTTTGTAATCATCTAAAGGAATATTGAGAAAATCTATATTTTGTTTTTCATATTTTTTAATATTTTCAAGGATATCCATGATAATAGTTAAATTTCTATTACCTAAAAAATCCATTTTTAAAAGACCTAATTCTTCTAAAAATCCCATTTCATAAGAACTTATATACATATTATCTTGTTTTATTAATGGTATTATTGAATCAAGTGGAACACTAGAAATAATAATACCAGAAGCATGTGTTGTTATATTTTTAGGAAATCCTTCAAAATACAAAGCAACTTTAAATAAAAGAGTTAATCTCTCATCGTTATCAATAATATTTTTGAATTCAATATTATTATTATAGACATCTTGCAATTTTGAATTAATATTTATAAAATTCTTTAATAAATCAACTTTATCTTGAGATATTTTTAAAATCTTAGCTACATCATCTAAAACTGCTTTTGCTTTTAATGTTCCTATTGCCACTATTCCAGCTACATTTTTTTCACCATATTTTTCTTTTACATATTCAATTACTTTATCTCTATAAATATCAGGAAAATCTATATCTATATCTGGCATAGTAACACGTCCAGGGTTTAAAAATCTTTCAAACAGCAAATCATACTTTATTGGATCGACATCTATTATTCCTAAAGCATATGCTACTAAGCTACCACCAGCGCTACCTCTTCCTGGTCCAACTAAAATACAATTTTTCTTAGCATATTTTACATAATCATATACTATGAGGAAATAATCAGAAAACCCCATTTTTTTAATTACATCCAATTCATAAAGTAATCTTTTTTTGTAAATTTCAGTCACGTTGTTTTTTAATCTAATTGTAATACCTTGAATACTAAGTTTTGTTAAATATTCCTCACTAGATATTTTTAAATTATTATTATAAACCGGTAATAAATTACTGTAACTTGGAAAATCAACATTACATAAATTGGCTATAAAATTAGTTGAATCAATTCCATTAATACTACTTAAAGATAGCACTTCATCATATGATAATAAATAATTATTATTATCTGAAAAAGTTATTTCGTCTAATACATTTTTTTTATCCTTTAACATAATAGAATATTTAAAATATTCACTATCTTTTTTACTAATATATAAAATTTTATTTAAAAATACTAATCTACTAGAAAATTTTAACAATTCATATTCTTCATTTTTATTAGAAAACCCTAAATATAAAGAATTAGTAATATTGTCAAAATCTTTAAATATTGGTAATGAATCATATGGTAATATAACAATTAAATTATCCTTGTATAAGGAAAAAGTATCAATATTTACAGTATTTCCAATTGTTATTATTTTTAGCAAGTTTTGATATCCTTCATAATTCTTGGCATATAATAAAACTTTATAATCATAATAAATAACTTCTAAGCCTATTATAGGTTTTATATTTTTATTTTTACATAATTTATAAAAGTACATAGTAGCAATCATGTTGTCATCACAAAGTGCTAAACTTTTAATATTTTTTGCTACACAATCATCTATCAAATTTTCAATTTTAACAAGACTAGAAAAAAATGAATAATTACTTTTTACATATAATGGTGTATACATGATTACTACTCCTTTCATAATATATTATAACATATGTATTATATTTTTTAGTAAAATAAGAAAATAATTGAAATTTATTGGAAGTATATATATAATTGGAATTGAGTATTGAATAAAAATTGGAGGAGTTATGTTTGTCGCAATAAAAAAGAATGATTTGCCCAAAAATTTAAAAACTTTAAAATTAAGTTCTGGAACTTTAAATACTAATAGTCGTTTATTTACAAGCGATGATAAAGTGTATAAGCTATATCAGCAAGAATTACCATTTGGAATGGCCAGTGAATTGTATAAATTAGGTCAGGAAAAAATCGCGCATGCTTTATTTCCTGAAGCTTTTATTATTGATGATAAATATCATGTAATTGGTGATGTAACACCATATATGCAAAATAGTCAAACACTAACACAAGAATCTAAAATTGATAACCCAGACAGATTAATAAATTCAAGAATTCCTAAAATGCATCAATTAATATCATTTGTTTCTAGATTAAATGAGCTTTCCTATTATCATAATGATTTACACTCTGATAATTTTTTAGCAGATGATTTTAATATATATGCTATAGATTTAGTAGGGATTAGGAAAGGAAAAAATATATCTGAACATCAGAAACATTTAAATGAAATATTACTTTCTTATTTATTTGGATTAACGAAAACTGAAGCAAATAGTTTACTTACAAATCAAAGATACAAATTACAAGAATCTCTTTATTTTGCGCCAAAATTTCTTCATTTTTTAATTAATGGAGCAATAGAAAGAGAAGATTCAATATTAAATGAATTATATAATCATGACAAAGAAGCTACTGAAATACATAAATCTAGCAAATCTATGTAAAAAGTAAATGATTTTTTTAATAAAAATTGACTAATAGATAAATTTATGATAAAGTTATATGGCAAGTTAATTTTAATGAAGGAGGTTCTATTATTATGGCAATTAATTTATCTGATAGAAAACCTAATAAGAGAAAAAGAATACGTTCTCATGCTTTAAATACTACTAATAGCACTCAAAATTTAAATTTACAAGTAGTTAGGCTTGTTGATGGATCTAGAGTAAGAATTAGTGCTAAAGAAGCTAGAACATTACGAAAAGCAGAAAAACTTTCACAAGAAAATGCATAAAAAAACATTTGGTGTCAAATGTTTTTTATTTTAGCTCTAATTCTTCTATTTCATCAATTACGGTTAACTGCTGTTCTACAACAAGCTTCAATTTTTTCTTAAAAATTCGCAAATTTCTTTCTAATGTATCTGTTTTTATTTCTATTTTCTCTGCACGAAGTAAAGCATCATTAACAATTCGTGAAGCATTTTTCCTTGCTTCTTCAATAATTGCATTTTTTTCTTCGTATGCCTGCTTTTTAATCTCACTACTTGATTGTTCTGCTTTAAAAAGAGCATTTTTTAATTCAGTTTCTATTCTTTTGTAATGATCAATTCTCCTTTGTAATTCTTCATTATCTTTGTGTTGCTTTTTCATTTTTTCAAGCATACTCTCTGTTTGGGCAATAACATCATCAACAAATTTGTTAACTTCTGATACACTATAACCATTCTCCACAATTTTAAATTTATCCATGATTTTATCACCTCAAAAACAGAATTAATTTAAAAGTTAAATTCATCTTCCTCTAATTGTTCATCGCTTTTCTTATTTTTATTATTTTTATTATTAACAGTGTCATCACTTATTTTTCCCTCAACATTAATATTTTTAGGAGTACATAGAAAAATTCCGCCACCTAACTTTTGTAAATCCCCACCTATTGCATAAATAGTACCACTTAAGAAATCAACTATTCTTTTTGCTTGATCTGGTGTAACTCTTTTTAAATTTACTACAACTGATGAATTACTTTTTAAATAATCAGCAATCTGTTGAGATTCTGAATATGCTCTTGGTTCTAAAAGTATCATGGTATTTTCAGCAGAGCTGTGTTTTTCTAATACATCATCATTATAACTATTATCATCATTATCTAAATCTTGTCCACCAAATATTCCTTTTAATTTTTCTAATGCCATTTTTTATCCTCCAATTATCTATATTTATTATTCTATCACAAACAATATTTTTTTTAAAGACTTATTTTATATACATTTTACTATTTTACATAGTAAATTTATAATGCATACCAAATTTTAGCTATATTACTATTACTACTATAAGGTTCTGGATCTGGTTTATTCATTTTTAAAGAAACAGGAACTTTAAATGCACTACCAAATGCAATCGCACTACCTGGCTGCAGTGTTTTTAAAATTGCTAAAATCTCATCACTAACATTAGGAACCATTTCTTTAATATAATGTAAATCTTTAGGATGTAAAGTACGCAGCACTAAGAAATTAGAACACTGCGAAATACTTGTTTCACTAAGCTCACTTGGTCTTTGAGTAATAAGTCCTAAAATTACACCATATTTTCTTCCTTCTTTTGTGATTCTATCAAAAATATTATAACCTAATAGTTCAACATCTTTATCATTTTGCACATATCTATGTGCTTCTTCAATAATTATATGAAAAGGAAATTTTCCTCTATTTTCATTATTAGCAGAAAAATCAAACAAAATTTTTGATATTATCTTTGTCATAACTTTTGCTAATCTATCATCAACATAATTAATATTAAAATCTATTAGTTGAGCTTTTTTACCATCAAAAGTTGTTAATAGATCTCTGATATAACCATTTATAGTAACCATCTTGTCATATTTAAAATATTCTGCATAGTCACTATTAACTAAAGAATGCAACCTAACAGATAATACATTTGCATAGTCAAAAACTTTGTCACTTTTTAAAATCCCCTCTGATATAAGAGCAAAATTCAAGGCTAATTCTAAATCTGAAAGTTCATATTGAACATCACCTTTAGGATTTGGTATTTCAAATCCTTCAATTACAAAAGTACTAATAAAATTAACAACTAATTCCATTTCTTGCATTTTACCTGAGTTATCGACATATATACATTGCTTTAGTGTTCTGATATACCCAGGTTGAATAATTTGACTATTTAAATTAAGCAGGTCTGTATTAAATGTTGATAATACAGCAGTAACTTGGTCACGTATTTTTATCGAATCTTTTCCACTTTTTAAAATATCTAAAATTGCACGAGCAATAATATCATTTTTTATTTTTGTAGATTCTTCACCTGTTCCTTTTAATATAGGAACTAACTTAAGAGCTTTTTCAATTATTGGTAATTGAGATGGGCTTGCTGCATTTAGCAATAATGCAATATCGTCGACATCTAAAAGCCATAATGGGATTTTTAAAAGTTCTGTGTCAGGATATTGAGTATTTGTTGTATAAGACTTAAAATTAAGGCCGGTATTAAACTCATGGAGAAAAGAGAAAGCGTTTTTATATTCACCATAAGCATCGAAAACAAAAATACTAGCATTAACTGGTAAATATTTTGATGTTGTAAAAATATTTTGAACAATACGAGCAAAAGTACAGCTCTTACCTGAACCAGTATTACCTAAAATTGCGAAATGATTACTAAAAAACGAATTAACATCAACGTTTATTTTGTATCCCGGATAGACTGAAGATATTCCAAGAGCAATTTGATTATTGTCAATTATATCTTGTGGGCCTAAAATGCATGATAATTCTTCTTTCGTAACAATTCTAATAATAGAAGAAAAACTAGGCTTTAAACTTATACCCGGAATAAATATTCCGTCTTTCAACTCACCAACTATTGCTATTTTTAAATATTCAATATCAACTTTTAAAATTTCCCCTATTAATTTTCTTTTACCATCATCAAATACAGTATGTATGTTCATAAGGTTACCATAGTTTAAAATGTTAATATCCACTTTTACAGTAACAATATTTTCTTCAATATTTATGATTTTACCAATACTATTATTCATCTTATCACCCTATTCTTTTTAATTATATCATACTATACTAATAAAAAAAGAGTTTTTATTGCAATTGATTTAATTATTTTTAGGGTACGCGATGATAAGAGAAGAATTGTCAATATTAATTTTATCTTTAACATAAAAAATGTATTTTAAATTTATACTTTTGATAATATCCATCTTATTAGGAATAATATCTCCATAATCTATAACTGTATCTACTAAATTACTAACAGTAGAAACAACTCTATCAGAACTTAATACCAATCCTGCAATATAACTTTTTTTATTTCTTTCTAAGTCTAAATCTTCTATAGTCTGATTTAAAAAATATTCTTTTACCATAGCTGCTAACTTTTCAGGTTCTTTACTTTCTGCAGCAAACTCTACTAATAAGAAATCGTCAATAATAGCTTTCGAAATAGTAAAAAAAGACATAATACCTAATTTTAAAGCTTCTTCTCTGAATCTTGAAGAACTACCATATAGAATATTAGTTAATAAAGTAACTGCTAATACATAGTTATAAAGCTTATTTTTAGGAATCTCTTTTATTGAAAGTTTTAATGTTAGAATCAATTTTGGAATAATTAATCCACTTATTTTTAATTTTCGATATGGTATATTGACATTTAATGGTTCATTTATGTTTTTTATTTTTATTTGTTGATTAAATTTATTTTTATTTAAATCTTTGTTAGACTTTATAACATTAATTACGCTATCAATATCAAAATTTCCGCCAATAAATAATAACATATTATTAGGTTGATAAAATAAATTATAGCAGTCATAAAGATCTTCTTTTGTAATACTATTAACACTTTCTTCTGTTCCACCAATATCTACGCGCATTGGATGATACTTAAAAATTGCTTTACTACTCTCACGATAAATTTTTCCTTCTGGCTCATCATTGTACATATTTATTTCTTCAATTATTATATTTTTCTCTTTATCAACATTTTCATTAGTAAAATAAGGGCTATTAACATATGTAAGCAAATAATCTAAATTTTTTTCTATATCATTAGTACCTTCTACCGTATACGATGTTACTTTATATCCAGTAGCTGCATTGGCATCGCTACCATATTTGGAAAAAAATTCAAATGGTGTCTCGCCAGTTTTTTGTTCAAACATCTTATGTTCTAAAAAATGTGCAATGCCATAAGGTACTTTTTTAAAGCTTTTTTTCCCTATAGGAATAAATTTATTTACAGCTGCTCCAAATTTAGTAATATATTCTATATAATAATTTTTTCTATTTTTAAAAGGTATTAAGTAAACTGTCAATCCGTTATTTAATTTTTCAATATAAACTTTTTGTTCTAGACCTTTTAATTCTTTACTAATCACTGTTATCTCCTCCTAATAAGAAAACTGTGTCGATATAAATTTTCTTTGAAAAATTAATAACATCTTCTCTTGTTACTTTGTTTATTTCAACTTTTCTTTTTTCAAGAGAATCAACTTCCCACAAGTCCATAGCATAATATGAAGATATAATCTGATTTGGATTATCTAACGCTTCTTCTAATAATGATAAATAATATTTTTTTGCGTTTTCAATTTCCTCATCTGTAAAAATACCATTCTGTATATCATTCATTTCTTTTTTTATAAGTGAAAAGGTTTTATCAAAATTTTCTTTATTTATTCCAGACGTGATAATGAGTAAATTATCAAGTTTATTACCAATAGATGAAATATAATAACAAATTGAATATTTTTCACGTATGTTCTTAAAAAACTTAGAGTCAGCAGTTGCTCCCAATATTAAATTATATATATTTAAAACATATTCACGCTCAAATTTTGTCATATTATTAATAACACAACCAATACTAAGTTTTGATTGAAGTGTTTTTTCTTTTTCGAAAATAATTTGTGTTTTTTTCCTTGCTATTATGTTATTTAAAACTGGATTAATTTTATATTTTTTAAATATTCTAAATTTAAACTTGTCTTTAATTAAATTTTCAGTTTCTTTAAAATCAATATTTCCTACTATGAAAATATCTATAACGCTATTATTTATAAATTCTTTATAAAATTGATATAAATTATTTGGAGTTATTTTTTCTAAATCATTTATATAACCATATTCAGAATATGAAAATACTTCTTTTTCATTTAACGATTGAAGCATACGAATAATAGAATATTTCCTAGGATCTTCTTTTATTCTTTCTATTTGTGATTTTTCATCATTTTTTACAATATTAAAACTTGTTTCATCAAATGAATCAAAATTAACATTTGGATCAAAAATAATGTTTTTTAAAAGTTCAAGTGATTTTTCATACATGCCAATTTCAGTATACTTCTCATTTAAAAAACACATATTAAAATCAACATTATAGCATTTGCCTATTCTATAACAACTAGGAAATAATTTAACTGAATACAAATCTTGCATTTGTAACATTAAACTATTTTTAGTTGGAAACTTTTTTGTAGAATAAGAAAGCATAGATGCTAAAAAATTCGTAATAGTTATTTTCTTTTTTTCTATTTTGTTTTGAAATATTATTTCAATTGTAATAGTTTTAAATTTATCTGTATGTATCATATGTAAGTTATACGATCCAAATTCTTTTTTTACATATTTCAAGCTATCACCTCACTATTTATTATAGATAAATTAATTAAATTTATTTATTTAAATAAGTTGCTGCATTTAATGCTAATTTAATCATTAAATTAAGTGAAGTCTGGCGCTCATCGCTAGTAAGTTTTTTACTATCAAATGGTGAATCAACAACTGTTAAAAGACAAGCAGCTTCCTTTTTTAATTTATACGCTAAATAAAAAAGAGCAAAACTTTCCATTTCATTTGCTAAAAAGCTATTAAAATCTGGATATTTTTTTATATATTTATCATAGTCGACATAGGGATCAAAAATATCACTAGTAATTATTCTCCCACTATTTATTTTTATTAATGAATTAGTTGCCACTTCTTTTATTTTTTCATTTAGTGAAGCTGATGCTAAATATTCTTTTTTTTCATCACCATCAAAAAGATATGGAAACGGATTAAGACTATATGCTGATTCTGCAAGAATTATGTCTAAAATTTTTATATTTTTATTATTTGTTCCACAAGTACCGATTCTGATTATTTTATCAACATCATAAAATTTGTATAATTCATAAGCATATATACCAATACTTGCAATGCCCATTCCAGATGCAAAAACTGTTATTCTTTTACCATTATAAAATCCAGTATATCCATACATGTTCCTAACTGAATTAATTAATTTAGCATTTTCTAAAAAATTATCTGCTATATATTTTGCTCTTAATGGATCACCAGGCATTAATACAATTGGTGCTATATCCTCTTTTTTAGCTTCAATATGTGCTGTTGGCATTAATATACCTTCTTTCTTTTTTATTAAAATAACTAAGCAAAAGCCTAGTTATTTTCATCATGATTATTATCTAATTTAACTAAAACTTCTCTAGGTTTTGATCCATTCTGAGGTCCTATAATTCCTCTTTCCTCTAACAAATCGACTAACCTAGCAGCTCTATTATAACCTAATTTAAACCTTCTTTGCAATAAAGATGCGCTGGCTTTTCCTGTTGTAATAACAAATTCGACAATATCATTGTAAAGTGGATCATCATATTCTTCATTTTGATCTTTTATCATACCACCAGCATTTCCTTGTTCGTTAGCATGTGTCAAATTCATAAATCTTTCATCATATTGTGCTTTTTGTTGATTAACAGTGTAATTAACCAACGCTTCCAATTCATCATCAGAAACATAAGCTCCTTGAATTCTTTCAGGTGAGATTTCGCCCATTGGTAAGAACAGCATATCACCTTTCCCTAAGAGTTTTTCGGCACCAGTCATATCCAATATTGTTCTTGAATCTATACTACTAGAAACCGCAAAAGAAATACGTGATGGAATATTTGCTTTTACTACACCTGTTATTACATCAGTAGATGGTCTTTGCGTTGCTACAATCAAATGGATACCAGCTGCTCTTGCCATCTGTGTAATACGCATAATTGAGTCTTCAACTTCTTTACTAGCAACAAGCATTAAATCAGCCAACTCATCGACAATAACTACTATATAATACATTTTGTTTATTTTGTCTTCACTAGATCTAACAGAATTTTCTTTTTCAACCCAAGCATTATAAGTTGCAATATTTTTTACGTTTTTTTCACTAAATAAGTCATATCTATGTTCCATTTCCGAAACTATTTTTTGTAATGCAACGCTTGCTTTTTTAGGATCTGTAACAACTGGCATTAATAAATGTGGAATGCCATTATACATAGAAAGTTCTACTTTTTTAGGATCAACCATAACTAACTTTACTTCATCTGGTTTAGCGCGCATAAGAATAGAAGCAATTATACAGTTTATACAAACAGATTTACCACTACCAGTAGCTCCAGCAACAAGCAAATGTGGCGCTTTGTCTATTTCTGCAAATAAGCTTTTACCCATAATATTTTTTCCTAAAGCAACTAAAAGTTTATTATTAATTTTATTTTGTGGAGCATTTTCCAATATTTCACGTAAAGATACTGTCGAGATAACTTCATTAGGTATTTCAACGCCAACAGTACTTTTCCCTGGAATTGGTGCTTGTATTCTCACATCACGTTTTGCAAGAGCTAGCGAAATTTCTCTATTTATGCTAAGGAGTTTACTTAACTTAGTTCCTGTCTGTAACTCCATTTCATATTGGGTTACCGTTGGGCCACTATTAACCTCAACAACTTTACCAATAATACCAAAATCTTTTAAAGTTTTTTCTAATGTTATTATATTATTTTCAATAGTTGTTTGACTATTAGGATTCTTTTTGCGTTCTGGTGGTTTTAATAAAGATAAAGTTGGAAGGATATAATTATTGTTTTGTATATGCTGTTCATTTACTGTGGGAATAGAATTTTCTTCTTCATTTACTTCCTTTACTTCGTTATTCATTCGCTTTAATTCATCAATGCTTGAAACTACAAGTTTTGGTTCATTAACTTCTTCTTTTGGTAAGTTGTTATCGTTAATAATAACGACAGATTCTTTATTTTCTTCATTATTATCATTAATTTTATCACTATGTTTTTTACTTTTAGGAATTAGTTTTTTACTTCTTTCAAATCCAGTTTTTATTAAGTCTACTATTGAAAATCCAGTAAAGAAACATGTTCCAGTAATCATTAAAATAATAGATACAATTTTCGTTCCTGCTTGATCAAATAATATATTAAATAAAGTTGCAAGAGAACATCCAATTATACCACTACCATAAGTAGTAAAGGCAATTCCTTGCTTTATATTTTCAAAAGTTGCCATAATATCATTTATTGTAGTCTCAAAAATCAAAGCAGCGTTTCCATTGTTTTCTGATACATATTCAAGGTGACTAAACACTAAAATGCCAATTGTTACAATTAAAAGGCCAATGAATTTAGTTGACCAAAATGAAGGAGCTTTTCCTTTAAATAAAATATAAACACCAAGGAAAAAGATTGTTGCAAGAAATAGCCAATCCAATGTTCCAAACAGAAATATGGCAAAACATCTTGCTAATTTTCCAATATATCCTAATGGTTTACCAGGTCCAAACGCCATTATTGACAAAATTATTAAGGCAATACCATACAATTCTAAACTATATTCAAATTTTTTTTTCTTTTCTTCTTTTCTATTTTTTTTCTTTGCCATTGATGACACTCCTATCTCTTATATACATTATAACATAATATAAAGATTTTTATCATTAAAGAAAGAAATTTGTAAAAAAAAGAAATCTTGGTATTTACAAAATTTCTAATAATTTCTATCTCTTAAAAATGGTGGAAGTTCATATTTACTGTCATCATCATCATCCGAATCAGATAATTTTTCAATTGATTGTGATTGCTCATTATTTTCTATTTTCATTCTTCTAGTTGGTTGCATATCAGAAGTTTGAACTTTATTATACAATGGTTCTTTATCTTTATTCTTATCAAATCCTGTAGCTATTACCGTAACAATAACTTCATCTGTTAAATTTTCATTAATAACAGATCCGAAAATTGTATTAATATCAGTATTAGCTGCTGCTCTAACTACCTCGGCAGCTTGTTCTGCTTCAAATAATGTTAAATTCAAGCCACCAGTTATATTTATGATTGCATCAGTTGCACCAGATATTGATGTTTCTAACAAAGGAGATGATACTGCTTGCTTTGCAGCTTCAATCGCTCTTTCTTCTCCCATTCCAATACCAATACCTATAATAGCATTTCCTGATTTCTCCATAACTGCTTTTACATCGGCAAAATCCAAATTAACAAGTCCAACAACAGCTATTAAATCTGTAATTGATTGAACACCTCGTCTTAAAACATTATCGACTTCTTTAAAAGCTTCTAACATAGGTGTAGTTTTATCAATAATTTCTCTTAATCTATCATTTGGAATTACAATAAGTGTGTCAACATGCTTTTTTAATTCTTCAAGACTTGCTAATGCGTTTTCCATTCTTTTTCTTCCTTCAAAAGTAAATGGCTTAGTAACTATTGCAACAGTAAGTGCACCTAATGCTTGAGCAATTTCTGCTACTATTGGAGCTGCACCTGATCCTGTTCCACCACCCATTCCGCAAGTTATAAATACCATATCAGCACCGCTTAAAGCTTCTTCTATTTCTTTTTTAGCCTCCATAGCTGCTTCTTTTCCAATTTCAGGTTTAGCGCCAGCTCCTAAACCTGTTTTCCCCAATTGGATTTTAACATCAGCTTTAGATGTATTCAAAACTTGTAAATCAGTGTTGGCTGCAATAAATTCAACACCTTTTACTCCGGTTTCAACCATGCTATTAATGGCATTTCCTCCACCGCCACCAATACCTATAACTTTAATTTTGGCTAATTGATCCATTTCTAATCCACCAAACATTGTTTTTACCTCCTTAGTTATTAGCAAAATATCCAAATATTTTACTAATAATTGTATCATCTGTTAGTTCTAACATACTTTTTTTGTTTTTTAACATTTGTTCAACCATATCCTCATCAAACAAAGAAATATTTTTATCTCTTAAATTCATTTTATCATGAAAATATCTAATTACACCCATTGCACTAGAATATTTATTATTTCTAATACCAATTGTAGTGTCATTAAATGTTGAAGCATTTATTCCTAAAATGTTTTCCACTACGTAACTAAACCCCATTAATTCTGTTATACCACCTGTAACAATTATATAACTAATTTTTCTTTTTGTTAAGTTATTTATTTCTTTTTTTGCAAGTTTTAATAGTTCGACGATTCTAGCTTCAACTATCTCTGTTATTTCATATTGATTTATTGTTAATTTCTCGTTATCATTTAATGAAAATTCTAAGACTTCATTTATGTCAGCATATCTTCTACTTGATAATGAAAATTTTTCTTTTAATTCTTTTGCCGAATTCAAATCAACACCATAAATATAAGAAATATCTTTATCTATATTCTTACTCCCAAGGTTTATTATACTATCTTTTATGATAATACCTTTATTAAAAATTGAGACATTTGTTTTTGAATATCCGATATTTATTATTGCACCCAAAACAGAATCACAATCTTTACTCTTAACCTCATAGTAATCTCCTATGCAACTAAACGTAAAATCAATAACTTCAACTGAAACGTTCGAAAATATTTTTAAAATATTAAGGATTTGTTCTTTAGGAGCAGTAGCCATTAAGGCTTTAACGCTTAAACTACTTGCTTTCACACCTTTAGGATCTATTGTAAACTTATCATTATCAATACAAAACATAATAGGAATTAAAGAAACTAACTCATCATTTGAATCTATTTTGTCGATAGTAGATTCTTGTAAAAGTGTAACAATATCATTACCGTTAATTACATCATTATAAATATTTATTGTTCCATCAACAATTGATAGGTTTCTACTATTAGATGGTACAGCAACTATTGCTTTATTTATCCTAACACCAAGTGTTTTTTCAATTTCATTAATAGCTAAGCGCAAAGAATTAGTTGCCATTTCTTCATCAACTACTAATCCTCTTTTTACACCAACAGATTTTACTGAGGTAGAGGCTAAAACATAAAATTTATCTTTTATAAGTTCAGCCACAACAATTTTAATATTATCACTACCAATATCTATCCCTGTATATATATTCCTCATATAACCTTGCTCCTACTATATAAACAATTATACTAAATGTATAAAATAAAAACAAGATTATATTAATATAACAAGTAAAAAGCATAATTTTACAATTATTATTAAGTGTATATAAGTAATTATAACAATATTAATTTAGTTAATACAAACGAAATCTAAAAATTCAATTACAAGAAAATTACATCATATTGTGCCAAATATTCACTAAATAATTTAAACATAATTTTTTTATATCTGTAGTGCAATATTATAAAATTAATTTTTTTCCATATTTATTTATAGAATCATAATAAAAAAGAGCAATAAGCTCTTTTTTATTATCATATGCTATTTTAAAAAAAAATAGATTTTATAAGAGTCCCAATACAAACACCAATATTAAATACGTAAGTTATAAAAACATTAAAGCAATATACAATAAATGGCGATATCATAATTAAAAGGAATAATTTTTTATTTTTTTTTATAATATCAATTATACGTGACATAAATTTTTTGTAATAAGTCTTCTAATTGAAGTTCCAAAACTTCTACCGACTTCTAAAACAGTTTTTATACCACTAGTAAAAGCATTTATTAGACTACCAGAAATTGAAATTCCCCCTGTTATATTAAACAAATTTTCATTACTAATAATACTCAATAAATTCACCACCTATTCATTTTAGTCGTTGCAAGATAAAGGTCTTACAAAACCATCTATTACTCCAATAATAAAAATTACTCCTGTAACTATTGCTAGTGTTCCCCAAATAGAAATACCGCCGCCATTAATTTTTTTTAGATTTTCATGAGATAACTCAGTCATTACTACCTCCTATTATAGATTCCCTTATATAATTAAAAATTGTATTTTTCTTAATAATAATACTATAATTCAAATAAATATTTTCAACATTGAATATTTCACTATCATTTATTTTTAAATAAACTTTTTTAAAAACATCATCTCCATTTATAAAATTATCATCATCAATTTTTTCAATACTATAAGAATAATTGACATTATTAATAATAATTTTGTTATTATTTAAAATCTTTTCTAAGTCATTAATAATAACTAATGTACTGATTTTTTTATCGTTTTCAATAATTAACATTCCATTAAAATAATCGTAAAAACTGTTATTAGCTACTAATATAGATAAAATTACAAAAATAAATATTGAAATTATTAGTATAATTTTCTTTAAATTAATTGTTTTATTATAAAAATTTTCTTGATATTCACTTATTTGCATATTTAAAATCCTCTATATTTATTACTTGATCATATAAAAAATTATTATCTAGTCTGTGTGTTATAACAATTATTGTTTTGTTACTATAATTTTTAAAAAGATTGTTTAGTATTTTTCTTTCACTTTTTATATCTATTTCACTAAAACTCTCATCTAGAATGTAAATATTACTATCTTTTAAAAAAGCCCTTGCCAAAATTACTTTTTGTCTTTCACCACCGCTTAAATTTGAACCATTTTCTTCAAGAATCATATTATATCCCATATTTTTATCAGCTACTAACTCATTTACTAAAGTATGTTTGCAAACATTTAATATTCTTTTATTGTCACGTGTTTTATTTAAATTTATATTATTATATATACTATCAGTAAATAATACTTCATTTTGAGATACATAAGTAATATTTTCTCTTATTGAATAAAGATTGAAGTCATTAATGTCTACATTATCGATAAAAACTTTCTTTCTCTTAACTGGAATATACCTTGCAATAATTTTACCTAATGTACTTTTACCACTTCCAGAAGGGCCATATATTACAATTTTTTGACTTTTTTTGATAGAAATAGAAAGATTATTAAATAAGAAGTTTTTTTCATTATATGAGTATGTTAGATTTTCAATCCTTATATTTCCATTAAATAATGTAATTTTACTTGGATCAGAATAAATATTTTCTTTTTTTATAGCTATAATTTCATTAATTCTATCTATAATGACTTTTGATTTCTTTATTACAAAATCAAAGTTAATTATATTTTTTATAGATTCTAAGAAATAATATATTAAACTATTAAATGTTATTAAATCAGTAATATTAATTTCTTGATTAATTACCATTAAACCGCCTAACAAGGTTACTACCAATATCATTATAGAAATGATTGTGTCATTTAACAATTTTTGAATATTTGCTAGAATGCTAAAGTTATGACTAGAAAGTAAGTATCGATTATACAGCGAAGAATATTTGTCAGTAATAAAATTCAAATAATTAAGACTTCTAATAGAATCAATTCCATTAATAGTTTCCAACATATAAGAATTAACTTGTCCCTCATTTTCTTTTATGTTTTTCATTGATTTTGCTAAAACTTTATTACTTACATAGGTTATAAAAAAATGTATGGTAATAAATATTACTACAATAAAAGTTAATTTTACACTTATAAACAGAAGTGTAACTAAAACAAAAATCAGTAAAATAATATCTACTAAAAAAGTAACTATAATATGACTAATATAATCTCTTATTTCACTTAAATCATTAATTCTAGCCATAATTTCACCAGTAGTTCTATTCTTATAATATAAATGAGGAAGTGATAAAATATGAAAATATGTATCATTAATCAATAAATAATCTAACTTATGATTTACAAAATTTAAAATTCTATTACGAAAATATTCAGTTATATCTTTTAATACATATATTATAATCATAATGAAAAATATAAAATATAAATTTGATTTTGAGTTAAATGCTAAAGCTCTTTCAATAATAAATTTAAAATTAAAAGATACCAAAATATTTAATAATGTATATAAAATAGAAACTACTATTATAACAATAAAAACATTTTTATTTTTATATACAAAATCTAAAATTGTCCTTTTAAAATAATTTTCATTTTTTATAAATGGAATTTTTTTATTAGGAATGAAAAATAAATAGTTATTAGTTGATATTTTTAAAAATGAATCTAATGTCATTTTTATAACGCCTTTACTTGGGTCCGCTAAAATTATATAATTTCTTTTTTTATTAATCTTATAAATCACAACAAAGTGCTTAAATTTATTATCAATAATAACATGTGCAATACAAGGAAGAAACTTATCATCTATGTCAAAAACATTTCCATTTACACCTTTTGTATCAAATCCTAACTTCTTTCCAGCTTCCAATAAAGAAAAAGCACTGACACCTTCAGTGGTTGTATTAGTTATCATTCTTAAATATTCGCGTGATACATATCCATTATAATATTTAATAATTGTTTGTAATGAACATACACCGCAATCTTTTATTCCTTCTTGTAATACACAAACATATTTTTTCATAAATCACCTCCTCAATTTAATTATTAATTATTTTTTTTAAAATACCTAAAATTTATCTTAATAATATTAAAAAATTATTAAGATTTCGTAATTATGTACATTTTAAATACTTTATAAACTTTTTTATTTTCATTTAAAGTATAATATTTATAATTAAAAAACTTTTAACAAAATTATTTTTGGTGATAAACGCAATATTAAATATTCTTTTATTCTTTAAGTTCATCTTATATTGCACAACTTTTTAAATACTTAAATACAATTTTTTACTAATAAAAGATGGCAAAGTGTTTATAATAGCAACTTGTAAAAGTTTAAATGTTATCTATTTATAAAAATAAATTCATCAAAAAACAACAATTTTTTAAATAATAAATTTATAATGATTAATTAAGAAAATAAATGCTATTAAAAATTTTATTTCAATGATATAATTAATATAATAAAGTAAATTATAGAAAAGATAAATGTTGTTAATTTTATTAAAATGGAGGTAATTATATGGATTATTTTAAAAATATGTACGATTATATTAGTAATCCAATGGATGATGAATCGCTTATAAGAAACTTGATTGCTACTTTTGCTGAAGGAAAAGATATTTATGATTATTTGACAAGAGCTCATATCAATGATAAAAAATATAAAAATGGCAAACATTATATTGCAGTTAAGGATGCCTTTTATGCCAAGTTATTTAAAATATGGAAAGATAATGTTTTAAGTTTAACTGATAATCAAATTGAATGGCTTATTCAACATAGCAGTATTAAAAGGGATTACTATCAATTAAAGCAATATTTAAAAACTTTGCCAGATATAAAAACATATAATGAATTTTTAGCATTAATAAGTGATAACGAACTTATTGAAAAATATGGTTGGCAAGCATTGGGAACTTATTCTGGGTGGCGACATGTTAGTTCAAGATATTTAAAAGCAAGAAAAGAAGCTGGATTCAAGGTAGAACATAGATTATACTTGAATACTGAAAGTATTCATACTGAAATAATTACTTCAGCATTTGTTGATAAATGTATAGAAAGAAATATTCCTTTTTATTTTAAATATGATGAATTTGGCAATCGTGATGATACAATAGTCATATATTCTAATACAGAAAATTTACCACAATATATTAGTATTTTAAGAGAGATAAAGAAAGAAAATACTGAAATATTTGAACAAATTCATCAGCCACCAATATTAACAGGAAAAATAGATGGTTGGATAGGATATGGGTCAGAACCAGCAAAATTGCCTAATGGGAAAAATACATCATTTAACAAAATTAGAGAAGAAGCAATTGAAAAAGCAATAACAAAATGTAGAAATAAATGGATTTTCGACCACAAAAAAAAACTATTTAATTATAAAAATAAGAAAATTACTTTACAAGAATATTTATCTATTAAAATAACTGATAATGTAATTAAAAGATATAAAAAAATGATTGAATGGTATATTAAAAATGGAAATGAAAAACAGTTTTATGACGCATATGGTTTAGTTGGTAATGATTTTACAAATGAAAATTTATCAATACATGTTAAACATTGTATTGATAAAAAAATGGAGCAATATATAGATTCTTTAATGAATGACCCTAAAAATTCACCAACAATTAAAATTCCAACACGAAATGGTAACGATATAAGTGTATATTCATCAGATATCTCTTCTGCCATTAACTACTTAATTAGTCAAGTTTTAGAATTTGATCATAATTTTTTAATAAATGTAAAACAAGCAATAAAAGAAGAAGCAAAGGCATATGGAATAGACACTGATAAGTATTGTTTTGATATTGCAGCTAGAGATAAATTACTAACATATCAAAAACCTGTTAAGACAGATCAAAATAATAATTCGATTTTACAAAAAAGTTACACAATAAATGAATCAAATATCTGTGATAAGTTAGATCCTTCTTTAATGAAAAGAAGATTAAAATATCCAAATGGTACAGAAACTTCTGCAATTCAATATATACAAGAATATTTTTATCCATTCATTCCAGAAGATGGTTTCTTTACCTTGAAAAATGGTAACAGAATTTCATATAAACAATTTATAGAAGAATTCGTCATGTTTGAAGGTCAATCTAGATATAATGGCGACGTTGCTAGGTTATTGGAAGCAACTACTAAAAGAAATCAAGATTTAATAACTATAAGCAATGGTACTGAAAGTGTTAGTTTTGATCCAGTAGAAATTACCAATTATTTGAATCCTTATTTAATGAAAATGAAAATGAGATATCCAAATGGTGCGGAAACTCCAGCAGTACAATATATACAAGAATATTTTTCACCTTATATACCAGAAAATGGTATGATAACTTTAAAAAATGGTAATGATATTTCAGTAAAACAATTTATAGAAGAATTTGTTATATTTGAAGGTCAAACTAAATATAATGGCGATGTTGCTAGACTAATGGAAGCAACCACCAGAAATAATCATGGTAACATTTCATTTGACTTAGAAAAAGAATCTAAAAAACAAATTGAATTGAAAAGAATGTTAAGTGACAGTCAAAATAGAACAATTACTAATAGCGGTATGAAAATATAGGAGGAATTTTTATGAACGAATTACAAAAAAGTGAATTATTAGAAATCCAAAATGAGCGAAAAAAATTTACAATTTTTCAAAGAGAAAAAGTAGCATCAGATGAAAGTAAGAAAAAAACAATTTCTTCAATAATGGCTGCAACTTGTATTTTAAATGCTTCCATTGAAATTTATTTTGGGGATTTAAACGCCAATGAAGCAATTAAACATGAATTAAATTCAATTTATTCATGGGAAACACTTAAACAATATTTTCAAAATTTAGACCAAATATGTACATTATTAGGTATTAGTGCCGGAACATTTGTTACTAAGTCGTTTAAATACAGTAAAAAATATAGAGAAATTATGCATCAGTTTGAAAATATGAATTCATTATTACAAAAAAAAGTAAATAATATGGAGGTAGAATAAAATGCTAAGACAAGGCGAAACATTAATCCTATCAGATAATAAAAAATATACTGTTGCATCAACAACAATATTGGAAAATAAAAATTATGTTTGTTTAATTGAACAAACAGATTATACAAATATTATGTTCTGTGAATATATAAATGATGAATTATTTGAAGTCACAAATCAAGAAATAATTGAAAAATTAATGATAATATTTAGAAATAATCTTAATTATACAATTGATTAATATATTGTTTAACTTTAAAAACTACTATAATTCAAAAATTTATTTATAAAATAAATTCAAAAAATACATTAAAATGTGATTAAATGATAAGTAAATACAATAGTTTGGAACTTTTATAGTTCCTTTTTTATTATTGTAATCAAATAAAATTAATCTTGAAATAGTGTTACAAATAATATATTAATTTTATTTTTACTTTACTAATAATATTAATCATATTAAAATATCTTTTATTTAATAAAAAAAAATCAACTTCTTTTAGAAATTGATATTATATATTTCAAATTCAAACATAATAGTTCAAACATGTTTCTCATTGGAGGGCCTAGTCGGATTTGAACCAACGATCAGGGAGTTGCAGTCCCATGCCTTACCACTTGGCTATAGACCCATAAATATTGATAAGAACATTTTATAATATATTTTATATATTGTCAATAAATTATATTCATACAAAAACAAAAGAAGAACTATTTGTTATTTTCTTCTTTTGTTTCATCTTTAATAATATATATATATTTATTATCTCTAATAGTAAAATCTAAATAAATTTTTTCAGCTTTATTAAGTCTTTCCCTAACTTCAAGGAAAACATATGTGTCTGTTTCATATGGTGTTATATCATTAAGATTTATTTTGCTTTCATATTCTTTTCCATTTATTACAAATCTAATACTACCAAATTTTTCAATAAATTCTGAAATAGAAAAATCATTCCATATTATGTTATCATATGTAATACTATAATTTAATCTCATTAACGTTAATTCATATACACTATTTGTTGACGCTGTTAAAAATTTTTCAGATTTATCACATACATTGTTTTTACATCTTATAATGTTATAAATATATTTATTATTTAAATCCATATTATTTATTGTTATCTTTGTATTTCCCAATAAACTATTGGTAAAAGTTAATTCTTCGCCTAATTTTTTTGTTTCGATTATTTTTATATTTTCATTAAATTCTTTAGGATTAAGCTCAACAATTCTATATTTATAATCTTGTTGATTGTTAACATTTTTTATGTCATAGAGATATTTTAGTTTTAAATTATTATCATAATAGTTCTTATCTATTTCATATACAAAAACAAAATCTCTAGTTTCTCCTGCCTTTATAATCTGACTATAGTATGGTACTCCAAATTCTGGAAATTTATTATACATCAAAGTAGTTGGAGGGACATTATTATATTCTGTATAACTTAACCTTGAATTATCTAAATTTATTTGCAAATTGTTATTTGATTTATTTTTATAACGTAATTTTAAAATAACATAAAATTTGTTGTTATTAATAATATTCCCTTTATAGTCTTCAAATGTTTTATAACTATCTAAAACTGTTATATCAAAATATTGTGTCTTAAATGTATCTTTCTCATTATAAATTTTATCTGTAGAAAGTATCTTTTTAGTAACTAAAATTGAAAAAAATAAAAAAATAATAATCAAAATCGAGAAGACAACTATTTTATTTTCTTTATAATAATATTTAAAATATCTGATTTTTTTTCGTGCCTTTGCACGTATGTCTTCTGTGTCTAAATTTATTTGAAATTCAAACTCAGCATTATCGTCATCTGATATATCTAGCTCCATAAGATCTTTTCTAAAATCAAACTTTTTAATATCAAAACCTACTGTTCTAACTAACAAAATTAGCAAGAACGGAATTTGTATAATGAATTCAATTAAATATAAATCTCGAACAATTTTTGTAAATCTTAAATCTGGTGTTTCAAATGTCAAATTATATATAAATGATGATGTGTATAACAGTAAAAACAATAAGATAGAATAACTAATTACCATAAAAAAATACAATAATGTTGGCTTTTTTTTGTGACGCATAAGATATAAAATTATGGAACTAATTATTATAACCAGTGAAACTGCAATAATAAAAACTGAATTAACATATTTACTTGAAATATCTTCATACGTGGAAATAACTTGATTATTAGAAATATATTCATTAAAAAAACTTAAAACATTAAATGTTTTTAACGAAATATAAATTATAGCAATAAACATTGCCAAATGAATAATCCTAAAATATTTAATTAAAAAAGCATATGGTTTTCTTAATATCATTACAATCACCCTATAATAGTAGTATACAACATTTTATCTTATTATCAAAGATAAAAATTCACATTAATTTTATAGTGTTACAATTGATGTGAAATATTTCTATATAGAAAAATAATTCAAGTCGTATAATTGAGTTAATCAAAAAAACAATAAAAAAACTTGAATCGCATGACAAGTATATTACAAAATATTATTAATATTACCACATAATTTAAATACAAGATTTTATGTAATATAAATTTATAGAAATGGTGATAGTATTGAATAGGTTTGTAGAAAATATAACATTTTTAAATTTTAATTATCTAGATGAAATAGAAAGTTTGATAGTTTTAAAAATATTCACTTGATAAATTTTATTGACCTTTAACTAAGTATCATAAAGCATACATATTATTTTAGATATAATGTTAATTTAGTATAAGTAAAATTTAATAAATCATCCTGGAAGTCTTTATAGATTTTTAAAATGTACTAAGCATTATAATAAAATTAATATTGAAAATATAAACATCAATAATATGACATTCCTAAAGTGATAAATTATAAGTTATACACATATGGTAAATTTGTTGCAAATAAATATAAAGAGTCTAATTTATAAATTTACTTAAAATTATACTAACTATATTTATGGAATATATATTTTAATATATAACTACTAATCATAAATTTTTTTATTTTAGTCGTCTAACATTATATAATTCTTATCTTTATGTGGTTCTTCAAAAAGTAATCCTTCATAATTTCTTTGTCTTAAAACTTCATAAACAACAATTGCGCAACAATTGCTTAAATTAAGTGCACGAACATCATCTGTCATTGGAATTCTTGCGCATTGTTCAATATTAGTCCTTAATATTTTTTTTGGTATTCCAGTTGACTCTTTTCCAAAAATTAAATATATATCTTTTTTTACTTTGCTATAATCAAAACTTGTATGTGGCTTATGACCATATCTTGTAAAAAAGTAAAAATCTCCTTTGTCTTTATTTTTTTCAATAAAATCTTCATAATTTTTATAAACACAATATTCTAGTTTATCTATATAATTAACTCCACATCTTTTTAAAATCTTTGAGTCAACAGAAAAACCTAACGGTTCAATTAAATGAAGTTTCGATCCTGTTGCGACACAAGTTCGCATAATATTTCCAGTATTTTGAGGTATTTCTGGTTCATATAAAACAATATTAATCATTTTTTGTACCTATACTATATTCATCCAACAATTTTTCTACATCATTAATGGATAATTTTTTTTCTTCTTTCTGAACTAAATCGACAATTTTTTTATCAGATATAATAATAAATGCCGGATAACTTTCTAGTCTTACATTACTTGAATAATTACTATTAAATCTTTCATAAAAATCTTTTTTGTCACTAATCGATGTGATATTTAAATAAATTGTATCTAGTAATCCTCTGTTTTTTAACACATCTTTTAATTCTTCTTCTAATTCACGACAATTATCATCATTAGCAACACCAATATATAGCAAGAAATCATCATGTTCTGTAATATAATTATTAAAATCTGCCTCTTCAACTTCAGAAATTGTTCCCCTAATAACTGGTATATCGTTTGCTATTTTTTTTTGGGAATTATATACAATAAAAGCTATTACAACTATTAATATTGTTATAATGTAAATTGTTGTTATTTTAACATAATTTTGTTTAGGAATTTTTTTTAAATTATTATTTTTACTATTCATATAAAATACCACCTATCTATATTTATTATAGCAAAAAAAAAGAAAAAAGAAAATTAATTTCTACTATCAAATTTCTTTCTTTCAGTAGTATTTAATATTCTTTTTCTAAGCCTTATAAAATGAGGTGTTACTTCAACTAATTCATCTGAATTTATATAATCAAGAGCATATTCTAGACTAATTGGTCTAGGTCTTTTTAAAACAACTGTATGATCACTTCCCGCTGCACGAATATTAGTTAAATTTTTACCTTTTGTTACATTTACTGCTAGATCATTTTCACGGCTATGCTCACCAACAATCATTCCTTCATACACATCAGTACCAGGTTCTATAAACATAATTCCACGATCTTCAAGACCTCCAAGTGAATATGCAGTAGCTTTTCCAGTATCTATTGATACTAAAACACCAAGGCTTCTTTCTCCAACATCGACATTTGTTATTTCTTTATATTCTTTAAATGTATGATTAATAATACCATAACCTTTTGTTATAGTTAGAAAATTAGTAGTAAAACCAATTAATCCACGCGAAGGTATAGTATAAATAAGTCTTACTTGACCATTTATATTATTCATGCTTTCCATAGAAGCTCCACGATGCCCTAATTGTTCAATTACATTTCCTACTGATTCCTCTGGGCATTCAATCTGTAATTCTTCATATGGTTCTAACTTTTTGCCATTTTCTTCTTTTATAATAACACGAGGCTTACTAACTTCTAATTCAAATCCTTCTCTACGCATATTCTCAATTAATATTCCAAGATGAAGTTCTCCACGCCCAGATACAATCCAACTTTCAGTATCGTTTGGTGCTACTTTCAAACTAACATCACGTTGAGTTTCTTTCATTAATCTTTCTTCTATTTTTCTCGCTGTTAAAATTTTCCCATCATTTCCACAAAATGGCGAACTATTTGTTCCAATTGTCATCTGTAAAGTTGGTTCATCAATATGTAAAATAGGCAACGGTAAAAGTTCATCTGAATTACATAGAGTTTCTCCAACTGATATATCAGAAAGTCCAGCTACTGCGACGATATCGCCAGCTTCTGCCTTCTCTATTTCAATTTTTTTTAATCCTAAATATCCAAATAATTTTTGAATTCTAAATTGTTTAACAGTTCCATCCAATCTGATACAGGATACGCTTTGTCCCACTTTCATGATACCATTGTGTATACGCCCTATTCCAATTCTTCCAACAAAATCGTTATAATCTAACAAAGCAGGTTGAAATTGCAATGGGTTATCATTACTTCCACTAGGAGCAGGTATTTCTGATATTATATAATCAAGCAAACCATCAAATCCTTTAGTTTGTGTTGTAATGTCAGGACTTAAGCTACTAGTTCCGTTAATTGCTGATGCATAAACTACTTTAAAATCTAATTGTTCATCTGTTGCACCTAGCTCCATAAATAATTCTAAAACTTCATCAATTACTTCTTTACATCTTGCTGCTGGCTTATCTACTTTGTTAATAACAACAATCGGTTTTACCTTAGCTTCCAAAGCTTTTTTTAAAACAAATCTAGTTTGTGGCATAGTTCCTTCATATGCATCAACAACCAGTAATACACCATCAACCATATTCATTATACGCTCTACTTCACCACCAAAATCAGCATGTCCTGGCGTATCCAAAATATTAATTCGATAACCTTTATAATTAACAGCTGTTGTTTTTGCTAAAATTGTTATGCCACGTTCACGCTCTATTTGATTTGTATCCATAGAAATGTTACTTGTATCTTCATTTTCCCTAAAAGTTCCTGTTGATTTTAAAATTTCATCGACTAATGTTGTTTTACCATGGTCAACATGGGCTATAATTGCTATATTTCTCTTATTCATAAAAACCACTCTCTCACTAAACTTTTACAATTATAGCACAATTATAATAAAAATCAACAAATAATTACTAAAAAAATTATTATACCAAGTATTGCTAGTATCCAATTTCCCCTACTATCTTTTTTACATATTTTTTTCAGTTCTTCATAATTACAATTTGGATTATCTTTAATTATTTTATTTATCCTAAAACGAACATCATCAATATAAAATTCATTAAATTTAAAGCAATAATACAAGAAAATAAATAAACAAAGCAAAAAAGAAAAAAGCCAAAATAAACTAAAAAAGCCTAAACTATTTATAATTGAATTTATTGCCTTTTCTATAATAAAAGAAAAATATATAAACGTTAAAAAGCTTATTATTCCAATAGAATATTGTTTTTTTAAAAAGGCATAAGCAAAATTAAAAATTAAAAAACCTAAAGAAATATTATAAAAATAAAAATTAATTTTTTCATTATAAAAGTATTCATTAATAAGCTTACTTTCTAAAGTTTCACCATATTTTGATATATCATCAGATGGAAATAAATAACCACATCTTATACAATATTTAGCTAAACTAGAATTTTTTACTTTACATTTTGGACAAATCATTATATATCACCTTTATTTTAATAATATCAAATTTTTATAAAATTGTAATTATTTTTGAATACAATAATCAAATATTAATCATTATTTAATAGGTGATAATATGTTTAATAATAGTATTTGGTTAAAAGGAGTTAAAACAAAAGCTAATAAAAAAGTTACTAAAGATTTGGAAACGGATATTTTAATTATTGGTGGTGGAATTACTGGATTAACTACAGCATATTTCTTAAAAGGTAAAAAAGTAGTTCTAATTGATAAAGATAAAATTGGATATGGAAAAACGGCTTTTTCTACTGGTAAACTAACTTATTTGCAGGATAATCTTTTAAAAGGAAACAAAGAAAAGGAAAATCTTTATTTACAATCACAGATAGATGCTTTAAATATTGTTAAAGATATTGTAATTGAAAATAATATAAAATGTGATTATGAAAGTAATTTGTCTTTTTTATATGCAACTAACAAAAAAGAAAAAAGAAAAATTAAGAAAATTGAAAAAATACTAACCAGAAATAACATTTCCTATAAAATTAAAGAAAATAATAATTTATATAATTCAATATATTCTATAAAAGTCGATGATACTGCTGTTATAAATCCTGTAAAATATATGCTGGGTTTAAAAGAGGTTCTAACAAAAAAAATAGATATATATGAAAATAGCATTGCTACTGACTTTGAATATATTGACGAAAGATTTAAAGTAAAAGTCAATAATAGTTACATAATAGCCAAAATATTAATAGTAGCAACACACTATCCTTTTTTAATATCTCTTGGTCTTATACCTTTTAAAACTCATATTGAAAAAAGTTTTTTAGCTGCTATGAATATAGATAAAAACAAAAAGTTTAATGCTATATCTCAAAACGGTAATCATTCTATAAGATTTTACACTAGAGAACAAGAAGATTATATGGTTTATTGTTCTGTTTCTAATAGATTGAGCAAAAACATTGATAATGAAAAAATATCAAAAAATTTGCTTTGGGAAATAAAATCTAGATTTAATAATAAAGTTAAATATATTTGGAGTAATATAGATGTAATGTCATCAGACTTAATACCACTTTCGGGAAAACTAGATAAAAATTTATACATAGCTACTGGATATTCAACTTGGGGATTAACTAATGGAACTATATCGGCCAAAGTTATTAGCGATTTAATATTAGGCCTTGATAATAAATATACATCATTGTTGGATCCTAATAGAATGTCAAATATAGTAAATTTGATTGTAAACAATATGAAAACTGCGAAAACTTATATTTTATCTAAAGCGATTAAAAATTATTCTTTCTATAAAAAAGAGGTTGTTGTTTATACTGAAAATGGAATACGCTATGGCAAATACACTGATGATAATAATGTTGAACATATTGTCTATAATAAATGTCCACATATGAAATGTAATTTGATATTTAATTCGCTAGATAAAACTTGGGATTGTCCATGTCATGCTTCTAGATTTGATATTGATGGTAATGTTATATCTGGTCCTGCTAATTATAGTATTAAAGTTGAAAAAAAATAAATCTTTATTTATAATATCCTCTAGGAGGACATATGGAAGTAAAACAAATACGTGCAGGTTGTGGGGTTATGATTTTTAATGATGAACATAAATTATTATTAGGTCTTAGAAATAATGACAAAGAAAAAGCTGATAGTGAACTTCATGAAGAAGGAACTTGGACAATGCCTGGTGGAAATATTGAATATGGTGAAAGTTTTGAAGAAGCTGGTATTAGAGAAGCTAAAGAAGAAACTAATCTAGATGTATCAGATTTAGAAATAATATGTGTACAAACAGATAAAAATAAATATGCACATTATGTTTCTGTAGGAATGATTGCTCATTGTTATGATGGTATTCCACAAGTTATGGAACCTGATGAAATTGTAAAATGGGAATGGTTTGATATAAATAATTTACCTAAAAATATTTTTTCACCAAGCAAAAAAACAATTGATTGTTATCTTTCTCATAAGTTCTACATAGGATGAAAGTCCTTTTTTTTATGTTTTTTTATTTTTTTATAAACAATGCTTATAATTAATATTATTAAAAGAATTCTTATTGGTATTTTTAATTTTGAAGTTATATCAGAAAGTACTGTCCAATTATTTCCTAATGAATATCCGAAATAAACGAATACAAATGTCCAAGGAATACTTCCTAACGTAGTGTATACTAAAAACTTTTTAAATGATAGTCTTGCGATTCCAACTGGCAATGAAATTAAAGTTCTTATTATTGGAATATTTCTTCCAACAGCAGCTGCAATTAATCCATATTTATCAAACCAAGTATTACTCTTTCGAATATCCTCCTCTTTCATAAAAAAGTATTTTCCATATTTATTAACAAAAGCGTATCCACCAAAATATCCCATCGCATAAATAACAACTGCACAAAAAATACTTCCAAGTAGTCCTATAAAAAAACTCATCCAAAAATTAAATATACCTCTTCCTGCTAAAATTCCACCAGTTGCTAAAATAAGTTCACTGGGTATTATTATTATAACTGCTTCTAATACCATACCTAAAAACATTCCAAAATATCCAAATTTATTTATTAATTCTATAACATAATTATCCATATAAATAGCACCTATCTAATTATATTTTTTTTCAAAAAAAAAAGTACTATTGTACTATTTTTCTCCTAATTTATAACTAATAAATGATCCAAAAACAAGAAGTATGATTCCAATTATCATTTGAAGAAAGTCATATGATAAATTGGGAATTTGTAGGCAAGTAGAAATAGGTATTGCTAAAATAGAAGCAAAAATAAATCCTAATACCCCAAAATAAGTTTTTGTATTATATTTTTCAAATAAAATTTCTAGCATTTTTGAAATCAAGGCAATACCAACTAAAACGCCAACACCAAATATACCTAGTATTAAAATATTCTGGGCTAGATTATTAAATTTAACAAAATCATTTATTCTTTCAATAATCGGATAATAATATCCTAAAAGCATCAACATAAGTGAGCCACTAATTCCAGGTATTACCATAGTTGCAGCAGCAATAACACCTACTATAAATAGAACTATATAACCAGTAATATTTAAATTTAATAAATTAACTTCTTTTGCAGTACCAAAAATCATATCTGAGCAAGCCATAAAAATAACGGTTGAAAATGTAAGTATTAATATAATATAACTACTTAACATTTTACATTCTTTTTTACCAATTACATTTTTTAATAGCATAGGAATTCCACCTAATACTAAACCTACAAAAAACATCATGGTTGGTATTGGAAAATTATCATAAGAATATTCAATAACACTACTTAAAATTAAAATTGCTAAAATCATACCTATTGCTACAGGTACTAAAAATTTAAGGTTTTCTTTTATATTTTTAAACAAATGACTAATAGCTGAAATAAATCTTTCATATATTCCTAATATTATAGCAATTGTTCCACCACTTACTCCTGGAATTACATTAGCTATTCCCATAAAAAAGCCTTTGGCAATTAATAAAATACTTTTCATAAACACCTCATTCATTTAATTATACTTGAAAAAAAAGTATTATTACTTTCAAATATATAATAATATTATCATAAACTTTAAACGTAGACAACAAGTTATAATATTAAAAAATTATTATATAAAAAATATTAATTTAATTATTAATTAATATTTCTATTCTATCTAAATAAAATATAAAAATAACTAACAATATATATTTTTTTAAATAATTATATAAATTCATAAAAAATGATTTACTAAAAAATGTTACTTAATCTAACTACTATTTTTATAGAATTTATTATAAAAAGGGTAATTTTAAATTACTCTAAATTACCCCAATCTTTTATTTATAAATATTTTTAATAAGAAAAATCTTTTAAATTAATATTACAGTTTCTTTTCCGTTTTTTTTGACTTTTCTAATAAACTATCAAAATATTTTTTTATGTCTTCATCATTACCATTAACTTTCAAATTACCTTCCATATAAGAATTATATTCATTTTCAATTTCTTCTCTAGTCTTTCTTCTTACCCTATTTTCATCTACTGCATATTCTAATAATAATTGCGGATATTCATCTAATGTTTTAGGATTATCAAATACATAGCTATCAAATAAATCATTTAAATCATGTATTTTACCTTCATACATCCTTGATGTTAAACCAAAAAATTGTTTGTGAAATTTACGATTAGTTTCTTTTTTTTTTAAATCTTCTTCAGTTGGAAAAATTCCTAATTTTTTCATATATTGCAATGCTAAAACATAAGAATCTAAAAATGCTTGATTTTCATCAGATAAAAACACATAATTATCATAATAATATTTTCTATCTGATTTTTCCAAAATATAGTCTTTTAATATAGCTATATCTTTTTCTGACACAAAAGCATTCTTTCTACGCACAAATTGATTTACATGACTAAGTTCATGAAAATGAGTTTCAAATAAATTCATTGAATTCCCATTAATAAACTCTCTTACAACATTCCTATCTATTGCAATATTACCGTCAAATGATGAACCATGATTTTTTTTCTCTTTATCTTCGGAAATATAGCAGTGTTTAGACTTTATTCCAAACATAGTTTCAATTGATTTTTCCATAAATATTTTTACAATCTTTTCAGCAGTCTGAAGATTAACATTATATTCTTTATTATAAATTGCTTTGTATAAAACATCAATTATACCAAGTTTAATTTTATCATTTAAATGATTATTAATTAATAAAAAACTTAAAAAGCTATAATCTTCTTGTTGAAGCTTTTCATTATTAATAATTTTTTCTATTATACTTTTTGAATGTTTTTTTAATATTTCGTGATAATTAGAATCAATTAATATTTGATTAACTGATGGTATTTGATATCTATTAAGATTGTATAAATTATTAAAAAGCTCATTAACTCCAGTTATAGTTTTCACATCAAATTGATTTCTAAACTCTATAATTAATTTATTTAACCTAGATATAAGTTCTGTTAACTCAGGATTTTTTGTATCACAGCTACTACAAGTATCTTGAATGTATTCTCCTCCACAGCAAGTACATTTATTTATTTTATTTATTTCTTTACATACATCAACAATTTCATTACTCATAACTCATAAAACTTTTTAAATATAAATAATTTTTAATTATACTAATTATTTATTTGGATCTACTAATATTTTAACAGCAGAATCAGTTCCTGAAGTTAATCTTTCATAAGCATTCTGTACCCCATCAAGTCCTACAACATCATCGATAAATTTAGTAACTTCTATAGATTTATTAGAAATTAAATCAATACATGTTTTAAATTCTTCTTTTGTATAACCAATTGCGCCTTGTACTGTTAATTCCTTCATTACTGCCATTACAGTATAAATATTTATTGCATCCATTGCTACCCCTACTAAAACGACAGTTCCACCTGGTTTTACTAGAGTAAATGCACTATTAACTGCTGGGGAATTACCTACACATTCTATTACTACATCAAAACCACCATTTGTTTTTTCCATTAAGTTCTCAACATAAGTAGGATTTTTAGCATCATACCATTCATCACTAACTCCTAGTGATACTGCTTTTTCCCCTCTTTTTTCATTAGTTTCAGATACTACTACTAAACTAGCACCAGCTTTTTTAGCAAACATACTTGATACAAGACCAATTATTCCGCCACCAATAACTAAAACTTTAGCACCAATTTCAATTTTTGCTAAATGCACAGCATGTAATCCAACTGCAACTGGTTCAACCATTGCTCCTTCTTCGAAAGACATATTATCAGGTAATTTATAAACCATATCAGAACGAACAGATAACTTAGGTGCTAATCCTCCTGGATTAGTTAATGAAAGACCTACAGCATTATCCCAAGTAACTTTACAATATTGTGGATTACCACTTTTACATGCTTCACAAACTCCACATGGTGATATTGGTAATGCCGTTACTCTATCACCAATTTTAAAATTTTCATTATTACCATTATCGGTAATAACTCCTGAAAATTCATGCCCTAAAACTAAACCTTTAGGGTCTCCATTAACCCAATAGTGTATATCGGAACCACATATACCACTTTTTTTAACATCAATTATAACTTTTCCATTACTCTTTATAGGTTCTTCTATTTCAACTACTTCAAATTTTTTTATATCTTTTAAAACAACACTTCTCATTTTTCCTCCATTAACATTCATTCATTAAATTTTAATAAATTTAGACCTATATTATCATTAAATATTCTTTCAATACATCCGTCAATTATATTTATAATCATTTCACAAGTGGCACTAACAATTGCACTATTTAAATGTCCACCATAAACATTATTATTTTTATCGGCTACACTCATATGCATATGGTGATATATTTGTCCATCTTTTAAAGTAATATTACCAATTAATGATACAATTTCAAAATCGCCTTCATAAGTATTTGAAAAATATTTTTTTTCCTTAGTATTAAAAAGTCCTATAGTAAATTTACCAACGGCTCCTAAAGCATTGATTGATGCAAGATTAATATTTTCGAAAGTTGCTATTTCAATTAACTTTTCAACGATGTCTTCGCCCTTATCAATACGTACAACTATGTTTTTACCAAATCTTTTATATTCCATATAACCTCCTTATAATATAATTATAACTTAATTTTTTTTAAAATTATATAAATTTAATCAATTTTAATTTTTTCTTTTTAAAATAGGTTTTAATCATCACTAATATATTTATCTTGAATAATTTATATTAGGAATAATATAAAAGGAGTGATTTATTTGAGTGAAAGTAAAAATTGCCTTATTGATGTTTTAAAACTTATAGATAACTTACAAAAGTGTTCACTACAAGAAGAAAATTATGACAATTCTTGTTCAAAACCATTTTTAGGTGGTAGTAGCAATATTTTTGTCTATAATACAAGACCTGTGACGTTCTTTCTATGTGACAATACACAATTAACATTAACTTATTATGTCAATAATGTTGCAAATACTAGTAATGTTTTTCGAATTGAAAATGTTAATGATTCTTGTATTACAGTAAGATTATTAGTCACAAATCCTGATGGAACATTCTCATCTACTACTGAGACAGCGCTTATCAATATTGATTGTATTTGTGCTATAAAATGTCTAAGTGATATAAGTCTAGATTTATAAGGAAGGAGGATACTTATCATGTGTGGAGAAAAAAACAATTGTCGAGATAATAACTGCCTAGCGAAAGTACTTGAAAAAATTATTTTACTTCAGAGAATTGAAAACAATCAAGAAACTGGATGTAATAAACCTTTTCTTGGAAATTTAATGACGGTAGCAAATACAAGACCAATTAATTTATATTCATGTTGTACAAATAAACTTTGGGAAATGCCATATAACTACAATAGTCAAACTGGAACTAGTAGTTTTTTTAGAATAGAAAATGTAAATGAGAACTGTGCTACTTTTAGAATTTTAATAAGAAATGATTCTGTATATACAGCTACAAATAACTTTTTTATAATAAATTTAAATTGTATAAGCACAATAAAATGTCTAGCAGATACATCAATATCCAATCTTTAAAAGGTAGAAATTAATCTACCTTTTATTTTATATTTTTTATTTTACCAAGATCTAAATAAGTACCATCTTCTAATAAAATTTTATTGTCAATTTTACTCAAAATTTTTGTTTTAATTATGCTGTCATTAGATAAAGTTATTTCAATATTGCGATTAAAATATTTGAAAAAATTTTCTTCTGTTAAAAAATCAATTACTTCATTTATATTTTTTTCTTGTCTTTCATTATTAAACGAATAATACGTTTTTTTATTATTGGCAGTTATTTTATTATTAATTTTATTTATATTTGGTAATTTTTTATTCATATTATCACTCTTTCTATTCCATTTTATGTATTTAATAAATAATATTTACTTTTTTTATCATAATAATATTGGTGATATTATGAAAATATTAAAAAATAACAAGGTGTACATAATGTTTATGTTTTTATTCATTATATTAAGTTTTTTTAGTATTTACTCTGCTTCTATGTATTTATCTCCTACTCTAGGGAAGCTTTATTATAAACAAATATTTTGGTATTTAATAGGGATATTTTTAATTATACTAATTAGTAAAGTAAAACTTAAAAACTTATATAGATATTCAATCTTTTTTTATGCTATTAATGTTATTTTATTAGTCGGGCTTCTTTTATTTACCAAATCAATAAATGGCAGTAAATCATGGTATGTATTATATGGAATTGGTAGTATTCAACCAAGTGAATTTATGAAAATTTCTTTAATATTATTTAATTCTTACATAATATATAGCTTTTATAAAAAAGAAAAAGAAATAACATTAGGAAAAGAATTTCTACTCATAACAATTATTTTAATTACTCTTATAATCCCTAGCATTTTAACTTTTTTACAACCTGATACTGGAAGTGTCATAATTTATTTTGTTATTTCCTTTACCATGCTTTTTGTTAGTGGAATTAATAAAAAATGGTTTATATATATATTTATTATCTTTAGTATATTTGTAGCATTTTTTTTGTACTTATATTTTTATAATGAGAATTTTTTTATTAAAATTTTTGGAAGTAATTTTTTTTATCGAATGGATAGAATTGTAAATTGGAATAGTGGAAATGGTATGCAACTAAATAATTCTTTAATTTCTATTGGCTCTAGTGGTTTATTTGGACATGGATTCAATAATACTCCTATGTATTTCCCAGAAGCTGGTACAGATTTTATTTTTACTGTTTATGCGTCAAATTTTGGATTTTTAGGATGTGTATGTTTGTTAGTTTTTTTTGGAATATTTGACATTTATTTAATAAATGTAACTAAAAATATATATTCTCTTCAAGATAAATATACAGTTATTGGGATACTTTCTGTTATTTTTTATCAACAAGTTCAAAATATTGGAATGACGATAGGCTTATTACCAATAACGGGAATTACTCTTCCTTTTATAAGTTATGGTGGTTCTAGTTTATTATCATACATGATACTTTTAGGAATTGTTATTAATATAATTAACACTGATAAAAAGAAAAAAGCCTATAAATCTATATAGGCATTAAACATTTGATATTAAAATTATTTCATAGCTTCTTCAATAGCAACAGCTACTGCTACTGTTGCACCAACCATAGGATTGTTTCCCATACCTATTAATCCCATCATTTCAACATGAGCAGGGACTGATGAACTTCCAGCAAATTGTGCGTCGCTATGCATTCTTCCCATTGTATCGGTCATACCATAAGAAGCTGGACCTGCTGCCATATTATCTGGATGAAGTGTTCTTCCTGTTCCACCACCAGAAGCGACAGAAAAGTATTTTTTTCCAAGCTCTATGCACTCTTTTTTATACGTTCCAGCAACTGGATGTTGAAATCTAGTAGGATTTGTAGAATTACCAGTAATAGATACATCTACTTTTTCATGATGCATTATTGCTACTCCTTCTCGAACATCATCGGCACCGTAACATTTAACTTTACTTCTTGGTCCATCAGAGTATGATGTTTCTTTAACTATTTTTAGTTTTCCAGTATAATAATCAAATTCTGTTTGCACATAAGTAAAACCATTAATTCTAGATATAATTTGAGCAGCATCTTTTCCAAGCCCGTTTAGTATTACTCTAAGCGGTTTTTTTCTTACTTTATTTGCTGAATTTGCAATGCCAATAGCTCCTTCTGCTGCTGCAAAAGATTCATGTCCTGCTAAAAAAGCAAAGCATTCTGATTCTTCTGATAAAAGCATAGCCCCTAAATTACCATGACCAAGTCCTACTTTTCTATCATCAGCAACACTACCAGGAATACAAAATGATTGAAGTCCTTCTCCTATTTTTTTAGCAGCTTCTGCTGCTGTTTTTACTCCAGATTTTATAGCAATTGCTGCACCAACGGTATAAGCCCAGCAAGCATTATCAAAACATATTGGTTGAATTCCTCTTACGATTTTAGCTACATCTATTTTTTTATCATCACATACTTTTTTTGCTTCATCCAATGATTTTATTCCATATTTATTTAGAGTTTCTTCTATTTGTTTTATTCTTCTTTCATAACTTTCAAAAAGCGCCATACTATTACTCCTCTCTTGGATCGATAACTTTTACAGCTTCATCGAATCTTCCATATTTGCCACTAGCTTTTTCTATTGCTTCCATTGGTTCAATACCTTTTTTAATATTTTCCATCATTTTACCTAAATTAACAAATTTATAACCAATTATCTCATTGTTTTTATCTAATCCAATATCAGTAATATAACCTTCTGATAGTTCTAAATATCTTGAACCTTTTACTTTAGTACTATAACATGTACCAACTTGACTTCTATGTCCTTTTCCTAAATCTTCAAGGCCTGCTCCAATTGGAAGACCTTCTTCTGAAAATGCTGATTGGCTTCTTCCATAAACAATTTGTAAGAATAACTCACGCATTGCTGTATTAATAGCATCACATACTAAATCAGTATTAAGTGCTTCTAATATAGTTTTCCCAACTAATATTTCACTAGCCATCGCTGCTGAATGAGTCATACCTGAACATCCAATTGTTTCAACCAAAGCTTCTTCAATAATCCCATTTTTAATATTTAAAGTTAATTTACAAGCACCTTGTTGTGGAGCACACCACCCTACACCATGAGTAAGCCCAGAAATATCTTTTATTTCTTTAGCTTTAACCCATTTTCCTTCTTCAGGTATTGGTGCTGGTCCATGATTTGCACCTTTTGAAACTTTACACATTTTTTCTACTTCTTGTGAAATAATCATAAATACCTCCTTATGTATTTTTATGATTAATAATAAATAAACTCTATTACTAATTTAGTTTTATTATACCATTTATATTTCAACTCTAAAAGAAAAAATTAATAGTTTAATAAATTTAATTAAATCTCTACTAATGGTAAATTTATAACAACTTTTGTTCCTTCGTTAAATTTGGAAAAATATTTAAGTGTTCCATTATGCATAGATATTATTGATTTTGAAAAGTTAACGCCTAAACCGGTTCCACTAACTTTAGTTGTATAAAATTCTTTGCCAATCTTATTTATATCATTTATGCCTGTTCCATTATCTATTATCTCTAATTCAATATCATCTTTTTTCTTATATATATTTATGTTTATTTTCAATTTTTCGTTTGTTTTTTTTGCTTCAATACTATTTTTTATTAAATTAATTAAAACTTGTTTAAGTTTGTTATAATCTCCCAATATAATTAATTCTTCATCATTATAATTAAATATTAATTCAATATCTTTATCATTAATTGAATTTTTAATAGTAGTTCTTATATCTTCTAATACCAAGTTAAAATCCATATAATCTAAATTAACAGAATATCTACCAAACATTAAATATTCTTCCATTATATTTAAAGACTCATCTATTTCTTTATTTATTATTTGCACATAATTATTTATATCTTTCATTGTTTTGTTTTTCTTGCTATTAATAATTTCTAAATAGCCTTTACATACTGCGATAGGATTTTTTACTTCATGTATAAATTTGAATAAATAACTTCTATACATGTTTTCTAGACTAATATATTCTTCTTTAGAATATTGCATTAAATTTTTTACTAATAATGTTAAAAGATAATTAAAAACTATAAGAAAAATGATTAATAAAAATTCATTACTAAAAAAGGATATTCTATAATAATAGCATAAAGAAAATGTATAAAAATAAGAAATAAAAATTATAAAAATATTAAATTTATTTTTAACAAAATTTAAAAATATAAATATTGTTAAATATTCTATAGTTATTAAATAAAATGATAAATTAATTTTAAATAATAAATAAAGGAAAATTATAAATGAAATTAAAATATATGTACCTTTATAGTTTTTAATATAAGAAATAAATAATGGTATATTTATAAAAATTGTTAAATAAATATTATCGATAAATGCTATATATAATAAAGCTGAAGCAATAATGCTTATTTTTTGAAATAAAATAAGATTAGATTTAATGTTTAAATTTTCAAAATAAAAATATACGAACATAGGAAATGTTAAAAATATAACAGACTTTACTGACTCAATAAAAAAATTCATATAAATACCTTCTTTCAAGATAATTATATGAATTTATTTTGTCACTTTTTGTCGAATTTTGTAGTACATTGTAAAAGTTTGTTTTATTTCATATTATCAATGTATTTTTTTAATTGCTTTGAATTTGGTCCTAATATGATTTTCAAATCATTATCAATTTCAACAATACCTTTAGCTCCTAATTTTGTTATTGCTTCCTTGTTAGCTTTAGAAACATCTTTTAATGTAACTTTAAATCTTGAAAGCGTCGTTTCAGTAGAAATTATATTATCTTTTCCACCTAAATATTCAACTAATTTATTTAATTCTAAATGTACATCTTTTTTCCCTGCTTTAAGTATAGCAAGCAATATTATAATAATTATTATTCCTATAATAATATATTCCCAATTCATTATCATCACCAATATAATTATACTATATAGAATTTAAAAAACCAAGTTTTATTGTTTTAAAAAGTAATATTTAATTAAATTTTAAAATTTATAAAAAAAGATTGACTTTTGTTTATAATTTGTTATAATTATAAATGTCTACTTGATGCGGACGTAGTTTAATGGTAGAACCTCAGCCTTCCAAGCTGACTACGTGGGTCCGATTCCCATCGTCCGCTCCATAGTGAAATGTGCTCGAACTTTTCGAGTTTTGATAAATAACTAATTCAGAAATGGATTAGTTTTTTTGTG
>CALVJN010000007.1 GCA_944332205.1 uncultured Bacilli bacterium | reverse complement strand
AATTAATAAGTTATTTTGTTCATTTAACATATATCTTTCATCTCCTTTCTCGTCAAAATATTATGGGGTTAACCTTGTGGTATCAACTAAAAACAAATACCTAATTTTTAACTGTTTTTGATTGCTTTTTATTATTTTTTACTGTTCTTTTGAAAAACGTGTAAGATCTATATGCTCGCAAACCCTTTATTTATAAGGATTTCTTGGAGAGGTTGAATAAATCGGTATCAAGCAGTTGATTACATTTTTGCTAATAGCATTGTCTTTACTATTCATAATACTCCCTCCTTAAAATATTCAAGGAATTGACTTATATAAGTATATCATATTTTTGTATTTTTAGATATTTTATTGTTTCTTTATATTTAAATGGATTTCAACAATTTTATTCTCATCAGCAAAAATATTCTCTATAAACTATAAACAATATTTCTATCTAATTTATTAATCATTTTTTACTTTTCAAAAATTATAATCTATTAAATAATTAATTTTTTATTTTTGTTTTTTGCTTTACTTTCATTTTTTTGACTACAAATAAATTTTTTTCATATTTTCTGTTTTTCTTTTATTTCGTTTTCGACTATCCATTTAATATCCTCTATTGATTTATCAATATTAAATATTCCATTACCAACAGGATAATAAACGGGATATACTTTATATTTATTATTTTTTATTTTTATTTCATGAAATATCTTTCTATTTTCAGAAACCGATATTTTTTTATTTAAAATTATTGAACTAACTTGATTTCCAAAGGTAATTATTACTTTTGGATTAATAATGTCTATTTCTTTACGTAATAACTTTAAATACTTTTTTAATACATCATTAGAAAGCGGCCTTGCATCAATTTGAGTACATTTCCCTAAGTTAGTAATAAATATTTTATTTTTACTTACTTCATCATAAACATAATCACAAAATTGATAGTTCCATTCTTTAGGTTTCTTTTTCATTATTTGATCAAATGTATCTTTACTCAATAAATTGACACTATAAAACAATTTCCATACATTTTTAGTTCCAAGCCAAGGTGATTTTCTTCCTTTCCAAGACTTTTCACTTGCAATGTTTTTTCCTGTGGGATTCATAAAAACAAAACATATATTAGGATTTTTTTCACATCCGCCATTATATATAGAATCTAAATTTTTATCCCCATATTTTAATTGCATTTTGTCATATGCTTTTTTTAGTTCATCTATTTTCATATCAATAATCACTCACTTATTTTTTTATTATTATGTAATAAACAAATTTTAATGCTTTACTTTATAGCTTAATTTATTGACTACAAATATTTCTATCTTTTTATGTTATATAAATAATATTTACGAACCATATACCATTATTATTGATTTTATACTCAATTATTGTTAAATTTTTTTATAATTATAGTAATAATTTTCTATTATTACAACTTATTTATCTAGATAATTTAAATATCTTTTAATAAAAATATTTACTTAATCTGGCATTTTACAGTTTTTAATTTTGTAGTATACTCCTAAAATTTTATCGCATATTCATAATAATATCTAGTAAATTGAATATAACATTATTTATAAAATTATACGCACTTTAAAAAAAATCATATAAAAGAAAAGTGGATTTTATTCCGCTTTTTAAAGTAAATATAGTATTTTTTTATATTTTGTTATAAAAATACTATGATTATTATTTATTAAAGAAATCACGTTTATTAAGCCATGATGTCATAAATCTCCATGCTGCCTTACTATTAGTTAGCCAATTTATTTGCACGTTATTTTTTTATTGTTAATCATTTTATTAACTAAAAAATTTGCAATAACATCAGGATAATCGCCCAAAATATTATAAACTTTTTTAGTTTTTTCTGGTAAATTAATTTTTTCACCATTTCCAGCAGTAGTAATAAAATCTGTAATCATAATTCCTGGAGATAGTCTTCCAACAATAACTCCTGTATTTTTTTCTTCACTTTCTTTAGCTAGGGCTTTTGTGAAATGGGTAACGGCCTTTTTGCTTGTACCATACATATTCAAACCTAACATCATAGCATCATTTGAACCATAACCTTCGATATTGTAAATAGCACCTTTATTCCATTTAATCATTTCTCCCATAATTAATTTAGAGCTAATAATTGTTGCTTTCAAATCAACATTTAATATCAAATTAATTTCTTTTTCACTTAATTCCCATAAAGCTTTATCTGTCTGATTAACTCCAGCATTATTAATCCAAATATCAATAGTCTTATATTCATTTATCGCAAAATTAATTAATTCAGAAATATCAGTAGTCTTTGTAACATCACATATGCAATAACTAACTTTTCCTTTTCCTTCCATAGAAAGTATCTCTTCATAAGCTTTAATTAACATTTCTTCTTTAATATCACTTATAACCACATTAAAATTTTTTTGCCTAAATCTTTTAGCCATACATAATCCAAGACCTCTAGCACTACCAGTTATAACTACCGTTTTCATATTTACCTCCATATTTTTTATTTAATTATATAAATCTATTATTTCAAAATTTATAATATTATTTTAATATAATTTTACATTCTATATCATTGTCTACTAATTTAGAAAACATTATAGCATCTTCTTTAGTTCCTATAATACTACCATAGTGTATTGGTATTACTGTTTTTGGCTTTATAATATTTGCAAGACTTGCAGCTTCTTCATAATTCATTGTATATACTCCACCTATTGGTAAGAAAGCTATATCGCATTTTACATTTTTGTTTTCTTCAGTAATATCAGTATCACCAGCAATATAATACTTTTTATCACATATATCAATAATATACCCAACCCACTTATTTTCCTTAGGATGAAAAGCCTTATTTACATTATATGCTGGTATAGTTTCAAATTTAATTTTATCGATTTTATATTTTCTATTTGGTTCAACAACTACGATATTTTCTTTAATAAATCCAAATTTACTTACTTTATCGTATAAATCAGTTGGTACAATTATTTTTGTATTAGTATTTTTTACTTTCTTTATATCTTCTTCTGAATAATGATCATAATGACTATGAGTTATAAAAATATAATCAGCATCTTTATATTCTTTTTCTATTTTAAATGGGTCTATGTATATAATATTTTTATTTTTAATTTTTATTGCACTATGACTTATAATTTCAATTTCTTCTAACATTCTATCTCCTCCAATATTCTAATGAGACTAATTTAAATTATTGCCAACTTTTCTAATAATTTTATATTAAACACTATATTTTTAAATAATATTACAATTTGGCGCATATATCCTATCTTCTAAAATATTATTTATCATTTTATTTTCAAATTGAATATAACATATAGCCTCCTATTATATTTTTAACTATATACCCATTTTGCAAAAGAATTCTACATGCAATATAACTTCTATGACCAGTTTTACAATAAACTAAATATATTTTAGATTTATCTAATTCGTATAATCTATTCCTTAATTCATCTAGTGGTATATTAATTGCATTTATATATTTTCCATTTATATATTCATCAGTTGATCTAACATCTAATACAACTATACTGTTAAATTTATCTAAAATAGTTACTTCATCCCATGTTATAGTGCTTACTAATTCTTCTATTTCATTTACTATGCTATTTCCTAATAGATTAACTGGACTTTTAGCTGAAGAAAATGGTGGTGCGTAACATAGATCTAATTCTTCTAAATCATAAGCAGTCATTTTCATTTTTATTGCTGTAGCCAATATATCTGTAATTTTATCTACTCCATCTTTTCCAAATATTTGAGCTCCTAATATTTTTCCCGTTACTTTTTCATATAAAGCTTTTATGGTTAACATATTAGCATTAGGATAATAAGTGGCATGAGAAAAAGGTGATATTATTATAGTCTTGTAATCTATATTACAATCTTGACAATATTTCTCATTTATTCCTGTTATACCTAAATTATAATCAAATATTTTTAAAATACTACTTCCTAAGCTACCACTATATTTTGTATTAATATTACAAATATTATTAGCTACTATTCTGGCTTGTTTATTTGCAGGTCCTGCAAGTGAAATATTTACATAATCTTCTGTAATAAAGTTTTTAATTTTAACTGCATCACCTAAAGCATAGATATCTTCATCATTAGTTTTCATTTGCTCATTTACCATTATTCCGCCTTTTGAATAAGTAATAATACCTGATTGTTTAGCTAATTTATCTTCTGACTTAACACCAATACAGCAAATTACAAAGTCTACACTTATTTCTTTAGAATCTAGAATAATATTTAACTTATTATTTTGATTAATAATATCTTTTACTTCATTATTTAAAATTGTATTTATTCCGTGTTCTTTTAAAATTTTATGAACAAATTTAGCCATATCATTATCTATTGATGCGATAACATGTGAACTTTTTTCTATAATATTAATTGTAATGTTTTTATAATTAATTAGATTTTCGGCTACCTCTATTCCAATATATCCCCCGCCAATAATTGCAATGTTTTTAACATTATTTCTTTCTATATATTCTTTTATTTCTATTGCATCATCTATATTATGCAAAGTTTTTATTTTTTCTTGTGGTAAATTTATAAAAGGATTTATTGGTATAGCACCTGGTGATAATACTAACTTATCATATTTTTCTTCGTATTTGTTACCATTTTTTAATTCTTTTATTATAACGCTTTTGCTTTTCCTATTTATATATATAACTTCTTGATTCACCCTTACATCAATATTAAATATTTTTTTTAAATTTTCAGGTGTTTGTATTAATAAATTTTCTTTATCCTTAATTACATTTCCAATATAATATGGTAGTCCACAATTAGCATATGAAATATAATTACTTTTCTCTATTAATATAATTTCTAGTGATTCATCTAATCTTCTTAATCTCGTAGCAGTTGTAGCACCTCCTGCAACTCCACCTACAATAATAACTCTCATAAATATACTGCATAATGTATTAAATATTAAAATACATTATAATCCTTTCTTATTCTAATTAAATAATCTATAAAAATATTCTTAATAATTTTTTATATTATTCTTTCTTCTTTATTGCAATTCCACCATATGGTCCTATTACATATTTTTTTACTTTCCTTAATGTATAAGTACTTTCTAAATTTTCATATTCTTTTGGAACAGAAAACTTTTTTTCATTTTCAGTTCTATTTACTAAAACAAATAATTTTTCTTTATCATTTAATCTTTCAAATGAAAAATAATTTGGATTAATATCTATAATGCGCAATTCTGCCTGTTCCATAAATGGTTCTTTCTTTCTTATTGTTCCTATAGTTTGAAAAAAGTTTAATAATTCTTTATCTATCTTGTCCCACGGGAATGGTTTTCTATTATTTAAGTTTCCTATACCTTCCAATCCTACTTCATCTCCTGAAAAAATTGATAATGTTCCAGGTAAAAAAGTTAATGTATATGCATATGCCATAAAAATTTCTTTTGCTTGCTGATACTTATCACCTAATTTATAGTTTTTACTAAAATCATAATCTTTACTAATTAAATCCCAAGGCCATTCTCCGTTATATTCAAATATTTGATCATCCCATAAATTAATACCTCTTGTCATATCATGAGTAGAAGTAAAATTCATTAAGGCATTAATTGTTTCTTCAGGATACTCATATTGTATTTCTTTTATACGATTTTTTAACTCTTCGATTTCTCCATATCGAAAATATTTTATAAGTGAACTCATAGAATAATAGTTCATTGTAGTATCCATGCCTTTACCACTAGATAAAAAATTACGATTTTTGCGCATTGGATTTTCCCATACTTCGCCAATAATAAAGCCATCACTTTTATTTCTTTTTACTGCTTTTCTTATAAGTTCTATATAGTAATCGCTTAATTCATCAGCAACATCTAACCTTAATCCATCAATTCCTAAAGAGAACCATTGGTCTATAATTCCACCCTTACCTGTTATATATTCTTGCCATTTTTCTGAATCACAATTACACTGAGGCATATTTTTTTGATTCCACCAATAGTCAAATACTGGTTTACCATTTTTTATTTTATATCGATACATTGGCATATATAGAGAATCTTGACTTTGATAAGCTCCAATAGTATTAAATGTATTATATTGATTAAAATATTTACTATCATTGCCTGTATGATCAAAAGCAGCGTCTAATATTACTTTCATTCCTCTTTTATGTGCTTCTTCACATAATTCTTTTAAATCATCTTTTGTTCCAGCATAAGGATCTATTTGTTCATAATCTGAAGCATCATAACGATGATTTGATTGACTATAAACAATAGGACTTAAATATAAAATTTCAACTCCTAAAGACTCAATATAGTCTAAATTTTTAGTAATTCCTTTAAGATCTCCACCAAAAAAGTCATTATTCCATATTCCATCATCACCAGGTCGATCTTTAAGATTTTCGTTCCAAGATTTATGAATAATTCTCCTAGGCATTTCTGGTAATTCTTCTTCACTGCCTCTTGCAAACCGATCTATAAAAATTTGATACATAATTTTACCTTGTGCCCATTTTGGTACACCAAAATTTACACTAAGTTTAAATCCATCCGAAAGATTAAAATCAGTTCTCACATGATTTTTTGTCACATTATAAATTTTATCGTTTCCCTTAAACGATAAAAAATAATTATATAAAGCTTTTGTCGGTAAATAAATATTCCCTTTAAAAACTGCTTTATCATCTTTACTATTATTATAAGATAATGGAAACAAAATATTTTCATTTTTTTCTCGAATAATAAAATTTACATTATCTATCCAACCATATGACATAGGTATCTCTAAAGTAATTTCATACTCACAGCCATTTTCATCTTTATTTTTTTCTTCTATATCATATAAAATATTTTCTATTATTCTTTTCATACCGTCCACCCTATTTTAATTATAGCAAACCTTTTAAAACCTAACAACTTCAATTTTATTATTTAACTTAATTTGTAAAAAAAATAGAGCTATATAATGTTAATTATATAACTCAAAAACAGTATATTATTTGTTATTTATTATTTTTTCGATTGTATTAACTGTTCCTATTACTCCTAATGTATCTACATTTATTATCAAATCATAATTAGAAAATTCTTTCCATTTCTGATTTGTATAATATTCGTAATGTTTAGAGCGATCTTTATCTGTTTTAATTATTTTCTTCATTGCTTCTTCTTTATTAAGTCCATAATATTTTATACATCTTTTTATTTTATCATCTAAACTACTATATAAAAATATTTTATATACATTTTTTTATCCTTTAAAATATAATCAGCACATCTTCCTATAATTACACAGGGTTCTTTTGCTATGTTATTAATAACTTTTTTTTTCTGCAATAAATATTTCATCGTCATTATTATAAAAAATATTAAAACTATTTTTTACCTGTTCATTATCTTCAATGTAATCTTTATTTAGTCCTGATTCTTTAGATGCTAATCTAATTATTTCTTTATCATAAAATTTTATATTTAACTTCTCTGCTAATAGCTTGCCAACATATCTTCCTCCAGATCCATATTCTCTAGCAATTGTAATAACAAGTTGTTTAGGTAATTTATTAATATCAGAACTAATACTCTTTTCAGTAACAACAATTTTTTTATCTTTTTTGTCATTATTCATTAATATCATTATTGCAATAATAAACGATACAACATCTGCAATTAAAGCTGCCCATAACATTCCTACAACACCATAAAGTCTAGCTAAAATAATTAATGTTGGTATAAATATAACAATATCTCTTAATAGTGATAATATCATTGATTTAACTGGCTTACCTATTGACTGAAGATAAATACTACAACACTTAGTTATACAAGTAAAAATTATACCTGCTAAATAAATACGAAAACACATTATTGCATATTCATTATATAAAGGACTTTCGCTTCCAAAAATATTGATTATATATTGTGGAAAAAATTGAAATATTATAAATGCTATTATACCAATAATTGTATTGGTAATAATTATTAATCTAAAAGTCTTCTTTACACATTCTTTGTTTCCTGCACCAAAATTATAACCTATTATTGGTTGGCTACCAATTGTAATTCCTATAACTATAGCTATAACTATAGCAAATACTTTCATAACAATTCCTACAACAGAAAGTGGAATGTCTGCTCCATATTTCGATAAAGCACCATATTTAACAATAATATTATTGGCAACGGCAATTACTATAACAATTGATATTTGAGTAATAAAACTTGAAATTCCTAACATAATAATATTTTTACAAATAGATGAGTCTAATTTCAAAGTTTCTTTTGATAATTTAACTTTTTTAGGTTTAATAAAATATAATAATGTAATTATGCATGATATTATTTGTCCAACAATAGTAGCAATTGCTGCACCTTTAACTCCTAGGTTGAAAATAAAAATAGCAACAGGATCTAAAACTATATTTAATAGTGCACCAATTAAAGTAGCAAACATAGCAAATTTGGGTGAACCATCTGCTCTTATAATACCATTCAATCCTGTAGTTATAATAGAAAATGGAATACCTATTAATATAATTTGGTAGTAATCTTTAGCATATTGATAACTTCCACTAGTTACGCCAAAAATATGTAAAATGCTTTCAGTAAAAATAAAACCAAATAAAGCAATTAATATAGAGACTATCAATAATAACGTAATAGAATTTCCTATTCCTATATTAGCTTTTTCATAATCTTTTTTCCCAAGATTTAAACTGAACAAAGCAGATGCTCCATCACCAATAAGTAATGATAAAGATAGAGCTATTACTGTAAATGGATATACAATATTAGTAGCTGCATTTCCTAAATATCCAACACCATTTCCTATAAAAATTTGATCAACAATGTTATATAATGCTCCAACTAGCATTGATATTATACAAGGAATAGAAAAACTAAGTAATAATTTGCTAATTTTTTCTTTTCATAAATCTAAAGTTTTCATAAATTTCATCTCTTTAAAACTTTTTAGCACGTTTTACATTGTAGCACAAAAAAAATTTTTGCGTAAGCAAAAAATTTTTAAATTTTTGTTTTATTTTAGATTTGCTATTATTAATAATTTTTTATTTTTGTTTTTTTATTTATCTGTTGTAATATTCCTGTAGCTGTTTCTACTGATGTTCTATCTTTTTCATATATAGTAATAGTTTCTAATTCATAATTACAAATACTTTAAAGAAATCTTTCATTATCGCTTGTATCTCCTGTTGATCTATTTTTTCATTATTTCTAAAGACTTTTTTCTATCTTGATCTAGTAATAATAAAACAATATTTTCAAATGGTTTAAACACAATTAAATATTTTAGAATTATTATATACTGAATGACATGGACTAAAATTAACAATTTCATGGGAATCACTTTTTTCAGCATTTTCTAGTAATTTAGAGATTATATAGCAATTAAATTCTTTCGTGTTTTAATTGGCTTGTAAAACCTGTTTTTTCCTATCTAACGATAATCTTGGCATTCCTGTAATTAGTTCTAATTCTTTTTATATAGTAAATTTTTAAGCTCCAGATTATCCTGTCAATATTATACTATTAGTATATAATTTTTTATTAAGTTTTGTCTCTTAATAAAATTCTCATAAGAAAAGTCTATCATAAGGCAAATAATTTAACAATAAACATTATATAAAAATTATTTTATATCTTTAATTAATATCAAATTCGACAGAAAAATAATAAGTATTACACTTTTCTTCCGTACATTCTTCATTATTGATAAGTGCTGTTTTTACAATTCTATATTTTCCTTTTTCAAGTTGACCATACATTTTTTCCCAATTAATTTCAAATTGTAAATATCCATTTATATCTGGTAAATAACCAATTGAATTAAAGAAACAATTATCACATTTATTTTCAACTTCTTGCCAATTTCCATTTTCTTTTTTATCTAATCTAAAATAATCACCATATAAATATTTATTTTTAGTATAATCTTTTACTATTACTATTGCACTTTTAGTTGTTAATGACCCCTCTTTTATTTTAACTATAATGTCATCTAATTGATTTAACTCAGATTCGTTATCATATATTTCATTTACAAAAATATCTTCATTAATATATTCATTTATTTCTTTATCTGTTTCAACTACTTTTATTATTGTTGAATATTTAAATATATTTCTAATTGTATCTTCAAAATTTTTAAAAGTTAAAAATGAAAATTCATAAATTTTTCCAGGGATTAAATTAAAAGTATTACTAATTGTAACTTTCTCTCTTTTGTTATTTTGTTCTAAAATAATATCATTAAATTCAAAATCTTCTTCATTAACTGTTGCACTTATTATTTTATAAGTCCTTATAAAACTTTTATCAGTACTTTTGGGATGACCACAATATTCACCATTTAATTTATCTAGCATTTCACTATTTCCAATATATATGTCATGGTTTCCATCAATAGTATTACAATACACTACTAAAAATCCAGATTTTTTGTAAATTGTTGTACCACCATCAAATAATTTATAAGTTTCAATGTTTTCATATTCCACTTCTTTTTCAAGATATTCTTGGAATTTATCAAGTGTAGTTTGTTTATTTTTTAAAGCACTTTTTAATTGATAACAATTATCTTTTCTATCACAAAAAAATGCTGTATCAACGCCATAAAAATATATTGTCCTATTATCCTTAGTTAGTTCCTTTTCCAATAAGTGTTCTTTTCCTGTGTCCAATAAAGATATAGAAAAATTATCAATATCTATTTTAGGATATAGTTCTTTATTACCAAATACAATAACTATTATTAAAAAAATAATTGTACTTAGCAAAATAATTATTATTTTGTGCATTTTTTTCTTTTGTTTTATCTTATTATTCAAAGTTTCTATTATATTTTCATCTGATTTTTTTATCATTTTTTCTTTTGGTATTAGTTCCCCACTAATAAGTTCGTTTACTGTTATATTGAATATTTCACAAATTGGTTTAAAAAGAGAAATATCTGGAAGTCTTCTACCATTTTCCCAATGTGATACAGCTCTATCGGTCACATTTAACATATTTGCTAATTCTTGTTGAGTAATTTTTTTATCTTTTCGAAGCATTGCAATAAACTTTCCTATTTTTTCTTGATTCACTTTATCACTCCTTTATATATTATAATTATAATATAAAATTTTTATATTGTATCCACACTCATAGTAGAGTTTAAAAAAAGCTAATTTCATAAAAGAAATTAGCTTTAAATTTAATTTATATTTTAGATTACATTGCTGAATATCCGCCATCGATATATAATTGAGCACCTGTTACAAATTTGGATTCATCACTAGCAAGATATAAGCATCCATAAGCAACGTCAATAGGTTCACCAGCATGTCCGATTGGATGCTTTTCACTCATTAATTTGTTATAAGCTTCTAATCCACCTTCCATTCTAGATCCTAATTCTTTTACAAGCGGAGTCATTATTGTACCAGGATGAATTGAATTAACTCTAATATTATTTTTAGCATAACTTATTGCATCTTGCTTTGTCATAGCAAATACGGCTCCTTTAGCTGCATGATATGGTGTTAATTCATGAGATCCTAATGTACCATAAATACTTGATAGATTTACAATACTACCTTTTTGATTTTCAAGCATATATGGTATAACATGCTTAGTGCAATAGAACACTCCTTTAACATCAACATTGAACACTTGATCCCATTCACTGTTAGTTAGTTCGTGAACTTTCTTATCTACTCCAACTATTCCAGCGTTATTAATTAATATATCAATTTTTCCAAATGTTGCTGCTACTTCTTGAACTGCCTGCTTTACATTTTCTTCATTAGAAACGTCTACTTTCCAAAACTTTGCTACACCACCGTTAGCAGAAATTTGATTAACAGTATCAATTCCATCTTGTTCATTAATTTCAAATACTGCAACAGAGCATCCTTCTTTTGCAAATAATATACTGGTTTCTTTTCCCATACCAGCACCAGCACCGGTTATAATAGCAACTTTATTTTTTAATCTATCCATTTTATCTCTCCTATCTTATGTTTAATATAACATAAGATTAAAAATTTGTCTATTTTTTATTATCCAAATATTCATGCCCTAATATATCTTTTAATACTAACATTGCATCTAATTCACTGTAGTTGTAATCATGTTGTAATTCGTTAAATAATCTTCTTATTTCTTTTGCATATTTATCAATATCTACTTTTTCTTGATATGTAACTAAAATAGGATATTTTTTTCCCCATGTCTTTGTCCAATCAATTTTCGAATTTTTATCATCATTAAATTTTTCAATTGCATTTTCTATTTTTTCTAGTTCAATATCAAAATCTACTAATTTATCAAGTGATATGTCATACAGAGTAGCTAATTTTTTAGATTGAAAAATATCTGGTATAGTCTCATCTGTTTCCCATTTTGAAATTGTTTGTCTACTTACTCCTAATTTTTCAGCAACTTTTTCTTGTGATAAGCCAGATTTTTTCCGTGCCTGAAATAAATTATCTCCGATTTTCATAAATCACCTCTTGAAAAAAATTATATTATATTTATAATTTACTTTCTATCAATTATTTTTGTCAATTATGTGAATTTTATTAGCAATTTCAAATTTCTATTTTTATTTTATTCCAAATATATAATCTCTTTATTATGTTCTTTAGCATATTCAATTTCACTTTTTGTGCTTTCACCAATATAACCATCTACATTAACAACAAAAATTGCATCTGATAAATTAATTTTTTCTTTGTGCATCTTTCCTAACATTATTATTTCTTTTTTATTATATACATTATTATCTGTTATTGGATATATTGGAGTTAAAACAACATTTCCCTCTAATTCAAGTTTTATTGCAATTTCCATCATTTTATTTTTAAATTTTAAGCTACCACATATTGTTATAATTTTTGCTTTTTTATTCATTATAAACTTCCTTTCTATTACATATAAGTTTTTATGACCAATTATATTTGTCTAAATCAACTTTATAATTATTTACAATGATGTTTTCTTTTTCTAATCTTCTTTTTTGCTCTACTATTCCTCCAAATGCAAATTTATTTGATAAATTGCCTTTAGAAGACACTACTTTATAACATGGTATTTGATTTTCATTTGGATTTTTATGTAATATATTTCCAACTACTCTTGCTAATTTTTTGTTACCTAGCTTTTCTGCAATTTGTGAATAAGTAATAACTTTGCCATATGGGATTTGTTTTACTATATCATAAACTTTATCTTTCATATAATTATAATCTGTAATATTAATTATTCATTGTAAAAGATTAAAAACTTCCAATTATTATCTATTAGTTTAATTTCTACATTCGAATCAATCCCATAATATTTTTTAAATTTATCTAGATGATAAGAATTTTCTGGATTTATGTTACAATTAGCAAAATAAGGAAATTTTTTTATTTCTATTACGTCCTTTCCCAATTTTTTTTGTTCTTCAATGCTTTTTACATTTTCATAACTTTGTCTTGCTATACTTATATATAAAATACTATAAAATGAAAATCCACATATTATAATCGAAAATAAAAAATTATTTATTAGATTTAATGATTTTAATTGTTTTTCTATAATAATTAAATAGGAAATGCAAAGAAAAATATAAGTAGCAAAGCTTGTTCTAGATCCCCAAGTTGGTGATATTAACATTGCTAAATTAGCAAGCATTCCTAATAGAAAAAAGAAGAAGATTTTTAAATCTTTTGTTTTCTTAGTATAAATAGCTACTAAAATAAATTCAACTATGCTATAACTTATAAAATATAAAATTACAAAATTATTATATTGATTAAAACTTTGTAAAATAGTTAAATTTAAAAAATTACTAGTTAAATAATTAATTGTTATAAATATAGGAAACAAAGTCAAATATAAACATCCTATAACTTTAAAAATTCTATTCTTTATTATTTCTTTTGTCAGATAATAGTTGCCAACTGTCATTAGCACAATCATATAGAAATTAATATAATATGTATAATATATAAAATTTGGAATATTATACCAAATTTTTTGAAAAATTGATAATTCTTTAAACTCAATATTTTCTATTTGGCTTCTTTGATATGTTCCTGGGCTTAAAAGCATTAATAAAAGTCCAATTATTGAAACCATAAGATAAAAAAGCAATTTTTTGTTAATTCTATGCGTCTTATAATATTCATAAAACAATATTAATAAATTTCCTATAACTAATACTATTCCTGTATGTTCTACAAACATTGGGATAATAAAGTTTAATATCAATAGCAGCACATTATATTTTTTGTTGCTATATTTTTGATTAATAAGTGTATTAAAATAATAAAGCAACAAAAAAATTACAAATAAATAAGTTATATTTCCTGCAATCCATACTACTACTTGTGAAAAAGTATAAATATTCATTGCTAAGATTATTAATATTGTTAAATAAAAAATATCTTTTCTATTTTTAGGATTAGTAATTTTATTTATAAAATAAATTATTCCTACTATCATTAAGCTATTTAAAATATTCCATATTGGTTTATAAAACGTTAAAAAATTTATTAATAAACGACTAACAAATCTTCCTTCCCAATCAAAATACATTCCAATAGCATTGCCAATCATATGTTTTATCCCAAGACTTCCTTCTAGAAAGTTTCCCCAATCATCTCCTGATCTTGGGCTTAAAAATAAAATGAATGTAAAAAAAATAAACAAAAATAAATATTTATAATTATCTTTTTTCATATGTTTCTCCCAAACTTATTATAAACAATATTTTTCATTTAGAAAAGAAAAAATATTGATAAAAGTATCAATATTATTCTTTGGATCCAAATCTTCCAAACGGAAAAATCGTTAAACTTGCTTTCCCTTCAATTTGTTTTTTAGAAAATAATCCTAATGATCTACTATCTAAAGATACATCACGATTATCACCTAAAACAAAATAATAATCATGCGGAATCACATTAGGTAATTCATAATTTTCTGTAATAGTAGAAGAATTAAGATAAGGTTCCTCAACATATTCATCATTAATATATAATTTATTACCATCTATTTTAATTTTATCTCCAGGTAATCCAATTATTCTTTTAATTAAATATCTACCTTCATAATTTATAACAACAATGTCAAATCTTTCTATGTCATTAAATTTATAAGCAAGCTTATTTAAAATCATAATATCGTTGTTGTGAAGTGTATCATACATCGAATCACCATTAACTTGAATTGGAGATACAATGAACTGTTTAATTAATATAACAATTACTAATATAATTAAATATGGATAAGTTTCTTCTATAAATTTTTTCATAATTAAAAAAGAGACTAGGTCTCTTACTTTTGTCCTCTTTCTTTAATTCTGTATTGACCAATTACATTCTTTAGGAAATTTAATTTTGCATGTCTTACTTTTCCTTTTCTCAATACTTCAATACTAGCAATTTTTGGTGAATGAACAGGAAAAATTCTATCTACACCTACACCATAAGAATTTTTTCTTACAGTAAATGTCTCACTTATTCCTCCACCTTTACGAGCTGTTACAACTCCCTCATATGCTTGAATTCTTTCTTTGTTTCCTTCAATTATTTTTACATTTACTTTTACAGTATCACCAACCCTAAACTCTGGGATATTTGGATTTAACTGTTTTTGTGTAATCTTATCAATTACATTCACGTCTATCATCCTTTCTTTGTTTTACAGAAATCATAACCAAATAGTCAGCGGATTACTAACGAGTAAAATTATATCATATCAGTCTAATCAATGCAACACTTATTTATAGTCAAAATAGATTTTTTTTATTACAACTTTATTGCAGTAATTACATAATAAGCATTCTCAAGATGATGTGAGCATGTTTGCAATACAATTATTTCAGAGGTTTCATCATAATATAAATCTCTTGTAAAAATAGAATTGGATTTTAATTTATCAATATGCTTTACAAAATCGGCTCCTGTTGTATCAAAATTCATATGTTCATAATCAGTAGTTACTTCCTTTATAGAAATAATCTCATATATATTTTTTCCGCCATCGTACTGAAATACTATATATGGATTATCAAGAAAAAATTGTTCATTTAAAAATTTTTCTAGTCTAAGAAAAGGAACTTGGATTTTATCATCACGGCTATTGTGTCCATAAATGTTAATCTGTTTGCTATTAACATTTAAACGATAATCCATAAATTCACTACCACGAATATCTTCTTTTCTTTCAATTGAATGATTTAAATAATATTCATTATTATTTCCTCTTACAATAAGAATATTAAATAAATCTGGTATTTCTAAGCGTCCAATTATATCATTATTACCATAATTTAATCTTGCAGCATTTAAATCTACATCCGGTGCTAATTTAACTGTAGTATCTTCTTTTATTTCAACATTTTCTTTTTCTTCTTCCGATATTATTATTTCTTCTGGAGCAGTTTCAAACAATTCATCATTTTCTCCAGGCTTATTAAAGTCAATAATAATTAAACTTATTGATGCTATTATTATTAATATAAATACTATGGATAAAACTTTTTTCTTTCTCATAATTCACCTTTGTATTTTTTATAATTATTCAAAATTATATTATAATTTTCTTTTATTCTCTCATCGTTTGGATTTATTAAAAATGCTATTAATGAATAATTATAAGATTCTTCATATTTTTTTAAATTAAAAGCTGTAATTGATAGATAATCATAAATTATTTCATTCCAACAATTAGAATTTTTAGTATACACATCTTCTTCTTTAGAAATTTTAATTGCTTCTTTTAAATATATATATGAGTTATTATAATCTTTGTTATTAAAATATAATACTGCCAAATCATAATAAGAATTTCTATTTTTTGGTAATGTTGTTATAGCCTTTTTATACCATTTAATAGCATTTTCTATATCATTTAAATTCATATATGATGATGCAAGTAAATTCATAACTATACTTACTTCTTCATTACTAATTTGATTGTTAAAAAATAGATATTTATTAAACATTTTAATTGCATCATGATATCTTTTATAAACTAAATACTCTCTTCCCAATAAATAAATATCACGAAAATCGTTAGGATTGTCATTTACAGCTTGTTCTAATAAACTTAAATAATTATTTCTCGGCTTTTTTTTATCTTGAAAATGATTTAAAATGATTTCTGGAACATAAATTACATTTTCTATACCATTATATTCAACGTATTCATGAATAATATGTTTCCAAGAAAAGCCATGCCTTTTGTGGATTTTATTTAAAAGAAATGTTAAAGTTGGTCTATTTAAATTATCAAAATCCCAATTATATGTATATCTAATACTTGTTGTATCAGGTAACCATCTTTCTTCTAATAATTTTCGCCATTCTTTATTAAAAACCTCATCAAAATCACTACATACGCAAATATCAACTTTATCATCTACATACGACAATGATTTATTTCTAGCTACGTCGAATCGCCAAGGAAAAATGATATCTTGATTAACTATAACATTAGGATATTTTTTTAAAATATCTATACTATTATCAGTAGATCCAGTATCTAAAACATAAATCACATCTGCTTCTTTCATTGATTGATACCATTTTTCTATATTTTTAGATTCATTTTTACAAATAGCATAAACTGCTATTTTATATTTTCCCTTTATAAATACCACCTACAATAAAAACCCTATTTAAGGGTTTTTCTATTTTTATTATCCTTAGTTATCTTTTTCATCATGTTCTTTTTTACCAGCTAATTGAGCTGCACCCAAACCTACTGCACCTAAACCTAGTCCTGCTAAACCAGCTAATCCAACTGATGACATTGATTTACCATTGTCAAAAATTCTTCCAATTCCTGTATCAGGAACAAATGGTGGTTCAGGCGTTGGTGTTGGTGTTGGCGTTGGTGTTGGTGTTGGTGTCGGCGTTGGTGTCGGCGTTGGTGTTGGTGTTGGCGTTGGTGTTGGTGTCGGTGTTGGTGTCGGCGTTGGTGTTGGTGTTGGCGTTGGTGTTGGTGTCGGAGTTGGTGTTGGTGTCGGAGTTGGTGTTGGATCTGGATCTGGATCTGGATTTGGATTTGATGGTGTTGAACCTGACGGTGTCGTTATAACACCAGGTTGTTCTTTATTTCCACCAACTGGAACGATTTCTCTAGGATCCCAAATTGTAATTACTTCTGCTCCAGGCAATGGATTTCCATCTTTATCTACAGCAATAATTTTCAAATATCCATTTCCATCAGCATTGAACACTTCAACAATTTTGTATAAAGTTCCATAACTATCATCAAATAAGACAAAATCTCCTACAGAGTAATCCGAGGCATTAGTAATAACTGGCATTTTTGTATAATCTTCAAAATGATTAATAATTTCATCGTGATAATTTACTATATTATCAGCACTAGATACCATGTAATGATTAGATCCACTAGGTGCAACAAATGATGAAAACTCTTTTATAACTTGTTGATAATTTTGAATTAATTGATAATATTCTTCTACTTTTGAAACAATTAAATCTAGTTTTTCTCTTTGGGTAGCAATTTGTTTTTCTAATTCTGAAACTTTATTTGACCATTCAATATAATCTGGATTAGTATATGTATGTATTACTGTTCTGTATTTAGTTTTTCCGTTTTTATCAGTACCATTTGGGACATCTTCTGTTGATGTTAAAGTCTTTTCTGGCACATTACTTTTTAACTCAGATAATTGCAAAAGGAGTTCTTGTAAGATTTCATCTTCTTTTTTCATTTCTTCCAAATATTTAAGTATTTCTACTATGGCTAGGCAAGCTGGCTCTAACGCATTTTCAATATTGCCCATCGTTACTATAAATTTTCCTAAAATACAGGCTATAGCTTCTTTAGCTTTATCGGCAGCATTACCATGCCATTCTTCCATTTGATTTTTTACATTCTCAAATTCTATTTTAAGATTATCAACATCTAATCTTAGTTGGTTAGCTAGTGCATTAGAATCAATATCTTTTAATTCATTATACCATTCTTCGTATTTACCTGTAAAATATTTATCTTTTAGTATTGTATTATAAGTTATATTATGCTCTTTTGCATACGCATCAACATAAATTTCCGCATCTTGTCTCAACCATTGTCCACTATTGGTAAGTTTCTGAATAGCCTCTTCTCTTGTTAGTGATGTTTCGTATGAATAATCACCAGAATCTGAAATACTTATTGCCCCTGAATCTATTGCTTTTTGCACTTCTTCTTTAGCAATTACTTCGCTTTCACCCGTTAATGTCATATATCGCTTTGTAGCTGCCTCAAAACTACTATATGTTCTATTATCACTTCCACCAGTTTCTACTAATGGCAAATCTAATAAATCTGATCTTTGAGTAATATGGGTGTTGTGCATGTATATATCATGGATGTCTGGTCTGTCAATAGACCCAATACCATTAAGTCGTGCAGTTAAAGTACTGTCAGAAGTTTCACTAGACAAAGTAGAATAATTGTCCGCTTTTGTCCTATATGCATTTATATTATATACTTTAATTGATGAATCACTTGGTGCTAAAGAATATGGTATTTCTTTTCCATCGCTTGTTGCTGTTAATGTAAAACTACCATCATCTTGATATGTTAAAATAAAGTCTTCATTTCCTCTTCCTATATCTGTGTTTACAACATACATAGTTCCAGCGGTTTTATCCTCTAATTCATTTACACTTCCAATATTTAAAAAATCAGCATTACCTGTTGGTTGATTAATTTTTGAAGCGTTGGTATAAATAGTACCTGACATATCAGTATTCGTATCAACAATTTCATATCCGGGAACTGATATTACACCACTTTCTGCCATGTCTATTGCAGATTCTTTAGCTTTTTCTATACTTTGAAATCCCCCATGACTAGGAAGCCCCCAAAGATAACTAGCTGCAGAATCAATGCTATCAAATTTTAAATTGTTAATATTCATAATTTCACCTCCTAACTATTAACATTCAAATTTTCATCATTAAGTTCAATACTCTTATTTAAATATTCATTAGTATTCTTATATTCTTGTAGTGTATTTTTCAAAAAATCAATGTAAATTTGCAATGCAGTTTCTATTGGTTCAAAATTATTTGCTAACAATTTATACTTATTATAAATTACTTCTTGAGTTTTTCCTGTCCATGTGTTAGTTGCATTAATTTCTTCGAAATTTCGATTTTCATTAGCAAAAATCTCTTTTATCTTAATTAATGATTTTTCAAAATTTAGAATTACTTCATTAAATTGATCATAATCAGTTATCAATATTTTCTTCATAATTATCGACCTCCGTATCTAACTCTCTACTAAATGATTCATCATTGTCTTTGTATCCGTTGTTAGCTTTGTCAATAAATTTTTCTAAATTTCTTAATGTGGCAGATATTGTTGTCATTTTCTGTAAATAATCATGAACATTATTACAGAATATATCAGAGTCATTTCCTTGCCATATTCCTCTAAGTTTTTCAATTTGTTCTAAATTTCTTTTAATTTCTTCATCAAATAAAGAACAATCATTTTTTATAGTATTTGTAATCTTTTTCAATTCGTCATATTTAACTTTTAATAACATAGCATTCACCTCTATTATTGACTATCTTCACTGGACTGTTTTGGTATTTCTACACTTGTACTTGAAATATAGTTAAAATTTTCATCATTTAATTGGTTATTGTTAATTGCTTGATCATTTTTTATATTGCTAAGATTTGTTTTGCTAACAGAATATTGATTATTTATTTCTTGCTCGGTAATATTTTGACTATTATTTATATTTTGTAAATTAACATTAGTCGTTGAAAAGTTATCATTTAATTTTTGCTCAACAGTACTTTGATTATTGTCTATGTTTTCTAAATTTTGTTTGTTACCAATAATATTATCTTCATATTGAGCATTATTTAATATATTTTGATTATTTATATTCTCTATTGTATTTTTTATAATATTACTTTGAGTATTAATATCTACATTGTTTGTTGTTTTTTGTCCTTGATTAACAGATGTTCCATCATTTTTTTCCATAACCATGTCTTTAAATTCAGTAGTAAAGATACTATTATTTTTTACAAAATCTTGAGGTATCTCTATATTATTTGCAATATTAGCAAGTTGTCTATCCATTTCAAACATCTCATTTGAATTTTTATTAACAATATTTTTTACGTTAAATAAAGAAGTAGTTAAACTGCTTATTTGTTTGTTAATTTTATTTATTCCGACATCAAATAAACCTGCTTTTCTAATACTGGCAAAATTATTTGTCATATTTTTTCCAGTAGCTTCAGTATCAGTATAGCATTTATCTAATCCACTTATTGCAGTATTCATTTCCTCTTCACGCATTACTAATGTGTTATTTTCCATTTATTATCGCCTACCTTGAAATATCATATATTTATATTGTAAAATATTTTTTATTATTTTTCAACTAAATTACAAACATTATTAAAAAAAGTAGTTATTATCTACCTTTTTGAACTGTTTTTTCATTGTCTTTTTGTGTGTTAATTAAAATTTCAACCCTTAACTTTAATTCTTCTTCTATAATTGATATTTTTTTCAACATAAGTTCTAACTTCTCTTTAGTTATATATTTTTTATATTTGTTTAGTATTTCCATTCTTAATTTATTAGCTTCATCTAAAGCTATTTGATACGCTTCCCCTGTTTCATCAGCACTCTCCATATCACATACAACCGATACCATATTAATGAAATTTTGAAACTTTTTATTCATTTTTTTTGTTGCTATTTTTTCAATAAAAGTAGGCTTTATAATTATAATTCTATTTACATCTATCGCATCTTCAAAATGCATATTATCTTTTGCAAATAAGTTATATCCTCTTATTTTATCATAATCAAAATATCGTATTTCTTTTGAATCATTATCTTTTACAACTAAGAACTTTTGATTTATCTCCATATTCTCACCTACTTTTCTAACAAATCAGGACGATTTTGCATTGTCTTGTTTAAACTTTCTTTTTTTCGATATTCTTCTATTTCTTTATGATTACCATTTAATAAAACCTCTGGGACTTTCATTCCATTAAACTCTCGTGGTTTCGTGTAATTTGGATAATCTAATAAATTAGTATTTGGATTAAAAGAATCATTTAAATGTGATCCTTCTTCAATTACACCTGGAATAAGACGAACTATACTATCTGTAATTATCATACTAGGAATTTCCCCACCTGTCAAAACATAATCACCAATGCTTATAGAAAAATCAACTATACTTCTTATTCTTTCATCAAAACCTTCATAATGACCACATATAACTATTAAATGATTTAATTTACTAAAATCATAGGCTTTTTTCTGATTATATTTTTCTCCATCAGGTGTCAATAGTATAACTTTACTATCATCTGTTTTTAAACTCATCACAGCATCGTATATAGGCTGTACCATAAGTACCATTCCATTACCACCACCATATGGTGTATCATCTACTTTATGATGGGGATCTTTACTATAATCTCTAAAATTAATGATATTAATTTCGACTAATTTTTTATCTATTGCTCTTTTTATTATTGAACAAGAGAGAAAACCATCAAACATGGAAGGAAAAAGGGTCAATATATCTATTTTCATCAAATCATCCCTCCAATAAGATTCATTTCAATAATACCACTATTAATATCCACTTTTTTTATAAAATCCTTATGATATGGGATCAATATCTTTTTATCATTAATAATTGCTTCAATAATTTTATTATTATTTCCTACTTTTTTTATTGCTAAAACTCGGCCTACTTCTTTGTTATCAAAAACTATATTTAAATTAATTATATCCTTGTCCAAAAATTCATCATCATTTAAAAGTAAATCATTTCTTTTAACATATACTGTCTGATTAAGATATTTCAAAACTTGATTAATGTTGTTGTATCCTTTTAAAGTGATCATATCAAATATTTTGTGATGTCTATACGTATTTATTGTTTCACAAATATAATCTTCACTTATATATATTTTTCTATTTTCTAAAAACACTTTATCTTTGTACTTAAAATCGCTAAGGAGTCTAAGTTCTCCTTTGATTCCGTGAGTATTAACTATTTTACCAATATAAATATATTCGTTATCCATTATATCACCTACTTATTAAGCTCATATAAAATAATACTGGCAGCTACTCCTGCATTAAGACTTTCAACTACTTCATTTGTTTCAATATACAAAAATTCATCACACTTTTCCATAACATTTTCACTAATTCCATTTCCTTCATTACCAATAACGAGTGCATACCTTTTTTTATCTTTACTTTTTAATATGTTTAAGTTAATACCATAATCAACTCTAGTACCATATATTGGGACTTCTTTAGATTTTAAACTATCAATAATTGTTCGTAAATCACTTACAATAATATTAATATGAAAAATCATTCCTTGAGTTGCTCTTATTACTTTTGGATTGTACAAATCAACAGTATCCGGACTTAAAACAATGGTATCTATATTAAAAGCTACTGCACTTCTTATTATAGTACCTAAATTACCTGGATCTTGAATACCATCCAATAATAGGAATTTATTTCCTACAAGATTATTATTATCTATCATATTACAAAGTGCCATAACTTTACTTGGTGACTCCATATTAGTTATTTTATTTATAATTTCATTAGTAACATAAATAGTTGGTAGATTAAAAGGCATTACAGTATCTTTTTCTAATATCAATTCTTTAATAATTCCCTTTTTATATGCTTCTAAAACTAAATGCATTCCTTCAATAATAAACATCTTTGTCTTTTTGCGATGCTTTCTATCTTTTAATTTAATATATTCTTTTATTTTATCATTTTCTAAACTTGTAATTAGCATAATATCACCAATATTATTATATAATATAATTAATCTTCTTTCATTATTTTTCTTATTTGTTTATAATCTTTACAATTATCTTCAACTAATAACCAAAATTCTTTAGAATGATTTGGATGAATTAAATGCGATAATTCATGGATTATAACATAATCTAAGCAAAAAACTGGTTTTTTTATAAGTTCTAAATTTAAAGTAACTCTTTTATTTCTAGTATTACAAACTCCCCATCTAGTTTTCATTTTTCTAATAGTTAAAGATGGATATGGTATTTTTTCAGTAAAATTGTTATAGCAAATTTCGAATCTTTCCTGAAATATTTTTAATGCTTCTTTCTTATACCATTTTTCTAAATCATTATCATTAAAATCTTTATTAACAAAAAATTTCTCTTGACCTAATGCTATTCCACTATTACTAGTCTTTATTATATCATATTTTTTACCTAAATAAAAAAATCCCATTTGCTTATTTTTTTTATTTGTAACTTTAGTAATCATTTTCTTTATTGCATCTTGATTTTTCAAAATTATATTTTCAATTTCTTTATTCGATGTAAAAGTGTTAGTTGTAATATATATTTTCAAATCATCTTTTACACGTAAATAGGTATTTTTATTACTAATTTTCTTTGTTATACAAATATCATAGATATCTTCTCCTAATTTTAGTTTCATAAATATACCACCTCATAATACTTCTTCATTTATTATAACATAGTATGCATATTTTTTTAATTATAGATAATACTAAAAGCAGGAGATGATGAACATTAATAAAGATATTAGAAGTTATATAATAAATAATTTTAAAAATGATAAAAAAGAAACCTTAAGAAATGCTATTGAAGGTAGTATTGAAGAACAAGATGAAATAACTCTTCCTGGGATGGGAGTATTTCTTGAAATTATATGGAAAGACGCTGATAAAGAATTGCAAGATAAAATGTTAAATATAATTATGGATAGATTAAAACTTGAGAAACAAAATTAATTTTAATTTTAAAAAAAAATACTAGAGATTAACTAGTATTTTTTTATTTAACAATTAATTACTCACAAGTATAACCTGCGTCTTCTAAAGCTTTTTTTGCATCTTCTAAAGTAGTTTGTTCTTCTATTTCACCTTCTATAGAATCAGCACTTCCTGTTGCAGTCATAACAATCTTTTTACCATCTCTTTTTACTTTGCAAGAATCAAATCCTGAATCTTCATTATCACATTCTCCTTGTAAGCTTTCTTCTAAACTATCAATCATTTCATCTGTTACATCATCGCTTGTAACTTCAACTGTCATTGTCATTGTAGCTTTTTCTGCTTCAGTACCATCACTATTATAGTCTATTTCTATTTCAGCATTCATATTACCCATACCTGCAAGCATATCACTCATATCTATTTCACAATTTAAAGTTTTTCCACCGCATCCAGTAAGTAATAGAACACCACAACCTAAACCTAATAACCCTAAATACTTCTTATTTTTCATAAACACACTCCTTATACTTATAATTATATCATATACAATTTGTTTTACAATGTTTTTTTTTCATATTTTTTTCACAAACAAATAGTAAAATGTTTTATCATTAAAATATAAAATTTTATGTATTTAGTAATAACATAATACAATTAACTACTCATTTTTTACTTGAATACATTACCACCATAAATATAATTTCTTTTTGCCTTTAAAATTATATTTATGTCTATATTTAAACCTATTTTAATTTTTAATATTTTCATTCTAAATTAATATATATTTATTATGTTATATTTCTATCATATTTTTTTCTAACTATTATTTTCTTTGTTATAATTTAAAAAGCAAATATGTATTATTTATGCTATAATGTTTGCTCTTACATTGCGATCTAAGTAGTTCTTTGTAACTTTTTTATTCAATAACTTGTAACATTTTTTGCAAAAAAAAAGCTAATTACTCAGCTTTTTTTGTTTCTATAACTTTATTTCCTTTATAACTTCCACATTTTTTGCAAACGCGATGTGGTTTAATTACTGCACCACATTCTTTACAAGTAACAGTTCCTACAACTTCCAAAGCATTATGACTTCTTCTCATTCTTTTTCTAGTTTTTGAAACTTTTCTAAAAGGTACTGCCATTATTAATCACTCCCATCTTTCTTATAAAATAGTGTAATAAAAGGATTATTCTATAATTCTTCATCACTAACCAACTTCTAATCATCTTCTTAGTATTAACTATATACTTAAAGGAAGACTTCCAATACAATATTTTGCCATAAAACTTCAAGTAAATCAAGTATATTTTAATTTTTTCATAAAATTTACTATATTTTGTATTGCTTTCTAATAATTTATTATTGTTAAGATTATACATTACATTTCTAAAAAATACTAGTACTTTTATCAAAGTTGTGTATAATAGCTTTAGAGGTGTTATTATGGCTGTTGGAATAATATGTGAATATAATCCTTTTCATAATGGGCATTTATATCACTTAAATAAAGTTAAAGAGTTAGCAAAAGGAGAAGAAATAATTTTAATTCTTGGTGGGAACTTTTTACAACGTGGAAATTTAAGTATCATAAGCAAATATAATAAAACTAAAATTGCTTTAGAATATGGAATTAATCTAGTTATTGAACTACCATTTCAGTTTGCTACTCAAAATGCAGATTTATTTGCTAAAGGTGCTATTTCAATATTAAAAAAGCTAAAATGTAATAAATTAGTTTTTGGTAGTGAAAGTGCAAATATCGAATTATTTAAAAAACTTGCAGAAATTCAATTAAATAATAAAGAATATAACAAAAGAATTAAAAAATATTTGAAAGACGGATTAAATTATCCAACAGCGCTTTCAAAATCTTTACATGACTTTTCTAATTTTACAATAATAAATCCAAATGATATATTAGCATTATCATATATAAAAGAAATTATTATTCAAAATGTAGATATTGTTCCTCTAACAATAAAAAGAACTAATAATTATCATGATACACAACTAAATAATGAAATATCAAGTGCTACTAGTATTAGAAAAGCAATAAAGGAATTAAAAGACATTAAAGATTATATTCCTGATATAACTTTAAAATACTTAAACAAAAAAAGTTGGGAAAGAAATTATTTTAATCTTTTAAAATATAAGATAATCACTGAAAAAACTAATTTAAATAAATATCAAACAGTAGATGAAGGAATAGAAAATAGAATTTTAAAAGGTATTTATAATTCAAATAACTTGGAAGAACTAATTAGTATTGTTAAAACTAAACGATATACGTACAATAAAATAAACAGAATGTTTACTCATATTTTATGTTCTTTTACTAAAGAAGATGCAAAAAATAATAAAGATCTTAAATATATAAGAATCTTAGGATTTGATAATATTGGAAAAAAATATTTAAACTCCATAAAAAAAGAATGTGATGTTCCAATAATAACTAATATAAAAAAAGAAAATGTTGATTTATTATCAATCGAGATAAAATGCGATTCAATATACAATTTAATTATGAATGAAAAATTTGAATTATTTAAGCAAAAACCAATAATAAAAAAATAGAACAAATTATTTAATAGATTCCTATAAGAAATCTTTTTTTATTTAGAGAGTGTAAAATAAAGTGTGTAAGTAAGAAAAAACTTATACACTTTTTAAGTGTGATAAAATAAAAGAAAAAGAGGAAAAAAATGAGAAGTAAAAATAAAACGAAAAACGAATTAGTAAAAGCAATAATAGAAGCATACCAACCAGAGACAGCCAAAGATGTACAGGACGCCTTAAAAGATGTATTTTCACCAATATTTGAAGCAATGCTTCAAGGTGAAATGAATGAACATTTGGGTTATGTCAGTAACAATAAAAATGAAAAACAAACCGATAATAGAAGAAATGGTTATATAACAAAAAACGTAAAAACTTCTATGGGTGAAATGACTATTGATGTTCCAAGGGATAGAGATGGTTCTTTTGAACCTCAAATTATTCCTAAAAGGACAAAGGATATATCAGATATAGATAAGAAAGTCCTTTCCATGTATGCTAAAGGAATGAGCCAAAGAGATATATCAAAAACAATAGAAGATATATATGGATTTAAAGTATCACACGAAACAATATCAAACATAACAGACTGTGTATTAGAAGAGTTAAATGAATGGCAGTCTAGAAGACTTAAGAAATGTTATCCGTTTGTATTTGTAGATTGTATGTACGTTACCATGCGTTACGAATATGAAACAAAAGAAAGTGCCATTTATACAACTCTAGGATATGATATAAATGGTAAAAAAGATGTTCTTGGTATATGGTTAAACGAAACCGAATCTAAACATTCATGGATGCAAATATTTGATGAAATAAAACAAAGAGGTGTGGAAGATATATTCTTTATATCAATGGATGGTGTAAGTGGATTAGAAGATGGTGCAAAAGAAATATTTAAAGGTGTTATAGTACAAAGATGTATTGTACATTTAATAAGAAACTCTTTAAAATATGTGCCAAGTAAAGACTATAAGAAATTCACATCTAACCTTAAATTGATATATGGTGCTCCTAACTTAAAAACAGCCCAAAATGAGTTTGAAAAGTTTAAAAGTACATGGAGTAAATATACTGGTGCCGTTGATGTATGGAAAAGAAATTTTAAATATGTAGAACAACTATTTGATTATCCAAGTATTATAAGAAAGGTTATGTATACAACAAATGCAATTGAATCTGTTAATTCTTCATTTAGGAAGGTAACAAAAAAAGGAGCGGCTAAGCCACAGCTTACGAACTTGCTCTCTTTCTATATATAATTATATATATTTTAATTTTTTTGCAATATCATTATAAGGAAATTTCATTTATATAGTATAATAATTATAAAACAAATCGTTAAATATTAATTTTATTATTTGGAATAGTTATGAAAAAGTTGCATTTATTTTATAACTCCACTGTAATTAGATTTTTTTAAGTATAGTTAAAAAATTAATTTTTTAGAAAAAATGCAACTTTTTTTCATAACTAACGACTATATAATTGAGGTACCGAAATGACTGATGAAAGATTTGAACAAATATATAAAGATACTTACAATTATGTACTTAAATACATTATTAGTAATTGTGCAAATATGCAAGATGTTAATGATATTATACAAGACACATATGTTGGATTTTATACTTCCTGTAAAAAAGGTAAAAAAATAAATAATTATTATTCATACCTTATTGGCATTGCAGATAAGAAAATAAAAGATTATTATAGAGCGAGGTATAAAAGAAGATTCTTATTTTTTCCTACCATTATAAAAGATAATGAAGAAAAAGAAAAAGAAAAAGAATTGATAAATCTGATACCATCTGATTATAATTTGGAAAAAAAATTATTTGAAAAATGGGAACTTGATAATTTTATGAAATTTCTTTTAAAACAAAAACAAGTAATTATTAAAACATTTTATTTTTATTTTTACTTCAATATGACTATGAAAGAAATTTCAAAAGAACTTAATATCAATGAATCGACAATAAAAAGTTATATATATCGAACTTTGAATAGTTATAGAGATATTCAGAAAGGAGAACATGATGTTTAATAATAAGGAGAAAATAAAATCGATTTTGGATGATTATGTGGATATTGATAATAATTATAAACAAATAAAGTATCAAATTTATAGAAAACAGAATAAAAAAAAAATTATTAGAAAACTATCTATAGTTGTACCCATAATTATACTCTTAAGTTCTGCTAGTTTTATTATTAAAAATAATGGAATGCTTAATTTTTTACATGAAAAATCAAGTGACAATAATCTGTCTAAGGATAGTATAATTATCAATGAAATGAGAAATATTGGTGATAATTCTATGTATTATCATTATGAATCAAAGGATTATAATTTGATTAATAATATTCCGATATATAAATATTTAAAAGAAGTAGAAACACTTGAAGTTGTGATTCAAAAAATACTATATAATGAGAAAAAGGAAAGTATTTATTTTGGAGGTTTTAAATCTATAGAAGATCACAGCAAATTCATATACCTATATATTACACCTAAAAATAATAATAGCTTCATTCATAATGCAGTTTTTGAAAATGCACAAAATTCTATAATTAATAATAAAAAAGTTTACATTGTAGATAATGAAGGAATTATTTTCATAAAATTTATTAAAAATGAGGAAATATATGTGATTCAAACTAATATAACGGATAGTTCTATATATATTGAGTTAGTAAAAAAAATAATTAAATATCAGAAATAAATTGTTCGTGATATTTATAATTGAAAAATGGAGGTGAGATAGTTAATTAATTTTAATGTTACAACTTAGCAATTGGCAAAACGTGATAATAATATTTGTAGCATAAAAGGAGGAAATATGAAAAATAAAAAATTTGTTGCAATATTTTTTATGGTTTTAGCAGCCTTTATGATTTTGCCATTCACAGCTGATGCCGCTGTATTCGGTGGAAAATACACAAGAGGAATATCAAGAGTTTCTTACTATATTGATTATGATAGTGGTACAGGTTATTATGAATATTTAATAATTGATGCAGAGCATAATTGGGAAAGTCCAGGATTCACTAGTCCCGTTGGTATGGTTGCTGCTAGTTCAAATGCTGGTACAATGTTAGATATTTATACAGAAGATAGTAATTTTTGGGGTGGAGATACTAGTGTTTGGGGCGAAACAAGATTTTATGATCAGTTTGCCAATCAACAAAGCCCTTCAGTAGATTATATATTTACACGTATTTATATAAATGATAGTGCAGTTCACAACATATCTGCAACTAAAATTAGAAGAATGATTATTCATGAAATGGGTCATGCATTTGGATTAGTTCATAATTCTAATCCATATAGTATAATGTATCCTTATGATGAGGGACATATGGTTAATACAGTTCAACAAGTAGATGTAAATGATTTAAATGCATTATATGGATAGAAAGGAGAATATTATGAAATTAGAAAATAATAAAAAGAAAATCAAATATGGAACTATTTACTTTACTATACTAGCAGCATTATTAGTGGTCTTTGGAATAAATAGTAAAAATGTGGATTTATTGTCAAAAAACAATGATAATGAGACACAAATCAAATCTTCTAGCAATGATAATAAAACAATATATAAAGCTTATTATGAATTATATTTAGGGAAAGATTATTCTCAAAAACAAGAAATCAATAATGAAGCAGACTACATAGCTATTGTTACTATAGATTCATTATCTGCTAGCAATTGGGATACCTTGAATAAAGAATATGTATCACCATATACTAAAGGTACTGCAAAAGTGGTTAAAACTTTAAAAGGAGAACTTCCTGCAACTATAAATTATAGAAGATTAGGAGCAGAAATTAGTTACAACGAATGGATTAAAGGTGATGTCGATCCTGAAAAGTTAGAAAAAGTTACAACTATACAAGAAAATAAGAAAAACGTTGTAGTAGATTCTAGAATGTCACATGATATACATTTAGAAGTTGGAAAGACATATCTTGTATTTATGAAACAATATTCTTGTTGTAATATTGATAATGAATACACAATTATTGCATTTGAGCATGGTACACGCGAGTTACAAAAACAAACAGAAAATTCTGTGTTATCTACTCAAAATATTGGTAGTCTAAAAGTTAAAGATAATGTTACTGGAAATTGGGTAAATCTTTCTGATGTTGTAAATATGGGAGAAATAAAATAAAAAATATATTTAATTTCATAAGAGAAAAGTGTGCACATAAATGTGTATGCTTTTTTATTTTGTGATATGTCGATTTTATCAGAAAAGGATTTTTCATATGATAAAAAAAATTTACTGTTATGTTTATTAGGTGCTATGTCTATTTGTTTAGCAGAATGTGGATTAAAAGAAAAAATAGCTACTTATGTTATGATGAAATAAAATAATATAAATTTTAATTATATAGATAACTTTTCTCTTTTTAATGTACAGGTTTTTAATTGATGTCTACCAAACAGGGTCCACATCACCATTTTATATAAAAATGTGGTTTTTATCATTTTAATTATCAACTACAGTTATATTTCCATATTGATGTCTAATAGTTCCTGTTACAAAATTTGCTTCATAATTACCTGCTGTTATACTTCTCCAGTCAAAACTTTTTCCTGTTTTATTTATTATTTTTACTAGATTCTCATTTGATGATGTTTTACTAAATGCTGAATTGCCTATTGTGGTAACAGTCGAAGGTATTGTCACTTCTGTTAATTGACAAAAGTAAAATGCAGCATACTTTATGGTTGACAATCCCTCTGGTAATGTTATACTCCTTATACCAGTACTTTCAAACGCAGAGTTATCAATTGTTGTTAATAATACTCCATTTTTTTCACTTGGAACTATTACATTATCTTTATTTTTTCCTCCATAACCGATTATTGTCGAGTAATCTATGCCCTCTTCTGTTCTTTTATATATAAAAGCGTCTTCATCCGATAAACTATTTGAATTAAATGCACAACTCTCAATAGTAGTTACTGTACTAGGTATTACTACACTAGTTAAGCCTATTCCATAAAATGCCCATGAATTTATTTTTTTTAAAACTATCCCATTTTTTTCTTCTGGAATAACTATATCCTTTTTATTTTTTCCTCCATAACTAACAATGGTTGAATAGTCAACACTTCCATCACTGTTTCTTGCATAAATAAAAGCGTCTTCATCTTCGAACTGGTTATTATTAAAACTTCTATTTCCAATATATGTAACACTTTCTGGTATTTCTATAGAAGTTAATTTATTAGATGCAAAAGCCACTCCACCAATATACTTTAATGTAGATGGTAATTCTACACTAGATAAATAACATCCACTAAATGCAAATGATTCAATAGTTTCTACACCTTCTGGTATAACGACAGAATCTAGTTGTATCCATCTAAAAGCCTCAGCTCCAATAACCTTTAAAGTAACACCTTCTTTAATACTTGGTATAACTAAATTTTTCTCTGTTCCAGCATAACCTATAACTTTACTATAATCATATGTTCCATCCTCATTCTTGGCATAAATAAAAGCCCTACTATCATCAAATTTATTATTTGAAAAAGCTCCACCACCTAATGTTTCTATCATTGAAAGATCCGGTAACTCAGTTAATAAATTATTTGCAAAAGCACCTGCCCCTATTGTTTTTAGGCTATTAGGAAATTCAACTTTTTCTAATTTGTTATCCTGAAAAGCAAAGTTCGATATTTCCTCTAATGAATCAGGAAATTCTACACTTACTATTCCTTTATTCAAAAAAGCATAAACTGCAAGTGTTACCACAGGATAATCACTTATTGTATCCGGTATTTTTACATTTTTAGTGCAGGTATCATCATATGATAATATACTTACTTTTCCATTATCTATTGAATATTTATAACAAATACTTGCTTCTATTTTTGTATATTCTAAACTAGGAGTTTCTTCTATTAAATTTCCATTTTTATCTATTATTACTATTTTACTCTTGTTATCTATTGCTCTTTTATTACTTATCTTTTTTTCGCTATCAGTAATTATATCATCAATTGTTATATCTTCTATATCTTTTAAAATTACTTTATGTCCAGATTCATCTACACTTGTCCAATAATAGTCATATCCGTTTCCATTATAAGTTACTACTACATATGCATCTAACCACTCTCCAAAAGGACTTTTTCCTCCTTTTTCAAGTTTAATATTATCTATATGTACATAATAAGTTGTATCTATATCTAAAAATGAATATTCTAAGTTATTTACTTTTTGAGATATTCCACTTTGATACCCTTTTATTGTCGTTATATAAGCATTTTTTCTAGCATTTGTTATATAACTACTTACTGATGGTATTGCTATTATCATTAATACCCCTAGTATTATTATTACTGCTAATAGTTCTATTAATGTAAAACCTTTTATTTTAGTAAAGTGGCCCCCCCCCCCACTCGAATATTTGTTTGTATTCATGTTTTTCATTATTTTACCTTCTTCCTATTTTATATTTTTATTCTACTATACATTTTTGACTTTCGCAATATTTAATAATATATAAAAACCTCAGTTTTATGATTAATACTGAGGTTATAATTTATTAAATTTCTTCAATTTTCAAAAAGTTAGTTTGCTTAATATGAGGATCATCATGAATACCACCTGTAATAATAATTACATCTTTTTCTTTTAAAGATAAAAATTCTTTAGCTTCTTTTTTACAATGGTGGACAACATCATCCATGTTATTATCATCAATTTCTACTATTTTAGGATATACTCCATAGCTAAGCGATAATTTTCTTGCAATTTTTTCATTAGGACAAATTGCAAGGATTATAGTATTTGGCCTTAAGTTACTCATCACCATAGCACTATGTCCACCTGTTGTTGGAACAACAATTGCTTTTACTTCCAATGATGAAACGCTAGTTAATACAGCACTTGCTATAGCTTCTGTTATATCAGTAGATTTACCACACTGTAATTTGTATGAATATTCTCCATATTTTTCTGTTTCTTCACAAATATCAGCCATGTATTTTACAGCTTCTATTGGATGTTTTCCAATAGTTGATTCACCACTTAACATAACAGCATCTGTTCCATCTAAAACAGCATTGCTTATATCAGACACTTCTGCTCTAGTTGGTCTTGGATTCGTATACATGGATGCTAACATTTCTGTTGCGACTATTACGAATTTTCCTTTTTCTCTACACTTCTTTATCATATTTTTTTGAATTATTGGCAATTCTTGAATTGGTACTTCAACTCCTAAATCGCCACGTGCAACCATCACTCCATCGCTAAATTCAATTATATCATCAAGATTTTTTAAAGCTGTGCTACTTTCTACTTTTGAAATAATTTGCATATCTTCGCGATTAAATTCTTTTAAAACCTTTCTTGCTTCTAGAATGTTTTCTTTTGATTCAACAAAAGAAAGTGCTAAAAAATCTCCTCCATTATTACATGCATACTTTATATCTTCAATATCTTGTTTGCTCATAAATGGTAAATTCAAATTTACACCAGGAACATTTATTCCTTTTTTAGAATTAAGAATACCACCATCGACAACAACACAGGTTACTCCATCAAATTCTTTAGAAACTACTTGTAATTTCATCAATGCATCTTCAAGTAAAATAGTATTTCCTTCTTTTATTTTATCTATAGCATCTGGACAATTAACTGAAAATCTTTCTTCATTACCTATCACATTTTCTTTTACTATTCTAATAAAATTACCAGATAATAGGTTAACTCCACCTTCTTGCATAATTCCGCATCTGAAATCAGGTCCTTTGGTATCATACAAAATAGCAATATTTTCTCCTGTTAAAGTTCTTACTTCTTTTATTGTTTCAAGAACTTGTCTATTTTCTTCTAAAGTAGCATGTGAAAAGTTAATTCTTGCTACATTCATTCCAGCTTCTACCATTTTTTTCATAACTTCAACGCTTGAACTAGCTGGTCCTATACTACATATTATTTTTGTTTTTTTCATACAATAAATCACCTACTTCTTATAGATTATATCACAATGACAATAAATTAACATCATTTTTTTTAATTCATAAATTATTATAGGTGATTTTATGAATATTATTATTAATGATTTTAATATTTATTATGAAAAGATTGGAAGTGGAAAGGAAAATATTATAATACTTCCTGGTTGGGGAAATACTAGACCTACTTTTAATCTTATGATTGATGCTTTAAAAAAGTATTATAATGTCTATATACTTGATTATCCTGGATTTGGTAACTCTAGTTTTCCTAATCGTAATTTAACAATATATGACTATGCAGAATTAATGCAAAATTTTATTAATATATTAGATATAAAAGATCCAATAGTAATAACACATTCTTTTGGAACTAGAATAGCTTTGATACTTAATGCTAAGTTAAAAATTAAATTTAAAAAACTTATTATAATTGATGGTGCTGGAATAAAAAAGAAAAAATGTATATTATTAAAAAGTAAACAATTTTTATATAAATTATTAAAAAAATTAAGCATTATTTTTCCTAAAAAATTTAAAAAATTGTATTTAAAAAAATTAGTTAATATTTTTGGATCTGCAGACTATAAATCATTAAATGATAATATGAAAAAAACTTTTTCAAATATAGTAAGCGAAGATTTAAGTTATTTATTAAAAAACATTAGTTCTGAAACTCTTTTAATTTGGGGCGAAAAAGATTGTGATACTCCGCTTAAAGATGGTATTAAAATGAATAATAGCATAGTTGATTCCGGTTTAATTATAATAAAAAATGGAACACACTTTTCTTATTTGGATGTTCCATTTTATGTAAACAATATTATAATTGAATTTGTTCATTTTCAATAATAGTTAAGCGGTGCTTTTTCATCAAAAGTTCCATCTTCTTTTAAAGTATAAATTTTATCTCTAGAACCTATAGAAATACTATTATTTAACGTTTTAGTTGAATCAACTATTATATCTGCCGTCGTAATATTTTCAATATTTTTTAGTTCTATTTTATGTCCTGTATCATCAATACTCGTCCAAAAATATTGATATTCACTATCTTCATAAATAACTACTACATAAGCTTCTAGCCAATTTCCATATGGAGAATCTCCGCCTTTTTCTATTTTAATTAAATCAATTGGTATGTAATATGTAGTATCTTTTCTTTTAGTAGAAATTTCACGACTAGTTATCATTGCTTTTACACTTTCCACATAACCATTGGCACTTTGGACATAAACTTCTTTTCTAGAATCTTCAATATATTTAGTGACACTTGGAATAGCAATGATTAATAAAACTCCTAATATAATTATAACAGCTAATAGTTCAACTAATGTAAAAGCTTTATTACATTTATGCATCATTAAAGTCTCCTTATTTTTTTATTTCTATTATTATTTTAACATTAATTAATATTTCTTTCAATGACTTCTTTAACGGCAAATGTAAACATTTAAAAATTTTAAATATTACGCTTTTATAAAAAATATACTTTATTTATTAATTCTAGATTAGACAATATAAAATATTTAAATATTATTCTTTTAATTTTTATTAGTATTTTCTAATACTTTTTTTCTTGAAAAATTAAGTCTACCTTTTTTATCCCAACCAATACATTTAACTACTATTTCATCACCTAATTTTACAACATCTTCTGTTTTATTTACTCTTTCTTTAGCTAATTCTGATATGTGTACAAGTCCTTCACATCCTGGCCACACTTGGACAAAGCAACCAAATTCTTCTATTTTTACTACCTTAGCAGTATAAATTTCCCCTTCTTCTACTTCTTTAACTACATCTTTAATCATTTCTGCTGTTTTATCAATTATTTCTTGATTAGAATGGTAAATAACCACTCTTCCATCGTCTTCTAAATCAACTTTGACAGCATTAATGTCTGTTACTGATTTTACATTACTTGCTTCTAAAATGATTTTTGTAATCATTTCTCCACCTTTTCCAATAACATCTTTTATTTTTTCCGGTTTTATCATAAAAGTAAATGTTTTAGGAGCATATTTACTTACTTCTTTTCGTGGTTCTTTTATTTGTTTTTCCATTACATCCAAAATTTCCATTCTAGCATTTTTTGCTTGTTCTAATGCTTCTTTCAAGATTTTTTTTGTTATACCTTTTATTTTGATATCCATTTGTAATGCGCAAATACCCTCTCGTGTTCCTGCTACTTTAAAATCCATATCTCCTAGGTGATCTTCCATTCCCTGAATATCTGTTAATATTGTATAATCATCCCCTGCTGTAATAAGTCCCATAGCAATACCAGCAACTGGAGCTTTGATTGGAACTCCTGCGGCCATAAGAGATAAGCAACCAGCACAAATTGTAGCCTGACTACTAGATCCATTACTTTCTAAGATTTCTGATACTACTCTTATCGTATAAGGAAATTCTTCTTCACTTGGAATAACTTGTAATAATGCTCTTTCTCCTAAAGCACCATGACCTATTTCTCTACGTCCAGGGGCTCCATATCTTCCTGTTTCTCCAACTGAAAATGCTGGGAAATTATAATGTAACATAAATCTTTTTTCCGCTTCTAAACTTAAGCCATCAAGAATCTGATGTTCTCCCAGTGCACCTAAAGTTGTTACAGCTAAACTTTGAGTCTCACCTCTTGTAAATAAAGCTGACCCATGTGTTCTTGGAAGAATATCAATATCTGTAGATAATGGTCTTACTTCATTCATTTTTCTTCCGTCAGCCCTAGTTTTTTCTTTAACTACTATTTGTCTAAATATCTCATATTCTACTTCTTCTAAAATCAATTTAATTTTTGTAAGCAATTTAGCTAATTCTTCTTCTTTAAGCTTTTCTTCAAATTCAGATTTATACTTTTCTACTATTTCTTCTTTTATTTTATCTATCGCTTCATATTTTTCAAGTTTTTCTTTTATGCGCATTGCCTTATTTAGTTTTTCTTCACAAAGTTCTCTTACTTCTTTTCGTAATTCATCTTCGACCTCTAAAGTTTCATATTCCATATCAGGTTTACCGATTTCTGCAATAATTTTTTCTTGAAACTCTATTAATTCTTTAATTGCTTCATGTCCATACATTAAAGCATCAAGCATTAAATCTTCAGATACTTCTTTTGCTCCTGCTTCTACCATGTTTATTGCATATTTTGTTCCAGCTACCGTTAAATCAAGTGTTGATTCTTCTAATTGCTGTGGAGTTGGATTAATTACAAACTCATTATTGACATATCCAACTTTTACACCTGCTATAGGTCCATCAAAAGGTATTTCACTTATTGAAGTACAAAGACTAGACCCAAACATTGCAGTAAGCTCAGGAGAATTATCTGTGTCAACAGATAATACAGTATTTACTATTTGGACTTCATTTTTAAAACCTTCTTTAAATAATGGTCTCATCGGTCTATCAATCATTCTAGCAGCTAAAGTTGCAGCATCAGTAGGTTTTCCTTCTCTTTTAATAAATCCTCCAGGTATTTTTCCAACTGAATAAAGCTTTTCTTGATATATTACCATAAGTGGAAAAAAATCTGATAAAAGATTTGCTTCTTTTTTTACGACTACAGTCGATAATATAACAGTGTCACCATATCTTACTAAAACAGCACCATTTGCTTGCTTAGCCATTTCTCCATTTTCTACTACAATTTTTCTTCCACGAAAATCAAATTCAAAAACTCTTTTTGTCATTTTACCTCCTACAAACTATAGCAAGTAATAAATTCTATTATTGTAATAAAGTTAACAATATTAATTATTAACTTTATTACAATAACATAATAAAAAATTACCTGCTATTTAATAACAAAAGAAAGACACGAAAAAAATCGTGTCTACTTTTATCAATTATTTTCTTAATCCAAGTTTTGATATTACTTCTCTATAACTATTAATATCTTTTTTTGCTAAATAAGTAAGTAAATTTTTACGTTGACCAACTTTTTTTAGCAATCCTCTTCTTGAATGATAATCATGTTTATGCTCTTCTAAATGTTTTGTCAATACATTTATTTCTTCTGTTAAAATAGCAATTTGCACTTCAGCAGAACCTGTATCTTTTTCATTTTTAGCAAAACTTTTTACTATACTTTCTTTTTTTTCTTTAGTTAAAGCCATAAATTCCTCCTATATAAATTCATTTTATCCAAGTATTGGTCGGAAATTCCAAAACCTAGGTAAAATAGCAATACTAATATACATTATTTTTTTACATAAATCAAGTTTTTTTATAATTTAACTATTTATTTAGTAAAAAATCGCCTGCTAAATAGTCATATCCACTATTATCGCTATCGTGTTCTACATTGATTCTAATACCATCATCTAACTTTATAACATTGATTTCTATATTATTTTCATTTTCCACAACAGTTGTTTTTAAAATATTATTTTCTTCTTTTAAGTCTAAAGATACTATTTCCTCCATACCATTTGGTGTATTTCCAAAATATGAAAGAGAAATGACATCTTTTGATACTCTTTTTAATTCTATTGTTGTTGACATTCCAACATATGTACCGTTCCATTTTTCACAATTATTTACTTCTTCATTATACATATTTTTATCATAATTTTGATTTTTATTATAAATTCCGGAAATTTTAAATCTATCATTACCTTTTATTGTAATTTTTTCGTTTTTAAATTCAATTGTATATTCTTCTTCTTGATAGCTTATTTTATTTGACTTTTTTTCTAGATTATAAGATTCACAATTTATGAGAAGTAAAATCTTTGAATCTTCTTCATATATTTTTATTTTGGTACCTTGTTCATTCTGGTATATTCCTGAATATGTATAGTTAGAATTTTTCATAAAAAATAGATAAGCTACTATTGATAACAATATAGATAATATGATAAAAATGATTCCTATAATTTTAGCTTTCATATGATACTTTCCTCTCATTATCCTGCTTGATAATTATACGATGTTATTCTATATGTACCTGCTGCGACACAATTTCTACAAAATACATACCAAATATCTAAAGTATAATATCCACAATAGAACCATCCTTGTGGTTCATATTTATCTAAACAAGGTGCACCATTACATGTAGAATAAAACTTTTCACATTCTTCTTGAGCATTTGAAGTTACTTGTACATAGCCAACTCTATATTTTCCCGTAGTATCTTTTACACGTACATATACTGTATAAGTTCCACCAGCTGCTGCACCAGTTATTGTATAAGATTTATTTGTTCCATTTGATTTATATGTTTGGTTGTTAAGTCCACTAAATTCGTAGGAAGCAATTGTTCCATCATCAGTTGCATTAACAGTAATAGTTAAATTTGGTGCTCCACCTGATACTGTAATTGAATTAATTGTTGGCTTTTGCGTATCTAACATTTGCCAATGAGCATACAATGTAGGATTTGCTGTTGTTCCAACAGAACTTGTAGCGGTAATTTTAGTACCTCCGTTTGCTGCTGTATACCATCCTAGGAACGCATAATTACTTCTTGTTGGTACACATAATGTTCCATAAGTTCCACCATAATTAATTGGTTTATTAGTACATCCCATTCCGCCATTATTATTATATGTAAGCGTTGTATAACATGAATTTATAGAAGTAGCTCCAGTACTACTAGTATAACCAGATGGGCAGATTGAACAACTTGCAGCTCCTCCTGTTGAATATGTTCCAGCTGCACAAGTTGTACAACTACTTGTACTTCCATAATTTACTACATGAGAGCCTTTATATGTTCCAGCGGCACATGAGCTTTGCGTTGCACTATTTGCAGTTCCAATATATTTTCCTGCTGCTACATTTATATAACATTTATTCTGCGCTGTTGCTCCAGCATTACTTGTATATCCACTTGGGCAATTTGTACAACTACTTGTACTTCCATAATATACTGTATGTGCTCCTTTATACTTTCCGGCTGGACATGTACTTTGTGTTGCAATATTTGCAGTTCCAATATATTTTCCTGCTGCTACATTTATATAACATTTATTCTGCGCTGTTGCTCCAGCATTGCTTGTATATCCACTTGGGCAATTTGTACAACTACTTATACTTCCATAATTTACTGTATGTGCTCCTTTATACTTTCCGGCTGGACATGTACTTTGTGTTGCACTATTTGCAGTTCCAATATATTTTCCTGCTGCTACACTTATATAGCATTTATTCTGTGCAGTTGCTCCAGCATTACTTGTATATCCACTTGGGCAATTTGTACAACTACTTGTACTTCCATAATTTACTGTATGTGCTTCTTTATATGTTCCTGCTGCACATAAATTTTGTGTTGTACTATTTGCTGTTCCTATATATTTCCCTTCAGAAACTTCTATGTAACATTCATTAATAGAATTCGCACCGTCAACACTTGTATAACCTGTTGGACATGTTGTACAAGTTAGAGAATCTTCTCCAACATAAGTTCCTGCTAAACACTTTGTCCAATGTGCATACAAAGTATGATCTTGTGCTATATTTACTTTAGAAGTCTCAGTTACTTTGGTACCACCGTCTTTTTCTGTATACCATCCAGAAAATGCATGACCATTTTGTGTTGGAACTGGTAATGTACCATAATAGTCATCATATGAAACAGCGATATTTTCTCCAGTTACGCTACCACCATTAGCATCAAATGTTACTATGTATCCATTAACATTCCATTTCGCATATAAATCAATGAATTCTCCAGTAAATATTGTGTCTTTAGTTATAGCGTTTAAAAATTCTGGTTCTGAATACCATCCCATAAATTCATAACCTGATTTTATTGGCGTACAAAGTTCACCATATTTTTCTTCTATTACCAGTTTTTTTGATTCACACGTACCTCCTCCATTTGTATGATATATTAAATTAAAATTATTATCTAAGATTCCTTTATCTACAATATTTATAGAAGACTCTGTTTCTATTGCATCTTCAACAGTACAGCTATCTTGTATTATTTTAATCCTTTTTCTATCACCTATGCCAATACTTGTACTTATTTTATTGACACCATTCATAATACTATCTGTATCAAGATGTCCTTCGTAAGTTAAGTATATACCAGTGTTTGTTTCGTCTCTACTTGTCCAATAATAATTATATCCGTTCCCATCGTAGGTCACAACAATATAATAATCAATAAACTTTCCATATGGTGAATCTCCACCTTTTTCTAGCGATATACAACTTCCAGGGATGTAATATGTAACGTCTTTTTCATAAGCTGATATATCACCACTATTAACTTTATTTCTTGCACCACTTATGTATCCGCTAGCTATAGTAATATAGGCTTGTTTTCTGGACTCAGAAATATAATTTGTTATGCTTGGAATTGCTATTATCATTAATACTCCTAATATTATGATTACTGCTAATAATTCTATTAAGGTAAAGCCTTTTTTTTGTTTAAAATTTATCACTATTTTTTTAATCATATTACCACCTATTGTTATGGTACTATAATATTTTTTATATGTCAATTCATAGATAATTATTCTATTCTTTTATATATTTTTTTAATGACAAAAAGCAATCTAATAAAAATATAACAAATAATAAAAATACTATAATTACATATAAATTGTTACTTATATTAAAAATTAAATTCAATTTAGGATTTATATTTATTCCTACAAATATAGAACCAGCTACAAAAAATATAAGATTGTCAAGGCATACTCTTCCATTTATATTATATTTTTTTTTACTATAATTCCACCAACTTCTATGAAGAAATTTTTCTAAGAAAAAAGATGTACTATATTCTATAAAAAAAATAAATATACAAATAATTATTACTTTCCATATAAAAAGCAAATCACTTTCAATAACTATATTTGTAATTGAAAGCGATATTCCATATATAGGACAATATGGTCCCATCAACATTCCTCTATTATAATTAAAACTCTTTTTAATACTACTAGTATATATACATTCTATCAAATATCCCAATATAGAATATATAATAAACTTCATAAACAAAAGTCTCAAATTATCACCTAATAAATTATACACTTGATATTAAATATTATTCATAATAAAAAAATCTCATTTATTTGAGATTTTATTTTTTACTATATTTTTTTTCAAATCTAATTTATTTACAATTCCTCTAATATTTTTAAATACAATCGGGAAAGAATTTAAAAGTCTTTTTGTAAGTATTAAATTTTTGCTAAGTTCATATTTAACCTTTTCTTTTATTTCTTCTGTCATATCTTTTTTAGTAAGCTCACTATTTCTTCTTATTTTTATTATAATAAATGTAGATACAATAACATCAGTAATAAAAATAGCTATTATAAATAAATTCAAAATTATAAAAGTTTTATAATCAAAATAACTAATAAATTTTAAAAACAAATCATCAGTTAAATAGATAACTAAAAGAGATCCTATACCGAATAATATTGAATTTTTAAGGCAAACTCTACCATTTACATTAAAAGATTCATTAGAATAATCCCACCATCTTGTTTTAAATATTTTTTCCATAATATAACTAGTTGAATATTCCAAAAATGTAGATATTAATGCTCCCATTGAAAATACTATAATTGGGTCAGACGCATACCTTTTAAGTGTTGTTGCCATTATTACTACTGCAACACCATATATAGGACAATATGGACCAATTAAAAAGCCTCTATTTAATACTATTTTTTTATCCACTAAACTACAAAAAAACAGTTCAGCAATAAATCCCAATACTGAATAAATAAAGAACATCGAAAAAATTATACAAAAATCGTACATTAAAAACCAACTTTCTTTTCAATATATCCTTCTATCTCATCAACGCTAATTGTAATTTGTTCAGTAGTATCTCTATCTCTTAATGTAACTATATTATTATTTATAGTATTATCATCTACTGTTATAACAAAAGGAGTTCCTATAATATCACTTCTGTGATATCTTTTACCTATATTTCCAGCATCATCATAGCTGCACATGAACTTTTTTTGTAATTTTTGATATATTTCAAGAGCTTTATTACTATGATATTTCTTAATGAGTGGTAATATCGTAACTTTATATGGTGCAAGATAAGGGTGTAATTTTAATATCTCTCTCGTTGTTCCATCTTCCATCTTCTCTTCAGTATATGCATTGCAAAGAATAGTAAGTACTAATCTTTCTACTCCTAAAGAAGGTTCTATTACATACGGGATATATTTTTCGTTTGTTTCTGGATCTAGATAATTCATATTAACTCCAGAAAATTTTTGATGTTGAGTAAGATCATAATCAGTTCTACTAGCTATTCCCCATAATTCTCCCCATCCAAAAGGGAATTTATATTCAATATCTGTTGTGGCATTACTATAAAAGCATAATTCTTCTTTAGAATGATTTCTTAATCTGATATTTTCTTCTTTAATACCTAACGATATTAAAAAGTTTTTACAATATTCTTTATAGTGTTCAAACCATTCTAATTCTGTTCCTGGCTTACAAAAAAATTCTAGTTCCATTTGCTCAAATTCACGTACTCTAAAAATAAAATTACCAGGTGTTATTTCATTTCGAAAACTTTTACCTACTTGACCAATACCAAAAGGTATTTTCAATCTCATACTTCTTTGAACATTCAAAAAATTTGCAAAAATACCTTGAGCAGTTTCTGGTCTTAAATAAATAGTACTTTTAGCTTCTTCGGTTACTCCTTGAAATGTTTTAAACATCAAATTAAACTGTCTAATATCAGTAAAATTTGATTTACCACATTCTGGGCACTTAATATTGTGTTCTTTTATGTAATTGATAAGTTCTTCGTTGCACATTTTTCCAGCATCACTTACACCACTATCTTCAACTAACTTGTCTGCTCTGTGTCTTGTTTTACATTCTTTACAATCAATAAGTGGATCAGAAAACGTAGATAAGTGTCCTGATGCTTCCCATGTCTTAGGATTCATAAGAATTGCACTATCTAGGCCAACATTATTAATATCTTCTTGTATAAATTTCTTTAACCAAGCTTTTTTTATGTTGTTTTTTAATTCGACACCTAGAGGTCCATAATCCCAAGTATTTGCTAGTCCTCCATATATTTCGCTTCCTTGAAAAATGTAACCATATTGTTTACAAAAATTAACTAATTTTTCCATTGTTAAATCATTCATATTATTTCTCCTTTAAAAATAAAACTTCTAGAGTTTATAAGGGCAAATTTATCACGGTTCCACCTTACTTTATTCTAGAAGAATCTCTTTTTATTATTGCTCGTGGTTTCCAAGCCAGTCATCACATTTATAGAAATTATTATAACTTAAATTTATAGCTTAATCAATATTAAAAATTAAAATTATTTTTATCTAAAAGTTTAAAATCATTATAATTTATACAATCTAGAGTTTTATTATCAACTAAACATATTCTTTTATCATAAACAACATCATATTTATTTCCATAAGTATATTTATCTTTTCCTTTTTTCAATTCTAATATTTTCAAGTCATTATCATATTCTATGTATCGTTCATCATTTTTATATTCAACTATAATATTATCAACAAACAATCCAACTATTTTGATATCTTTTACTAAATAAATCATATCAACATTATCTTGAAAATTATCTTTTGTTATTTCACTATTATTTTTTATTGAAATACTAATAGTTGCGTCACTAACTAAATCAATAAAATCATTTATCTCAATGTTAGTATCACTAATGTTTTGAAACTTATTGTCTAAATATTGGTAAGAATTTTCTTGATTTATATCATATATTCCTATTCCTTTATAAATATTAAGGGATATATCATTGCCATAAATTTTTTGATATTCACTTAAGAAATATTCTTCAAGTTTTTTAGCAACAATGTAACTAATGTAATTATCATAAAATCCTTTTGATTCATTAGTTATCTCTGAATCTGGAATTAATACATTTTTATCATACGATACATATTTAACAATAAATTCAATTTCATCAGATAATGATTTTACTCTGTAGATTCTATTTACAACGCTTTGATTATCACAAGTATCAGTATAATATAAGTTATAAGTTCCATTTGCTAAACAATATTCTTTTTCTTTTTTTACTAATTCAAAATCCTGATTATATTTATTTTTTAAATATTCAATGACTTCTTTATCATCAAAATTTTCAGTTATTTCATTATTATTTTTATCTATATTAGTTGTTTTATTGTTATTTTTTTCCATCATTTCATAATTTCCATAAACAATCAATACTGCACCTAAAATAGCAAAAATTCCCCCAATTATTCTTTCGATATATCTTTTCACTAGTATTGAATCCCCCAAACTACTAATTCTTTTGCTTTTTTACCACAACAAACACATTTATCGTCTATTGGTTTAGCATTTTCTAAAACACATCTAGATTTACATCCTTTAATTTCCTTTATTTTTTCTTCACATTCTTTATTACCACACCACATAGCATGAATAAAACCTGGTTGTGTATTTAATATTTTTTCCATTTCTTTTAAATTGTGAGCTTCAAAGGTTAAAGAATCTCTTCTTTCTTTAGCTTTTTCATACATATCTTTTTGGATTATTTCTAATAAATCTCCAACATAAGAGACTATATCTATTTCAATTTCACTTTGAATTTTTTCACGAGTATCACGTCTTGTAAATGTTATTTTTCCTTGATCTAAATCTCTTTTACCTATTTCTATTCTTAATGGTATCCCATTAACTTCAGCTTCTGCAAATTTAAAACCTGGTGATTTATTACTATCATCAATATATGCTGTTATATTGTTTTCATTTAATAATTCTTTATATTTTTTAGTAAGATTTATTACTTCTTCATCATTACCTATTGGTATTATAACTACTTGTTTTGGGGCTATTCTTGGTGGTAATACTAGTCCATAATCATCACTATGAACCATAATTAAACCACCTATCATTCTAGTAGTAGTTCCCCAGGAAGTTTGATAAGCATATTCTTCTTGATTATCTTGATTAGTAAATTTAATGTCATAGGCTTTAGAAAACTTCTGACCAAAATAATGTGATGTACCAGCTTGTAGGGCTACTCCATTATACATAAGCGCTTCATTAGTAAGAGTATATTCTGCTCCTGCAAATTTTTCTTTTTCAGTTTTTTTGCCACAAATAGATGGTATTGCTAAAATTTCATTATGAAACCAGCGATATACTTCAACCATTTGATTAGTTTCTTTAATAGCTTCCTCTTCTGTTGCATGAATAGTATGTCCTTCTTGCCATAAAAATTCTCTGCTTCGTAAAAAAGGTCTTGTTTCTTTTTCCCACCTTAAAACATTACACCATTGATTATATAATAATGGTAAATCTCGATATGATTTTACATGTGTTGAGTAATAATCAGAAAACATTGTTTCACTAGTTGGTCGAATACATAATCTTTCTTCAAGTTTTTTTTCTCCACCTTCTGTTACCCAAGCAACTTCTGGAGCAAATCCTTCTACTAATTCTCCTTCTTTTTTTAATAAACTTTCTGGAATCAAAAGAGGCATTTGACAATTAATATGTCCTAGTTCTTTAAATTTTTTATCTAATATTTCTTGCATCTTTTCCCAAATTGCGTAACCGTTTGGTTCAATTACAATACATCCCTTAACTGAAGAATAATCAGCTAAATGTGCTGCTCTTACTATATCTGTATACCATTTTGCAAAATCTTCATCACGGCTCGTAATCATTTTGTTTTTCATAAGTTCCTCCTATAAATAGTGCTAAAAATATTTTAATATTTTTTTTATTTTATAGCAATACTCAAATAATTTTATAATGATTTTTTTGATAATTATTATACAATTATATATTATCTTAAAATTAAGTATAGAAAATAAATACTCCAAATAATAGCCATAGACTTATTTAAAATATTAAATTTTAATTTTTTTGTTTTATGTTTAAAAATGTTGCTTCCTAAAATAGCTCCATAAGGTCCACCCATAATAGAAATAAAAAGGAGAAGTTTTTCACTTATTCTAAATTTCTTCTTTTTAGCTAATAATTTATCAAATCCATATAAAAGAAATGATAACATATTAATAAATACTATATATTTCATTATATACCTCTTAAATACATATTTTATTAAATAAAAGAGTCTATTATACATTATTAAAATTTTACAGGGTCTTGTAACTTAGAGTTCAAGAGATAAATCACGGAAATGCCATACTTTACTAAAAATCTACAGGGGGTTGTAATAAATTCCAATGTTTATTCTAATGAAAATATTGATACCCCTTCGAAAAATTCTAAAAGATTATATTCTTTAAATGTAAAAATTTTAAAACAAAAAATGGAAATATTCCGTTGGCAAGCACTAATAGTAGATACCAATTAAGTGGAACATTTCCAAGTAATATAAGTATATCAGATATAGTAAAAAAGTCAACATTTGTAATTATGACACTGGCAATATCAAAGATACAATTATACTGGCATTAAGTATTCTATGCTAGAAAGTCAAAATAATACATTATACTATAAAATAAACAGCTAGGCAGTAGTCATACATTACTAAAAATCTACAGGGTCTTGTAACTCTGGTGCTTCTTTTTCAAAAATATAATTGGTATACATTACTAAAAATCTACAGGGTCCTGTAACATGTGGCAAACCATATTGTTAGACATAATGGTCATACATTACTAAAAATCTACAGGGTCCTGTAACCAATTGATGAAGATAGTACAAATACACCACGTCATACATTACTAAAAATCTACAGGGTCCTGTAACATTTGAACAAATTAAAGTATCTTAATTCCCGTCATACATTACTAAAAATCTACAGGGTCCTGTAACCATTTACTACTGGATTAAATCCTACACTAGGTCATACATTACTAAAAATCTACAGGGTCCTGTAACTTTTTCGACTATCATAACAAACGCAGTGCGGTCATACATTACTAAAAATCTACAGGGTCCTGTAACTCTGGGATAGATTATTTAAGTCCTAGCCAGGTCATACATTACTAAAAATCTACAGGGTCCTGTAACTAGAAGTAGTATCATAATCATACCATCTAAGTCATACATTACTAAAAATCTACAGGGTCCTGTAACGTCAAAATTGAGCTTTACTGTCTCAATTGCCGTCATACATTACTAAAAATCTACAGGGTCCTGTAACCTCAACAAATGCAAAACATAATGACACAAGGTCATACATTACTAAAAATCTACAGGGTCCTGTAACATTGCTTATTATTCTCTCGTAAATCTTTAAGTCATACATTACTAAAAATCTACAGGGTCCTGTAACAAAGTTATTATTAGGAACGAAAACTGAAACGTCATACATTACTAAAAATCTACAGGGTCCTGTAACCTTAAAGTAATTATATCATACTTTTAGCAGTTTTAATATTTAAAGTATTTAAAATTTTATATATAATTTAATTGGTGATCAAAATGGAAATAACTTTTAACTATAATTTTCAAGATTTTATAATTAATTTAGATAACAATGCTATTATATTTGGTCAAGATTCATTATATAAAATTAATTTTATTAATAATTTAATTGATGGATTTAATGGTAGAATGAATAACATTCTTATTAATGGAAATAAAATAAATTCAAATGATTTTAATATAGTGTATATAGATGAAGAAAATGATTTTTCAAAAGAATTTAAATTTACTAAAAATAATACTTTAAAGCAGCTAATATATAACGATATAATAAATAAAATTAATACTGATAAATTAATAAATTATACTAATGAAATTTTTGATATTATAGATAATAAAGTAAATACTTTACTTGATAAGAAAATAAATAAATTTAGTGATAATAATCTTTCTTTTGAAATTGAAATTCCTGATATAAATTCAATTATTGATAAGTTTACAAATATTTATATAGATGATATGTTAATAAATAGTAATGATGTTACTAAGTCTACTAAGAGAAAATTATTATATAAATTATATTTTTTAGATATTAAAAACAATTTAGATAAGAAAAATATTATTATTATAAATAATTTTGATGCATATTTAAATTCCAATGAAAAAATAAATCTGCTAAATGATATTAATAAAATGTCTAATGATAACTGTCATTTTATATTAACAACTAGTTCTAACATATTTGAATATATAAACCTTGAAAAATTTAGTGTATATAAATTAACAAATAAATTATTGTCACTTAATAAAATAGATGAGGCAATCAAATTATATTTATTAAAAAATGAATATCATAATGATGTTGATTTTAATATTTTTTGTTTGGAAAATGAAAATTTAATATTACAAGATGAAATTATAAATATTAAGAAAAATATATTTAATATTTATCCTCATTTTATTAGTAAAATTCTCAATTCAACATACATAAAAGTAGTATTATCGAAACCTAGTAACATAACATGTGAATATATTATATGTGATAGTAAAAATATACAAAAACTTTTTCTAGAAATATGTAAGCAATTTATTGACTAATATAGAAGAAATATTATATAATTAGTTTGTCCTGATAATTAGGACATACATTACTAAAAGTTTACAGGTTTCTGTAATAAGGCATAATGCCTTAGGTTTGATCTAACCATAAAGATCACAAAAAGCAGGTTAAATCCTGCTTTTTTTTATTCAAAAATCAATAAATTTTCTATTGATATTTCTTCTTCTACTTTCTTTATTCCTGAAAATATTATCATGTTATTATATTGCTTTTCAGTAATTTGTAATAATCTAATATTTCCTTTTTTTGGACAATGACATTTTATTCTATTAATATGTTTACTTAAATCATCATTATTTTTGCATATTCTAGAATATACAGAATATTGCATCATTATATATCCATCATCTAATAAAAACTTTCTAAATTTAGTAGCTATACTTTTTTCTTTTTCAGTTATAACTGGTAAGTCAAACATTACTATTATTCTCATAAATTTATTCATATATTATAGTTGGTAAATCCAAAATAATTTCACCAGTAGAAAAAGATTTTATATAGCTTTTTATAAGTAAATTTATACTATATTCAATAGTATATTTTTTATTATTATGTAATATTTCTTTATTTAAAAGATTAATTAATTTTTTTCTAAATTCAAATGTTAATGGACAACAAATATCATCTTTATAGTCATATACAAATTTATCCACTATACTTCTATAAGGTTCTAATAAATCGTATGCCAAATTAAAATTATTAATTTTAGAATTATGGTGTATTCCCAAGTATGTATTCAATCCAAAAACAGCTAAATTTCTAATTATAGCACTTACTATAATTGTATATCCATAATTTAATGCAGAATTTATTGCATCATCATAAAACCTAATAAATTCATTTCCAAATAAACTTCGGAAATACATTTTGGCAGATATGCCTTCTCTATTTTTTATATCGCCTTCTATTATTTCATCTAAATAACTAGTTAATTTAGAGATTGGAATTTCTTCTTTTGAAGTCATTTCCAATACTCTAATACTATTTTCTATTTTCTTTTTAACAATTTGATTCCATAATTCATTTTTTATGTCATTGTCTATTTTCAATTGATTATTAAATACATCTAACTGTTTAAAATGGTAATTATAAGGATACATTATTGAAGTCGGTTCAAATTTTTCATCACATATAATTAATGAAATTGCGTTTTTTCCAAATTCTGCTAATAACCTGGTAGTTATAATTGTAGTAGAATCCTCTATTAAAACAAAATTTATATCTTCTAAAGGTACTTTTGTAGTAGTTTCTTCTTTTTTTATTACTAATTGATTATCTTCAAAATGTATTTTTTCACTTTTTTTAATAATAACTTGTCTATATCCCATTTATTTTTCCTAATAAATTAATTGATAACTTATCTATAGATTTAATTGTTGATATTGTAATTTTATATCGTTTATTAATATTACTAAATAATTTGTTTTTTCCTATCAGATCATAACCATCACCTATTTTGCTTTTAATCTCAAGAGTGCCACTTGATCCTCCAACCACATAGCCAATACTTTCTTTACCATCTTTGTTCTCAATTCTTATTAAATCATTTTTATTTAATTTTAAAATGTTATTATATTCATTCATCATGCTTTTATAAGTTGTAATAATATATTTTTCACTTTGCCCATATTCAACTTTTATATTAAAATTATAATCATTATTTTTTATTTTTTTCAAATCAAATAAATCGTAAGCAACAAAATATAGTTTATCATCATTTTTATCTTTAGATTTCAATATATCTATTTGATAAATATCTCCTTTTTCAACATTACTACCATTTATAAAATGACCTGTATTCTTATATGGATAATATAATTTTATTTTTCTTATTTCCTTTTGCTCTTTATCATTTGAATTTATTGGATATTTTCCATTGTTAGCTTTTAGGGCATCTTCTCCAGTTTCTTTATCTCCAAACCAATTCACTAAAGCATTATAAATATCTTTTGATCCAGATAATCTATCTGGGATATTTTCTAAATCTTTTCTTTTAACTTTTGTAAGTGGTGTCTTAAGTGTTTTATATAATATTACATTGTTTTCATCTTTTTTTATTCCATAATAAGTTTCTTCATGCATTTGTCCCGATAATTTTGGCTTTGCTAATGACGGCGTTAAAACTTTTATATTTTTAATTTCTTGATCCGGATAGGTATTGAATTTTTTTAAATGTTCTTTTAATAGTTGTTCATTTTGCTCATATACTCTTATTTTTGCTTCTTCAACAAAATTATCATAAGGAGTTGGGAATTCTAGTTTGGCAATATTGTATTTTCCATAAGTAATATGTTCTTTTACTATTTGTTTTCTTATATAATCTTTTAAGTCTGTTTCTTTTATCTCTCCAGTTTCATCATCATAATAAGTTCCTTTGTACTTTTCTATATCATCATTTGTTAAATTTTTAATTTGATTTTCAGTTAAGCCATCAATATGTCTACTAAATTTTTCATATAAAGTTATTTTATATTCTAATGATTTTGTTATTGAAGCAATTACTAAAGCGTCCATAGCGTGGTGTAAATGATTTTCCCTATCTTTATTTATGTCTTCTTTCATATCTCTAGGCATTATATAATTTTTAGATATATAACTATGTGTCAAACGATTAAATCCCCATCTTGCTCTTAACTTAGCTGTTAAGCTACCTGAATACATATTTACTTTTTCAACATTTAAATATGCTTTAATTATAGATGATAATTCACGACTTATATATTTTGTATCATTTAAATTTTGCTCTCTCATGGCTCTTTCAGTATCAGTATCCAAGTTTTTCATTAAATAATTATCTTTCTTTCTAGGTGGTATTTCTAAGCTATTGATAAAGCTTTCATAATTATCCCATTTACTTGTATTTCCAAACCATTCATAAGGTGTTCTTTCTCTTTTATCTTGATTTTCCTTAGTAAATACTAAAGTTTTGTTTAAATAATTATCATCAAATGTTCTAGAATATGGTAAAATATGATCTATTTGAACTTTATTATTATTGAACAAATCCGTTATAGATATTATTTTTTGACTATAACTACAACATTCTTTTTGTTCTTTCCACAAACGATATTTTAATAAATCATTACTAGTAATTTTATCTATCGAAGTAAATATTCCTAGTTCCATTAAAAATTTCTTATTTTTATCATTTTCTTCTTTTCTTTCTAATTGATACTTTTCTATTTCTCTTCTTTCTTTTACTGTCTTTGCGAGTTCTCTTGCTGTTTCAATATTTATTATTTTAGGAGAACCATACTTTTTTATAATCGCATTTAATATTTTTCTTGCTTGCGATAATGATCTTATTACTCTTTGATTTTTAATAGTACTAACACTATTTATTGGTAATAATAAATCATGTTTTACTTTGTTTTTGTATATATTAGAATGTGAATAATTTAGCTCTTGCATTGCTTCATCATATTTTTTTCCATCTAACATTATAGGAATAAGTTTTTTTATTAATTCAGTTGATAACATTAAATGATCTTTAAAATTTGGTAAGTTATCTATAAATTCTATATTATTATATTTATTAGGAATAATAGTTGAATTGTCTATAGCATTTTTTATATCATCATTAGTTTTGTAATTAGTACATAATTTTGCTAATTCATCAAGAACATCTATATTGTCCTTAATATTAATCCATTCTTCTTTTGTATAGAATTTTTCCATTAATTTTCTTAATTCATGATATCCTTTTAATTCAAATAATGTTTTATTATATAAAGCTTTATTATATAATTCATCATATATATTTTTCTCTTCTGTGCTTAGTGAATTTATATCTACTCTTTTATCTTTAGGTATTTCTAACTTCTTCTTTAATTCATCTATTACTTTAATGTATTCTTTTTTAGTCAATTGCAAACTTTTAAATTTAATATTATCATTACCGATTATTTTACAAACTAAACTATATTTAATTTCATTTTTATCTTTAGCAACTTCTAATATTTCTTTAATTTGTTCTTTAGTTAAAATTTTATAATCATCTTCATTTTCTTTATATCTTAAATTTATTAATTTAGAAAGTCCCACAAATATTTCTGAACTAGGTGCAAACTTAGGTGCACGAGGATTTTCATCAAATATACACTTTCCTACCATTCTTTCAATCAAGTTACCACCATATGGTGATCTTTTTTTCTCTTTTTTACCATCAATTATTTCATAATAATAACCTGGTCCTTCTGAATAATGTCTTTGACTTTTCCAGATATTTAAATATTCATTTTTAAAATTTTCATTAATAAGTCCAAATTTAATTTGAGTATCTAATACTTTATTTATTTCTTTTTCGTACATTTCTCTTGTCACAGATACTTTATAATCATCTGGTCCATTTTTAATTTTATTTTTAAATTTTGAATCTTTTATATACATTTCCGATATTGTTTCATAGTTTTTTTCTTTAATTATGTTTTCATTTTCTTTTATTGCTGAAATTACTCTTCCATTATCTTTTTCATTAGATTTTTCATCTCTATTAGATTTATATCCTCTTTTTTTAGCATAATGTACTAATATTATTGATAATTCCTCGTCAGTTAGTTTTCTATATAAAGCCTCTACCTTTAATATATATGGATTAGTATGGTGTGATTTATAATAGTTTTCAATCATCTTACTATATATTTTAGTTAACTCTATATTTTTTTCTGATATTAATTTTTTTTCATCAATATTTCCTTTTAAATAATTATTTTCATATAACAAATTTCTAACACGATCTATTCTAAATTCTCTTCTCCTAGTTACTCTTCTGGCTCCTCTTCTTTCTCTTCTTTCTTTAGCTTTACTCTCGCCACTTGTTTCTTCTCCTGGAGTAAAAATTCTGCTTCCAACATCGATTATACGACATGGATTATTATTTTCATCAACAGCTAATAATGCCCATCCAACTGATGATATTCCAATATCTAATCCCAATATATACTTATTTTCGTACATAATATCACATCCTTTATTAAATTATAACATAATGTATTTAAAAAGTATGTATTGTAGCTTTTTTAATTAGCTTAATTACCATATTGTTTCTATATCAAATTTATTTATTTTAGCTAAGTATTTGCTAATTCATTATATATTTTTGATTTTGTTTATCTTAATAAATCGTATTTATTCATTAACTCTTCATCATATGTAGTAGAACTTATATTTTCTATAATTTGGTCATTCAAATAAGTACTTAATTCTAATATTTAATATCTTTTTTATATAACTTCATATAATTTATTTTCTTTTATATATTTATAAATATTTTTATCTAAATAACTTTTATATTTATCTAGGTTACTTCTTATCATTGTCGAAGATATATTTTTAAATTTTTTATCAATAATTATTATTTTATTAATTTATTAATTTATTAATTTTTAATTTTATTTTTGCATTAGCTTTTTTGATTACTATTATTCCATATTTTAATATTTCTTCAAAGTTTTTACTATTTGTGTACTATATATTGTTGTTAAATCTATATTAATAACCCTTTTTTTGTCAACAAAAAAATAATTAACTTTTTAAAATTAATTACTTTTAAATATTTATATTTAAATTTTATTTTCTTGCTCTTCGTTTAGAAACATAAAATGCATTTTCTCTTACGAATTGCATTCTTCCAATATAATTACGTGATTCAAATTCATCTTCATCTACTGCATAACCACATGCTTGTGCTACATTAATACTATTTCTATTACTTGGATCAATATCTAATCTAATAGATCTAATATTATGTTTTTCAAACAAATAATCTGTTATTTCCCTTATAATATTACTTCCATATCCTTTTCCTCGATATTCTTTTAAAATTGAATATTCTAAAAACACTTCATCATTAACCATATTCGATATATATAAATATCCTATGGGAATATTAGTAAACTCTACGACAAAAGCACTTTGATATATATTTCTATTATTATCTTTTGAGTTTTCAAGTCTTTTACCAATTTGATGAATAAAGTTAGATTGCGAAACACCATTTTCTAATTCATCTTTTAATTTTTTATGTTTATCTTCTGAATATCTTGTTAACAAAAATGAATCTAATTCTATATTCATTTTATCACCTAATTTTATTATATCATGAATTATTTCAATTAATAAATATATATATAAATAGGTTAATTAAAATTTACATTATTTAATTGGAGTTTTTTGAAATGTTCATTATAATTCCTATTGCAACCATGCTTACCAATAAACTACTTCCACCATAGGATAAAAAAGGTAGTGTTACACCCGTAACTGGTATTAAGCCAATTACTACCATTAAGTTCATAACTGCTTGAATCAGCATCTGAAAAATTAAACCAAATGATAATAATTTTGCAAAATTATCTTTAGTATTAAGTGCTATTTTTATTCCGAATAATAATAGTAAAATAAACAAAGATGAAATAATTACTACACCTAATACTCCAAATTCTTCACTGATAATCGAAAAAATAAAATCTGTTTGTGGTTCTGGTAAATAAAATTGTTTCTGTCTCGATTTTAAAAATCCCATTCCTAAAAGTCCACCTGGTCCTATAGCATAAAGTGATTGTATAATTTGAAATCCTGTTCCTAAAGGATCACTCCAAGGATCAATAAATGAAGTTATTCTATCCATACGATAAGGTGCTATTACTATTAAAATTATTATTCCTATTACACCAATTAATCCGAGTCCAATAAAAAATTTCATGTTTACTCCTGCTATAAATAGCATAGCAAGAATACTTACTACAATGATCATTCCTGTGCCAAAATCCGGTTGCAACATAATTAAACCAAATACTAAAAATAATACACTTAAAATAGGAATAACGCCTCTTTTAATATCTTTCACAAATTTATTTGATTTTGATAAATATTTACTAGTTAAAATAATAAGTCCAACTTTTGCAAATTCACTTGGTTGGATTCCAAAAGAACCAATACCAAACCAGCTTCTACTTCCATTTCGAACACTACCTATTCCTGGGATTAAAACTAAAATAAGTAAAACAATACAAGAAAAAAATATTTTAGTTGCATTTTTATAATATATTCTATAATCAATTTTTCTTATAACAAAAACTAAAATAACACCAACTAAAATAAATAATCCTTGCTGTTTAACGTACTTAAAAGAATCTGAAAATTTATACATTGCCCATATGCTAGATGCTGAATATATCATAATAAGTCCAAATAAAATTAATATTATTGCAGTAAAAAAAAGATATAATCCAAGATTTTTTTTCATAAAGCCACCTATTATATCTTATATTTTTTATATTAATAATATTCTTTAATAAATAATATATTTATAAAATGAATTTTTAATTACTAATTTATTTTAGTGTAAAGTTTTTTTATTTATAAGAAAAGTTTTTAAAATATCCTATAATAAATACTACTAGAATGTTTTATCGAAGATATCATTTATCAGTTTATTTATTATCCAATACAAATCATAAATATTTTTAATAACAGTACTCTCTAATGTTTTTTGTTTTAATGCTAGTTTGAATGTTGCAGACGAAAACATCTTTTGTATAATCTAAAATAGTTTTACAATTTTACTTTATGATAAAAAAAGAATGAAATAAATTTCATTCGCCAACCTCTTTGAGGTTGTTTTAATTTGTAATATAATATTATTATG
>CALVJN010000006.1 GCA_944332205.1 uncultured Bacilli bacterium | reverse complement strand
ATATTTGTAGATATACTTGTTACATTATTTTCTATTCTATCGACATCTAATAAATCTTGATATGTTAAATATATTCCTGTGTTTGTTTCATCTCTACTTGTCCAATAATAGTCATAACTAGTTCCATCATATGTTACTACTACATAATACTCTTCCCAGTCTCCATATGGACTTTTTCCTCCTTTTTCCATTGAGACACAACTTCCTGGTATATAATATGTTGTCTCTTTATCATAGACTGGTATTTCTGCTGCATTTATCTTATTTCTTACTCCATCTATATATCTTGATGCTGTTGTTATATAGGCACTCTTTCTTGATGATGATATATACTCTGTTACTGCTGGTATTGCTATTATCATTAATACTCCTAATATTATTATTACTGCTAATAGTTCTATTAAAGTAAATCCTTTTTTATTCTTCATATAATCACTCCTAGTATTATTTTATATAGCTATATTATCATTATAAATTTTAAAATGCAATAGCTATTATTTTTAATTAAAATAAAAGCAATATAACTAACTATATTGCCTATTTAATTCTATTTAAAATATCTCTTGCTGCTATAAGACCAGTAGCTGCTGCTGTAACAATATTACCAGCCTTTCCAGCACCATCACCAATAAAATAAATATTTTCATTATCTATCTTCATTTTATTATCAGTCAATACTTCATTACTAAAAAACTTAATTTCTGGGCCATACAACAAAGTTTCATCATTATTGACACCCGGAATAATTTTATCTAATTTTTCTAATCCTTCTAAAATATTTAAAACAATTCTATGTGGAAGAACCAATGACAAATCACCGGCTACACAATCTTTTAATGTTGGTTCTATAAAACCTTTATTTATTCTATGCCAATCACTTCTTCTTCCTTGCTTTAAATCTTTTAAAGTCTGGATAATAGGTTTACCATCACCTAAGACATTTGCAATTCTAGCAATAGATTCTCCATATAATCTAGTATTAGTTGTAGGCTCACTAAGATTAACTTTAGAAATAAAAGCAAAATTACTATTATTAGATTTAATATTTTTTAAAGAATGTCCATTAACACAAATATATCCTTCATAATTTTCTTTAGAAACAAAACCACCGGGATTTGTACAAAACGTTCTTATCTCATCATTATAAGTATCTGTTTTAATAAATATAGTAGGATCATATATAACTTTAGTTATATCTTCTAATAATTCTTTTCTAACTTCTACTCTAACACCTATTTCAATACTTTGAGAAATATAAGGAATATTATATTTATCAGCTAAATCTTGCATCCATTTAGCACCAGTTCTTCCAGGAGCTACTATTACATACTTACCTTGAATAGAATATTCCTTTTTAGATTTTTTATAAACAACATTATAAAAATCTTTTTCTTTAACAATATCTATAACATCTGTTTTAATATAAGTATCCATTCCCAATTTCTCAAGATATTTAGTAAAATTACTTATATAATTAGGCAATTTATCACTACCTAAATGTTTTTGTTTAATTAATAATAAATTAGCACCTATTTTAGCAACCTTTTCTTTTATTTTTAAAGCTTCATCCATATTAGTAGGATAAATTTCACTATCCATGCCAAATTTATTGAAAATGGTTTCCGTATAATCAATTAAGGAATATGCTTCATCTTGTCCCATATATTTAAAGAGATCGGACTTCCCTAATTTAGGAACAAAATTAAGTTTTCCATCAGAAAATGTTCCAGCACCACCATAACCAGATAAAATTGCACATGGCTTACAATTCAAACACTTAGTTTTATTAATATTCATTGGACAAATTCTTTTATCTGCTTTAATTCCTCTATCCAACATAGCAATATGAAGATTCTTATTATGTTCTAAAAGTTCATAAGCTGCAAAAAGTCCTGCTGGTCCTGCACCAATAATTATAATGTCATACATTTTCATACCTACTTTACTACAATATTAACTATCTTATTCTTTATAATGATAAATTTAACTATTTCTTTATCAGCAATATGCTTTTTTACATTTTCTTCTTCTAAAGCGACTTTTTTAATTTCTTCTTCATTAGAATCTACATTAACAGTTATAGTAGCTCTTACCTTTCCATTAACTTGTACTGCTAAAGTACAATTATCATCTTTTAAAAGATTTTCATCATATTTTGGCCAAGATTCATATGCAATAGAATTTTTATTACCTAACATTTGCCACAATTCTTCACCTAAATGAGGACAAACAGGACTAATAAGTTTAACAAGTCCAACTGCATATTCAAGTGGTAAAAATTCTTCTTTATAAATAGCATTAACAAAAATCATTAGCTGAGATATAGCAGTGTTAAAATTCAAAGTTTCATAATCATCAGTAACTTTCTTAACAGTTTGATGATAAATTTTTTCTAAATTTTTATTTGACTCATTTCTAACTTTTTTATCTTCAAAAATACGATATATTCTATCAATAAATTTCTTTGCACCATCAATACCAGTATTACTCCATGGCTTATCTGCTTCTAATGGGCCCATAAACATTTCATAAAGTCTTAATGCATCTGCACCATGACTTTCAACAATATCACTAGGATTAACAACATATTCAGGATATCTTTTTCCCATTTTTATACCATTAGCTCCTAAAATCATACCTTGATGTACTAATTTTTTAAATGGTTCTTTAACAGGCACTAAACCTTTATCATACAAATAATTATTCCAAAATCTTGAATATAAAAGATGACCTGTAGTATGTTCTGGACCACCTATATACAAATCTACTGGCATCCAATATTTCAAAAGATTATAATCTGCAAAGCATTCATCGTTATGTGGATCTATATATCTTAAAAAATACCAACTTGATCCAGCAGAACCTGGCATAGTTGAGGTCTCTCTTACACCTTTTTTACCATCAATTACAACATTTTTCCATTCTTCGGCAAAATCAAGAGGTGCTTTACCACTGTGGCTTTTATAATCTTTTAGCTTTGGTAATACCAAAGGAAGTTCACAATCATCTAACACCTTCATAGTACCATCTTCCATATGAACTATTGGTACAGGTTCCCCCCAATACCTTTGTCTTGCAAAGATCCAATCACGTAATCGATAATTGATTTTCTTCTTTCCAATGCCTTTTTCTTCTAACCAAGAAATCATTTTATTAATTGCATCTTCTTTTCCCAAGCCATTTAAAAATTCCGAATTAATATGTATACCATCACCAGTAAATGCTTCTATTGCAATATTTCCACCATCTAATACTGGAATAATTTCCAAATTAAATTTCTTTGCGAACTCATAATCTCTATCATCATGAGCAGGTACTGCCATAATTGCTCCAGTTCCATAAGTTGCAAGAACATAATCTGCTATCCAAATAGGAATCTTTTTACCATTAACAGGATTAATTGCATAACTACCAGTAAATACACCAGTTTTTTCCTTATTAAGTTCTGTCCTTTCAAGTTCAGATTTAGTTGCACATACTTTTTTATATTCTACTACTTCTTCCTTTTTATCATCAGTAGTAATAATATCCACTAATTTATGTTCTGGGGATAAAACACAATAAGTTGCCCCAAATAATGTATCACATCTAGTCGTAAAAACTTCAAATTTTTCATCATGACTATCTACTTTAAATGTAACTAGAGCACCTACAGATTTACCAATCCAATTTCTTTGCATTTCTTTCGTAGACTCTGGCCAATCTACTTCATTAAGTCCATCCAACAATCTTTCAGCATATTTAGGAATATCCATAACCCACTGTTTCATATTTTTTCTTATAACAGGATATCCACCACGTTCACTTTTACCATCAATAATTTCATCATTGGATAAAACTGTTCCTAATTCTTCACACCAATTAACTGGCATATCAACGCATTTAGCCAATCCATCTAAATAAAGTTGTTTAAAAATCCATTGTGTCCATTTATAAAACTTTGGATCACTAGTTGAAACTTCTTTATCCCAATCATAAGAAAATCCTAAACTTTTTAACTGACTTTTAAAAGTTTTTATGTTCGCTTCAGTAAATCCGTCCGGATGATTTCCAGTATTAATAGCATATTGTTCTGCAGGAAGCCCAAACGCATCCCATCCCATTGGATGTAAAACATTATACCCTTGCATTCTCTTCATTCTGGAAACAATGTCTGTAGCAGTATAACCTTCAGGATGTCCAGCATGAAGTCCCACACCAGATGGATAAGGAAACATATCTAATGCATAAAACTTTGGTTTCGAAAAATCATAAACATCTGTCTTAAATGTTTTATTCTCTTCCCAATAATTTTGCCATTTTTTTTCTACTTCTTTAAAATTATACATCTTTAATCAATCCTCTTTTCTTAAAATTTCTAGCTAAAAACTTTAAACTAATCAAATATATAGGAATAATTAATAAACTAGCTACTACTAATTGAATTACAATACTTTTAAATATCAACAAAACAAAAATTGAAACTAATGCAATATCTAATCCTAAAATAAATCCAATCAACTTTAACATACCATGTAAATTAACTTTATTCAAATCAACTTTATATTTCTTTATAAAATATTTTACTTCACTAGGTAAAGCCATATAATCATCTACTCTATCAGTATTTGACATCTTTTTATCTTTTTTTTGCTTATTATTTACATTATTTTTATTTTTTTTAACATGTCCATAATTGTCGAATCTTTTAACAGAAATAAAATAATATAACAAATAAACAATCAAAGCTGTAAGAAAAATATCTATCATTTACACCTCCAAATAAAAAATATTCCTCCCCATAAGGACGAATATTTTCGCGGTACCACCTTAATTCGTAGAAAAATCTACGCAACTTTAACTTTTAACGCAAGAATTACGATTTGTTATTTCAAAAGACAAGTTCATAAATTTTTATTATTAGTTTTCACCATCCACTAACTCTCTAAAAATATATAATTTACTACTACTTCTTAAAACAAATATAAACTTATTATATTAAATTTCATTTACATATTCAAGTAATTTTAAAAACAATTTAATAAATGATTTATCTAAATTATAACGTTTAAGCTTTCTAACTTTAATTCTCTTAGTTTTAATATCCTCATCACTAAATAATATATCAGCTATTTTTTCTTTTAAAGTAGTTTCAATTTGTAAATCAGATAAAATTGAATCAATATCTTCATTTACAACTCTAACTGCATCAATTTCTATATCTTTTCCTTTACAATTAATTGTGAGTTGTCCAACAGTACTTACATTGTTAATCTCAACAATAAAATCATTATTTTCAACATAAGTTTTATCGACATTTATAACTGAAGAATCAAAGTGAGCAGACACTTCTTCAGAATACTTAGTATTTCTAAATCTTATTTTATAATTTCTCTTATCTGGAACAATACCACTTTTTCCTTCAACAGACCTTATTATAAGCGTATAGTTATTAGGTAAATAATTATAATCTATTTCTGTTATTAAATAAAAACCTTCTTTATATAGACTACTAATACCATCATCTTCATACATCCTATAAGTATTGTTTTGTCCTGGGAAAACATGAATCTCTATATCTGTAGGATTCGATGTATTATTAACATTACTCTTATTAGAAAGAGGAATAATACTACCTCTTTTAGCAAAAATTGGATAATCTTCTTCTTTATAAAAAGACACATATTTCTTATTACCAACATATTTTTTACCAGTAGTAAATTCATACCACATACCATCAGGTAAATAGAAGCGATGAATTGTTCTATTCATAACTTGGTCTTTTTTATTTACAATAGGTGCTACTAATAATTCACTACCAAAGAAATATTCATTCCTATATAATAAATCATCGTAAACTTTAGGCAAATAATAATACAAAGGCTGAAAAATCATCGAACCAGTTTTATAATATTTATAGGCTTCTGTATATAAATAAGAAGTAAGACGATGTCTTAATCGCAAATAATTACCAACAATATTAGAAGTCTTACTATCCCAACGCCATGGTTCTCTTTTATAATATTTACCACTAGCTGAATGAAATCTTAAAATAGGTGAAAAAACTCCTAACTCAACTGATCTAATATAAAGTTCTGGATCTTCAATACCATCAATATAACCACCAATATCATGGCTCCACCAACAAGAACCAATATTAGAAGCAGACAAATTAAAAAATGGAATAGACATAAAATTTTCCCAACTAACTTTTGATTCACCAGAGTATAATACTGGATATCTATGAGCAGCTTCCAATGCATTTCGTGCCAAAATCATTCCTCTTTTAGCAGGATTTCTAGCTAAATTAAAAAACATATAATGGTTAATAAGCCATAACCTATTTAAATCTTTAAACTCCTTATCATCATTCCAAAAGAAATCAACACCTAATTCTTCTAAAGGATTTAATATATATTTAAGTAAAACATCCAACATTTTAGGATTAAGAGGATCAATTGCTATTAATCCTTCTTCCTTATAATCCAAAAAAGCTTTTATATCTTGATATTTTTCTTCATGAGGATAAATACCATCTTTAAAATTCATTGAAAGTCCAACACGAATTCCACGCATATGTAAATTATCTATTAAAGATTTAGGATCTGCTATTAAACTTTTATTAAACGTATAACCAGTATTTAAATCTTTATATGGTCCGGTTGTTCTAATATGCCAATCCTTATCAAAAAGAAATACAGAAAGTGGTATATTATTTTTCTCAAACATATCAACTAACTCAATAACCTCATCGGTAGTATATGGTTTATCACGACACCACCAATTTCCTAATGCATATCTTGGTATCAATGAAGGCATACCAGTTAATTTAAAATAATCTGTAACACACATACCAAAATCTTTATTATAAAGAAATAAATAAATATCAACAGAACCACTCTCAGGAGGAATAGCAGTTCCATATTCATTTATTCTAAGCGTAGAACTATCATCAAAAGACACTAGGCCATCTAATGAAAATAGTCCCCTATTTTTAGGTTCTTCATTTTTAGAAAACTCTGTACTAATATTTGATCCATAATAATTTTTAGCTTCTGGATGCCCATAATGCCAAATAACATCCGTGCCCTTTAATACAACTTTTAAGTTTTTTATTGGATTAAAAGCACTACCTTTAAATGGTTCTTCTTTTGAATAAGTAAGTGTAAAGTATTCAGTTTCCAATTCTAAATAGTTTTTATCTTCTTTTTTAGTAAACTTTGGAACATCAAAATCACGAAATTCTACTAATTCAGTTGCAAAATCATTAAATATTCCCGAAACACTATACTCTAATCTTATAAGTCTTTCAGTAAGAACAGATATTCTAAATCTTTTTCCTTGAATAACTGCTTCCCTTTTAGTTTTTAATTTTTCCATATTTATATGAAAATTCTTACCTAAATCGTACATAGCATCACCCTTTATTCTATATAAAATAATATATCATACTTTTGAAATTTATAATAGTGAAAACTTTCAACAAATGCTATAATATAAAAAAGAAGTGAAAAAAAATGAATAAATTTAAATATAGTAATACAAATAAAAGATATTACACATTAGACTACTATTATAAAAGTAAATATAACATAAAAGTATTTAAAGTAAGTTTAAATATGGGATTAACTTGCCCTAACAAAGATGGTAAAGTAGGTTATGGTGGTTGTATATACTGCTCTAAAATGGGAAGTGGTGAATATGCAGGAGATAAAAAGAAAAGTCTAAAAGAACAATTTGAAGATGTAAAAAGTATAATGTTAAAAAAATGGCCAAACGCTAAATATATTGCATATTTTTCAGCTAATACAAACACTTATGCCCCAATAGAAAAATTAAAAAAAGCCTGGGATGAAGTATTAAATTATGAAAACGTTATAGGTATAAATATATCAACTAGACCAGATTCAATAAGTAAAGAGTGCTATGATTATCTTGAAAAACTTAATAAAAAAACTGATTTAACAATTGAATTAGGACTACAAACAATACATGAAAAAACTAGTAAATTAATAAATAGATGTCACACGCTAGAATGTTTTGAAAATTGTGTAAAAGAATTAAACAAAAGAAACATAAAAGTATTAGTCCATATAATAAATGGATTACCATATGAAACAAAAGAAATGATGCTTGAAACAGTAAAATATTTAAATAACTTAAATATATGGGGAATAAAAATTCATATGCTCAATGTCCTTAAAGATACAAAATTAGAACAGCTATATCAAAAAGAGCATTTTCATATACTTTCAAAAGACGAATATGTAAATATAGTATGTGACCAATTAGAACTTTTGCATGAAAATATAGTAATAAATAGATTAACAGGAGATCCAAAGCTAGAAGACTTAATTGAACCAAAATGGATAATAAAAAAAGTTTGTGTATTAAATGATATTGATAAAGGAATGAAAAAAAGAGAAAGTTTTCAAGGAACAAAATGTAAATAACAATAAAAAGCTACTGATAATTATTATATCAATAGCTTTTTCATTTATTTTATATTAATCTTTTTATAACTATCTAAAATAAAAATATTGTTCAAATAAAATTTTACCATTATCTTCTACTTTAATCATGAAAGAAGGTGCCCGACAACTAACTGGCATTATTTCATAATTGTTAATTAAATTATATTGAGATACACTATTATAATCATTACTTAATTGAATTTCATTATTTAAAAATTTTTTCCAATCTGAATCACCCCAATTCTTATAAAAAACATCATATCCCTTATCATCTATTAAATCAATACTAATACCATTTTTATAATCGAACATTCCAGACAAATCGTAACCGACCCTTTTATCTGTTATATATAGCCTTACAAATGGAACTAAAGTACAATCAACAGCTAAATATTCTCCAACATCAAAAACACAATTATCACAATTTCCAAAATAAGTTATCCTTCTCCAATCAAAACTTCTTCCTGTTTTATTAACAATATTATATAATAACTCATTACCTGAAAGAGTGCCTTGGCCAATATATGTAACTGTTTTAGGTATTTCTATTGTATATAAATTACTGTCTGCAAAAGCATAATCACCAATTTTTGTAACTGTAATTCCATTAATTTCCTCTGGTATTATCACATCTTGTTCTACTAAAGCACTCATTTTTTGAATATTTTCTGTATTATTATTTAATCTTCTAGTCTCATAATTTTCTGTTCCATAATTACTAATATTAGTAGCATAAGAACCTACACACTTATAATCAGTTATAGTTCCTGTTACAGAATCAAATTCAAAGCAACTTTCATCTGTTGCTACACTAATATTTCCTGGATTTTCTATTTCACTTCCATCACTTGTTCCTTTTTCCGGTATACTACTTGTTGCTACTAATTCTTCTGCATCATTTATACTACAACTATCCTTTAATAATAATATCTTTTCTCTATCTCCTACACCAATATTTGTAGAGATACTTGTTACATTATTCTCTATTCTATCAACATCTAATAAATCTTGATATGTTAAATATATTCCAGTATTTGTTTCATCTCTACTTGTCCAATAATAGTCATAACTAGTTCCGTCATATGTTACAACTACATAATACTCTTCCCAGTCTCCATATGGACTTGTTCCTCCTTTTTCCATTGAGACACAACTTCCGGGTATATAATATGTTGTATCTATATCATAGACTGGTATTTCTGCAGCATTTACTTTATTTCTTAATCCATCTATATATCTTGATGCTGTTGTTATATAAGCACTCTTTCTTGATGATGATATATACTCTGTTACTGCTGGTATTGCTATTATCATTAATATTCCTAATATTATTATTACTGCTAATAGCTCTATTAAGGTAAAGCCTTTTTTATTCTTCATATAATTCACTCCTAGTATTATTATTTATATTTAAAGTTTACAATAAATTTATTTTTTTCGCAATACTTTATAATTTTTTTTAAATATATAAACTAAATTATATTTTTTCACTATCAATAACTTTTTTTAAATTCATTATATTAAAGACAATACAAATTATTTCTCCTTGCAGTAATACTATTTTAAATATTTATTCTAGTAATTAAAGAATTTCCTTTATTCGTTTCATTTTTCTTTACATATGTTTTATTTTATATAAAAAGAACTGCACTGCAATTCTAAATATATAAATTACATAAATTTTACCATTTCCAATATAAATAAGAATTTCCAAACATATATGAAACAAAACTATCTATTTTTTCAACTTCATTTGTATTTTTATTATAAAAATACAAATCACCTCTTTTATTATCAACATTAAAATTATTAATATAAAGCAATCCATCTGTAATATAATCAACGTTATAAAAAAGAGTATCAGAAACTAAAATAGAATCATTTTCACTAACAACATAATAATCAGCAATTTCTTTATCATCATCAACATTTGTTATATATAAAAACATATCATCTACAAAAATTGCATCTTCTACTGATGTAGTATATAGTTTTTTATCTTCACAAGAAAATAATGTATATGTTTGATTAACATCATTATAATCAGAAACATAATAACAAATATCTTCATTAATTAAATAATCAGAAACATCAATATCTATACTAGTCCTAGATGTAAGTCCTCTATTGCTTAAAGAATATCTTACAAATTCTACAGTTTTCTCATTATTATCTTGTTCAATATGTTTCAAAAAATATACATATTCACTATTATCAGAAATACTAACATTATATATTTCATTACTATTACCAATGAAAAAAGATTTATCATTATAAAACACATTATATTTTCCGTTTTGCAAATAAATAACTGCTTTATCATTATATTCTACTAATTCATCAATATTTCTTTGTAACAAAACCACATCACCATTATTATACAAATACAAATTATATTTATCATCTATCTTTTTTAAATAATAAAGTTTATCACCGACAAATGAATAATGAGCAATATTATCATCTATTTTCCCAATATTATCATCATAAAGTGTATAACTATCCTCATTATAATAATAATAATAAAGATTTCCATCATAAAAGTTAATATATTCAAAATCATCAACTTCACTATTTATTCTTTTACTCTCATTATTTTTAGTATCATACGTATATAATATTTTATCATAATTCAAATATACTATAGATTCCCCTGCTTTGTTTATAAAAAAGCTTTTTACATTATTTGCAATTCTAGAACTACTACCATTATATACATACAAGGCATCATTCTTCAAATATACTATAACAGAATTATCTGATGAAGAATAAAATTCTGAAACGTTTTCATCAATTTTTATAAACTCCTTATCATATAATACTAAATCACCTTTTCGTTCATCATTAGATATTGCAATATTTTCTAAAAACAAAATGCTACCATTGGAAGCGATTATAACATCAGTTGAATAAAAATTACCTTCGTTATCTTTATCATTAAAATAATTTTTACTCAATACCAAAGAATCACTATCATAACTTTCCTTAAAAATTAAACTATTATTTTTAACATAAGCAAAGCTATTAAACTTTTCTTCAATATTGATTATTTTATACACCAATAAAAAAATACCAATGATCAGAAAAAATAAAATAAGAGGATAAATTCTATATTTATAACTCATACCAAACAAATCTTTTTTAGAATAAATATGACATAAAATTGTCAAAGCAATCATACACAAAGTGAATATTGTTATACCTATTGTAAATCTACAATCAGCAAAGAACAAAATAATTGAACAAAAATCTATTACATATAAAAAGGCTTTAAACATTTTTAAAAAACTTTTTAAATGTAATGACATAAACACAAAAATAATTACAAAAATAGAAAACAAAATATAATAAGGGAATTCAAATAATAAAAAACTATCTAATGAAAAAATTTCACAAAAAAATGAATTTAATGCAAAAATATCCCCACGGAAGTATAAAAAGGGAATATCTTCTATAAACAAAAAAGATAAAAGAATTACAACAATTAAATAAATAGATGAAATTAAACCAAAACTTAAAATTTTTTTCTTCATTATTCTACCTCACTTACCATAAAATCAACTACTATATCAGTATCTATCTTAACAGGAACTTTATCAGAATTTATATAATATAAATCTCCTAAAGTTCTATCATAAATACTTGAATCATAAACATTTGATACAAAAAACAAATTATTATTTAATGATATAAAATCATAAGCATCATCTGAAATTAAAGAACTACTTTCTTTATACATATAAAGCTCTTTTTTTGAATTCAAACTTCTAATATAAAATACTTTATCTCCATTAACTAAAATTGAGCTTACATCATCACTAACTAATTTAATATTATTATCTTTGAAAATTGAAAAAGATCCTTTATATTCATTATCATAAGAACAATTATTTATGTAATAAATAGTATTTTCATTATATTCAATTTGACATAAATTTTTACCTAATTTAGTTTCATCTACAAACTTTTTATCATACAAGCGAGTGTAATAATAATTATCATCTTCATCATAGTAAACAATCGAATTATTTAAATAATTATAACTATAAATAGAATATTCTGATAAATTCAAATCAAAATAATATTCGTTAGTTCTATCATACAAATAATATTTAATTTCATCAGCTTCATAAGAAAATGTCAAATAATTATCATGATTAAAATTATCTTCATCTGATGCATATACTATTCCATTAGCAATTTTTTTGATATTCTTACCATCATATTTATATGTAGATATATTTTCATCAACCAAATTATTAAAATCACTAATAAGGCCATAATCGCTTAACAATTCGCTAATAACTTCATCATCTTCATCATCATTAAATCCAATAAGTTTATCTACTACAACACCATCTTTAATAATCAATAATATTGGAACTGACTTCAAAGATATATTGTCATTTCTTTCAACAAAAGAATTTAACTCATCATCTGATATTTCATTAATATTTATGTAATTATATTTAATTTTTTTAACATCAGAAAGTTCATCTAAATACTCTAACATATTTTGACAATAAATACATTGATCAAATCCTAAAACAATAACAGAATATCCATCATCATTCTTATATGCATCACTAAATTTTTTTATTTCTTTAAACTCAGATTTACCAAATTCTTCTAATACACCATCATACTTAGCAAAATAAATATTATCACAAGAAACATCATAATAATAATAAACATTATCAGATATTAAATTGTCATTAGCATATAATTTATACATAGAATAATCTTCAATATATGAAGCATATAAAATATTATCACATGAATTTATAATAGAATCTATGTTAGAGTTTACCTTCACAACATCGTCATTTTCTAAATTTCTTTTATATAAATTATTATCTTCGTTAATAAAATATAAATTATTGCTATTTTTTGCTATAGCAAAATCAACAACATAATCAGAAATTCTCATAGACTCTTCTTTCTCATAATCATAATAGTACAACTCATCATCAACTAAAAATAAAATTCCATTCTTAGATAGCATAAATTTATAAACATCTCTAGCAATCAAATAGTTATCTAATTTATCTGAAAATAAACTTTGTACATCAGCAATATTTAATGAAAACAAAGAATCAGAATTTATTCTATCAACATAAATAATTTTTTCACTATCATTGAAAAAAGAAACAAATGAATAATAAAAATATTGTTGCTCATCCAAAAATAACTCATTGGTTAAAGTAACTTTATCACTACTTTTTTTATCAAAAAGAATCAAAGAATTATCTTTAACATAGTAATAATAATCTAGAGAATCATTCTTATTTAAAAATATTAATAAAAATAAGATACCAAAAAAGAAAAAGCAAAAAACTAACAATAAATACCAATATTTTTTAATAAACTTCACAACACAACCTACTTTCGACATTATATTAACATAATCCAATTTAAAATACAAGAAGCAAAAAAGAATCAGTTAATCTTACTAACTAATTCTTCTTCATTCCAAATTTCAATTCCAAGTTTCAAAGCTTTATCATATTTACTTCCAGGATTTTCTCCAACTATAACAACATTTGTTTTTTTACTTACAGATTCACTTGTTCTACCACCAAAATTTTCTATTTTTTCTTTTATTTCATCACGAGAATAATTATTAAGTGTACCTGTTACAACAAATGTCTTATTTAAAAAAGCTTCTTTTTCTTTAATTTTTTCACCAGTATATGAAATATTTATACCTATTTTTTTTAGAAGATCTATTATTCTTATATTTTCTTCATTACTAAAATAATCGATAATACTTTTTGCTATTATTTCTCCAACATCATTAATTTCTATTAATTCTTCTAACTTTGCATTCATTAAATTATCTAAAGTTTCATATTTTTTTGCTAACACTTTAGCTGTTTTTTCTCCTACTTGTTCTATGCCAAGTGCAAAAATTAACCTTTCCAATGAATTATTTTTAGAATTTTCTATTGCTAAAAGTAAATTATCGACACTTTTATTACCAAAACCTTCTAATTCAATTAAATCTTCTCTATGACTTTTTAAATTATAAATATCGACAATATTTCTAATAAATCCCATATTATAAAAATCTTCAATTATTCTTTCTCCAAGTCCTGTTATATTCATAGCATGCCTATCTACAAAATGTATTAATTTCTCTATATTTCTAGCATCACACTTTAAATTTGTGCAGTAATAATCAACTTGTCCTTCTTTTTTTATTAATTTACTTCCACATATTGGACAATTTGCTATCATTACAAAATCTTTTTCATTACCACTACGACGTTCTTTAATACTTTCTATAACTTCTGGGATAACATCGCCTGCTTTTCTAATAGATACCGTATCACCTATTTTTAAATCTTTTTGTTTAACATAATCCTCATTATGTAATGTTGCTCTTCTAATAGTAGATCCTTGAACTAACACAGGATCTAAAACAGCATTTGGTGTAATTTGCCCAGTTCTACCAACTGTGAAAATAATATCTTTTAATTTTGTTAATACAACCTTTGCAGGAAATTTATATGCAGTTGCCCATTTTGGATATTTTGCTGTAAACCCCATAATTTTTTGATCACTAATATTATTTAATTTTATAACAATACCATCTATATCATAAGGTAAATTGTCTCTTTCTCTACTTTTTGTATCAATAAAATCTAATAATTCATCAATATTATTAACTAATTTATTATTAGGATTTACTTTAAAACCTAAATCTTTCATAAACATTAATGCATCATAATGAGTCTTTATTCCATAATCACTTGGATTAGGTAAATGATAAATCCAAGAATCTAACTTTCTTGAAGCTGCTACTGATGAATCCAATTGTCTAATAGAACCAGCTGCTAAATTACGACAATTTTGAAATTCTTCTAAACCTTTTTCTCTTCTAGTTTTATTTACCTCATTAAACATTTTTTTACTTATATAGATTTCTCCACGTACTTCAATATCTATTTCTTTATTTAATACAAGTGGGACAGTTTTAATTGTTTTAACATTATTAGTAATATCTTCACCAGTTATACCATCACCACGAGTAGCAGCACTAACTAATTTTCCTTTTTCGTATCTCAAGGATACACTAAGTCCATCTATTTTTAATTCACAAACATATTTAGGAATTATACCTTCTTTTCTTATTCTGGAATCAAAAAGTCTTATTTCTTCTTCATTAAAAACATTAGACAAAGAAAGCATTGGTATTTTATGAGTAATTTTATTAAATTCTGAAAGAACTTTTCCACCTGCTCTATGACTTGGAGAATCGTCCCTTACAATATCAGGATTTTTTTCTTCTATTTCATAAAGTTCTCTTAAATAACTATCATATTCTTGATCAGTTATAGTAGGATTATCCAAAGTATGATAATTATAATCTGCTTCATTAATTATTTTTATAAGTTCTAAATATCTATCTTCCATAATATTCACCATTAATAATTATATCACATCTAGTTTAAAACATTCCACAACTCACTAATAAAAGGACTTCTATTATTCTGATTTTCATTTACTAATAAATAAACATTATTTTTAGTCCTAGTAAGAGCAACATAAAAAATACGCCTTTCTTCTGGAAAAGCAACACCCTCTTGCATTAAATTAAAAGAAAACAATTGGTTAAACCAATACTTACTATGTGATGATGGAAAAGATTTATCTAACCCTATAATTATAACCTCATCATTAGTAAGCCCTTTTGATTTATGAATTGTCATTGCATCAATGTCAATGTCTTCATATCCTATAAATTTAACTTTTGTATCAATAGAATCAATTAAATCTGTATCATCAAAACATCTATATATATTCTCATTTGTTCTTCCAAGTATCAATATGCTATGGCTAGGATATTCTTTATGTATTCTTAAAATTAATTCTTTTAATGCCAAATATTCAAAACCATCTTTAAATAAAACAAACTTTACTGGTTTTTCTATTTTTTTATCAGAAATTAAATCCTTTTTTATTTGAAAATTATTTTTCATAATAAATTTTCCAGAATAATTAACTAAATTTTGACAATTACGATACGTTTTAGATATTTTAAATATTTTTGAATCAGGAAAATATCTTGCGAAATTGTAAACATATTCTATTTTTGAACCATTAAAAGAATAAATGCTTTGCCAGTCATCACCTACAGCAACTATTTTACAAAAATCATTATTATTAACTATATTCTTTGCAAGTTCATAATTACCATAAGTAATATCTTGATATTCATCAATTATTATGTATTCAAAATTAAATTCTTTAGAATTTACTTTATTCATATATTCAGTAGCATAATAAATCATATCTGGAAAATCAAAATAATAATTAATTGGATCACCATAAAGTTTATTTTGATAAAAATGATAAAATTCGTCAATATAATGAAATTGCATATTAGCTTTAATAGTTTCTTCTTTATTTAATGTACAAAAATATTTTTTACAATAATCAACATAATTAATTCTATAAATAGATGATTTTATTGACATAATACATTCATAAAACAAATCTTTTAAAGGATATATAAGAGATAAATAATTTCTATCTAACATAGCATTATAAATTTCCTCATAACTTTTCATTTTAATAGAAAATCCATAATTCTTTAACGACTCTTCCAATGTATTAATAATTTTTTCATTTGACATAGAATCAATAGAAATAAATTTAGTATTTTTATTTTTATGATAATTTATTTTTATCTCCTTATTTTTCTTATATCTATCTGAATTATCATCTTTATAATTAGAAAGTCCAAAATATTCAATATATATATCATCACCATCATAATTAATTGTAAAATCAGGACGATAAACTTTAGTACCATCAATTAGTTCTGGAAATACTTTTTCATATGAATAATCAATTCCATGCATAAAAAGATAATTAGCAATTATTGCTTCTCCTTTTGATTTAACAAATTCATTTTTTATTGTTTTTATTATTTCTTGATTATATTCATATTCTAATTTTTTATTAACATAAGTTTCTAAATCTTCTATTTCACTAATTTTAAATTTTTTATATGCATTAAACAATTCATTATAAGTTTTGTATTTATCAAAATTTTCTATAAAAAATTTACTAAATAACCAAGATTTACATGTACTTTTAGTATCAAACAATGCAAAGAATTCTCTTAAAACAGACTTATTTGAATATATATTTTTTTGAAAATATTCTAAAAATATAGAATTCTTTAAATTCTCATCAGCTATACTACATTTATGGCCTTTAAAAATTTCTTTAATATAAGAATATCCTAATGAATGGAAAGTCATTACTTTAGCAGGTATTGAAAAATCAATATTTATTCTCTGAATTAATTCTTCAACTGCTTTTCTAGTATAACTAATTACTAATATTTTTTCTGGATTAACTTTCTTTATATCCACTAAATATTTAACTTTTGAAGCCATAGTAGTAGTTTTTCCTGTTCCTGCACCTGCAATTATTAAAGAATACTTTTCATCAGAAATAATAGCAGAAATCTGTTCAAAGTCCAAATGAATATTAGAATCAACATCTTTATATAAATTATCAAAATAATCTCTATTTTTTATATAATTTTCATAAATTACTTGTTCATTATATTTATCCAAATCAAAATTCAATGGAATAATATCAAAATAATCTTTTTTTACTTTATTATATATAAATTTAGATATATATTCTTTATTTTCTATTTTTTGCAAGAATTCATCCTTCATAGTAATCCACCTATTATAATAATAACATAAACTATATAAATTTTGATATAAAAATGCTAATTGCAAAAACATACAATTAGCATTATTAAAATACTTCATTATATTAAATCTATCTATCAATATACTTCATTCACCTACTAAAACGCAAAAATTAGGGTTCCCACTTTGGGAAAAACTATACACCCAAAACTAAACGGAAAGAAATGCAGGGGTGAGCATGCCCGTAGTTGCTGCTGAAAAAGAACGCACCAGCACCAGAACCGATGTTATTGTAGCCCCCACGGTAGAACCAAGGGTAGCTAGAGTAAACCAAATATGAAGTATCATTATACCATGATGATCTATACCCTTGAAATGGTCCCATCTCTCCTGTTGCATCTCCTAATATTCTTTGAGAATAATTAGATTGATTAGAATTATAATTATAAACATCATAATATTTACTATCAGGAAAATCTATTCCATTTGTATAACTACTTCCATCATATAATGTTCCATTAAATCCTGAATTTTGGGAAGAATTATAGCCTGACATTAAATTTCCATTTGCATCTTTCATTACTCCCATTACATATTCCCATGCTCCTCCTGACATATCATATATTCCTGTTATATTTCCTGTTGTACTTGCTAAGTATCCTGTAGAAGTGTTCCACATTGCTACTTCTGTTGTACTTCCACTTCCGTTTTCTGTTGTTGCTGCATATCCTGTTAAATAGTTTGAATTATTATTTAATCTTACTTCATCATTTATTCCATATATAGAATGTGATAAATAAGTTACTGCTCCCCATTCCGTATTCTTCATCATATGAGATTCTAACTCTCTTTTATAATTATAGCTTACTGTAAAGGCATTAGCTACTTGTATATTTCTCCAACTGTAAACATTTGGTTTTACTATTGCTTTGGATACTTCTGTTGTATCCTTTTCTGCTACATATGCACTTGTTGCTCCATCATAACCTGTCTCAAACTTTCCTACCCATAATCCTGTTGTATTAAAGGCTAAGAATGCTGGATGAGTCATATAATCTCCTACTTCGCAGTTTCCACTTTCTCCTGATACTTTAGGTGTTGTACATTCTCCTTCTACACTATCACTTGTATTGGTTGTTCCAAATCTTATATCTATTGAATGTACTTTACTTGTATCTACTGCTGTATCACCTGTATAATTTCCTAAATCCCATAACTTATAACTATACTTTGGTATCCATACAAAATAACTCTCTATTTCTTCTTCTGGTATTACTTCTCCATTATTATAACTCTTACTTTCATCTTTTAATATTACGGCATTTGCCCATCTTTTCTCTTCATAACTATACCACTTAGTATTAGTATCTGCTTTCTTTACTGTTCCATCATTTTCTATTGTTATTGGTATTAATGCTCCACTTAACTTTGGTTCTGTTCCATTTAATATTTCTTCTTTATATGTTATATTTCCTGGTTCTTCTGTTTCACTTCCATTACTTGTTCCTTTTTCTGGGATACTACTTGTTGCTACTAATTCTTCTGCATCATTTATACTACAGCTATCTTTTAATACTAATATCTTTTCTCTATCTCCAACACCAATATTTGTAGATATACTTGTTACATTATTCTCTATTCTATCTACATCTAATAAATCTTGATATGTTAAATATATTCCTGTGTTTGTTTCATCTCTACTTGTCCAATAATAGTCATAACTAGTTCCATCATATGTTACTACTACATAATACTCTTCCCAGTCTCCATATGGACTTTTTCCACCTTTTTCCATTGAAACACAACTTCCTGGTATATAATATGTTGTCTCTTTATCATAGACTGGTATTTCTGCAGCATTTATCTTATTCCTTACTCCATCTATATATCTTGATGCTGTTGTTATATAAGCACTCTTTCTTGATGATGATATATACTCTGTTACTGCTGGTATTGCTATTATCATTAATATTCCTAATATTATTATTACTGCTAATAGCTCTATTAAGGTAAAACCTTTTTTATTCTTCATATAATCACTCCTAGTATATTATTTATATTTAAAGTTTACAATATATTTATTTTCTTTACAATAACTTTTATAAAGATTATTTAAATAATAAATTAAGAGATTTTATTAATTATTCCACAATTTTTGTGGATAAACATTTTCTTTAATTAATTTATTAATTTCATTAACAAGTTTTTCTTTATCTTCTTTATAAGTAATTCCTTGCCATTTAGCAGTAGTAGGAATAACTTTAACTTTAGCAATGCCTTCTTTAATAGAATTATAAACAGAATCAGGAATTAAATATTCACATTTAGAAAGATCATTTTTATTTTCTTCAAAGAATTTCACTAAATTATCTTCTAAATATTTAAAAATGTCTTTTGTAAAACAAAACATATTCATTGAAACAGGAGAATCTTCTTTAATTTCAAAAGGATTACTTCCATTAAGAGGTGTTGCAATTATTTTTCCATCTACTTTTTCAACAGAACTTTCTATAAGTTTTTTCAAATAACCATTCTCTACTTCACATACGCCACGTTTAACAGCACCATTTTCAGACATAGTATTAGCTATTTTATAACCTATAACTGCATATTCTACACCAGAATGTTTTTCATTAAAAAATTCCGCTGCTTTATAAAAAGCATCACTACCATAAAAATCATCAGCATTCAAAACAAGAAAATCTCCATCAACCTTATCCTTAGCTGAAAGTATTGCATGAGATGTTCCCCAAGGTTTAGTTCTATCCTTAGGAATTACAACATTATTTGGAACATTTTCCTGTTTTTGAAAAGCATATTCTACTTTTATTTGTTTTTCAACACGATGACCAACTGTTTCTTTAAATAATTCATAATTTTCTTCTTTGATAATAAACACAACTTTGTTGAATCCTGCTCTTACAGCATCATAAATTGAATAATCAATTATGAATTCTCCATTAGGCCCAACTGGTTCTATTTGTTTTAATCCCCCAAATCTTGACCCCATCCCCGCAGCCATAATAACTAAAGTTAAATTTTTACTCATATTATTCCTCCTTAATTAACTTTATATTAAACTTTACTAAGACTTTTATGATTTTTCATTAATTTTTTTATTCCATAAGGGTGTTTAAAAGCAATTGTAACTAAACTTCCAGAAACATTAATAACCTTCCCTTGTCCAAAAATTTCATGATAAACATAATCATCTTTTTTATAATCAACATCATCTTTATAAAATTTCTCTTCTATATCAATTTTTTCTTCTTTAAAATTATCTTCTGAAACATAACCATCAAGTAATTCTTTATTTATTTCACCAATAAACCTACTAGGTAAATTAGTACAATCATGTCCAAACATCATTCTAAGTCTAGCATTGACTAAATATAGTTTTTCCTTTGCTCTAGTTATTGCAACATAACATAATCTTCTTTCTTCTTCCAAATCACTATTATTCATAAGAGAATTCATATGTGGAAAAATACCCTCTTCTAAGCCTGTTATAAAAACATAATCAAACTCTAGTCCTTTAACTGAATGAACAGTCATAAGACTAACTCTATTCTTATCTTCATCATATTCATTTACGTCTGATACTAAACTAACTTCGTATAAAAAATCCTCAAGTGATACAATACCTTCTTTTTCTTCAAAAGTTCTAGTAACTGTCTTTAATTCTTCTAAGTTTTCTAATCTAATATCTGACTCTAAAGTTTTATCACTTTCATATTCTTTTCTTATTCCTGTTATATCTAATATTTTATCTACTAATTCTGTAATAGTCAAACTCTCTGAAAATTTCTTTAACTTTTCAATTATATTCTTAAATTCTAGTTCTTTTCCACTTACTATAACTTCATATATTGACTTTCCATCATTGTTAGCTTTCTCAATTAAATTACTAATTGTTTTACTTCCAACACCACGCTTTGGAGTATTAATTACTCTTAATAAACTAATATTATCTTTCTCATTATAAATAAGTCTAAGATATGCTAAAACATCTTTAATCTCTTTTCTAGAATAAAAACCTATTCCACCAACAATTTTATATGGTATTTTATTCTTTAAAAATTCTTCTTCTATAACATGTGATTGAGAATTTGTTCTATATAAAACGGCAATGTTTTCATATTCGATTCCATTATTAATCAAATTTTTTATCTCTCTTGCAACGTATTGTGCTTCATCAATTCCATTAAAAGCTCGGTAATAAGTTATTTTCTCCCCAGTTCCTTTATCTGACCACAATTTTTTATCTTTTCTTTCCTTGTTATTTTTTATAACATCATTTGCTGCATCTAAAATATTTGTCGTAGAACGATAATTTTGTTCTAACTTAATCGTTTTAGCATCTTTATAGTCTTTTTCAAAATTTAAAATATTCTTATAATTTGCTCCTCTAAAACTATAAATAGATTGATCAACATCTCCAACACAACAAATATTTCTATACTTTGCACTAATCATTTTTGTTAATATGTATTGTGCTTCATTAGTATCTTGATATTCATCAATTAAAATATACTGAAATCTTTCTTGATAATTTTGTAAAATATTTGGATTTTCTCTAAATAGTTTTATAGGTAAAAGTAATAAATCATCAAAATCAATAGAATTATTTTTCTTTAAAGTATCTTCATATAGTTCATAAACTAAAAGAACTATTTTTTCAAAATCACTTGCAACATATTTTTCATAATCTTTAGGTGACATCATTTCATTTTTACAACTACTTATCTTATTTTTTATAGCATTAGGATTATAAATTTTAGAATCAATTCCTTTTTCTTTAAGAATTTTCTTTATCACTGAAATAGAATCTTCACTATCCATGATAACAAAATTTTTATCATAGCCTAAATATTTAAAGTTCTCTCTTAATATTTTAACACCAAAAGAATGGAAAGTAGATACTTGTACATATTTAGCTTTATCCCCAATTAATCTATAAAGTCTATTACTCATTTCTTTAGCAGCTTTATTAGTAAAAGTAATAGCTAATATATTATATGGACTAATACCTACTTCTTCTATTAAATAAGCAACTTTAGTAGTAAGAACTCTAGTTTTCCCACTACCAGCACCAGCCAAAATAAGAAGTGGTCCCTCTGTTTCCAATACTGCCTTTTGCTGTTCCTTATTTAAATCATTAATTTTCATATAACCACTTCCAGTCTATAATTTATTTTACTATATATTTTTTTCTTCCACAATATAAAAAGATAAACCGTTAAAATTTATCTTTTTGAATACTCGACAATATTATACCAAGTAATTGGACTTATAACACCATTTACTGGTTCATCAGAAATACTCTGAATTTTCATAACAGATTTTTCCATAAGATCATCAAAAATTCCAGTTACCCTAACTCCAGGAATATTTCCAAATTTTCTACAGATAGTTAGTAAAAATTTCTGAATAGTTTTTACATCATCACCACTCATTCCAATAGCCAAGACTCTTCCTGGAAAAAGTTCATCAGAATATTTAGCATATTCATCTGGTATATTGGCAATTGTATTTCTATAAACTTTTATCAACTTATTCCAAGTTGTACCATCTACTATTCCTGTTGTTGGCAAGTCATACTTTCTTTGAAAATTTATTACCATTTCTTTTGTATTATCATTAAATACACCATTTAATTCTAAACTTGGTAAATCTTGATCAAAAAATGAAATAACTCCAAGAACATAATGTAAAACTCTTACTCCCAAACCAGTATCAGAATATTCTAGTTCATTTCCATAACTAGTAATAGCTTCCTCTTCTGTAATCCCTTCTGAATATATATCATTAACTCTTTTTACCGCATTATAAACATATTTTATTTTATACCAAGTTGCATAATCCACTATACCAGTTACTTTTAAATTAAAAACTTCTTGAAATTTTTTAACAGCCGCTTCTGTATAAACACCAAAAACTCCATTTTCGTTTGGTATTTTAGGAATTGCTGGATAATTATTAGAAATTCTATTAAGTTCTCTTTGAATTGTTCTAACTTTATCACCAGCATTACCAAGTTCCTGCGGAAATCCAGGATACGCTCCAATTAATTCACCAGTAGGAGCATCTTCAAAGATTCTAACATCATCACCATAATAATATTGCAAAATTTCAAGTGGGGTTTTATTTTGCCTAGCTAATTCAACACTTCCCCATTGTGAAAGTCCATCACAAGTTGTTACTCTACCATCACAATACAAAGCATAAAGAGGTTGAATTTGTCCCTCACGATATATATAATTGTTAAAAATTTCATCTACTTTTTTTGATATAGTATCAAAAACTTCCTTATCTTCTACAAAAGCTTGATCATATGCAGGAAGAGAAGTAATATCAAAAGAATAACCACGGCTTGGATACCATTCATTATAAATCCTATTTAAAGCAAAAGATATTTGCGCAAGAATATTAGCCTCTATTGCACTATCTGGCCAAGTTGGATATATCTCATTAGATGCTACATTTTTTATATAATCGATAAAAGGAATACTAACATTCCTAGCAGCTTCACCCGGTGCTCCTAAATGAACAACAATTTCTGTGGGTATTGTTGGATAAATAACACTAGCTCTGATTTCCATCACCTTCAATTAATGTATTTATTGGTATTCTAATTGGTTGAATAACTTTTATATTATCATAAATTGATACTTGATAATTTTTTTTAATATTATTTTTAGGATATGTTGCTTCTATTTCATAAACTGTATAAACAATATCAGCCTTTTCATTTACAAATTCTTTTGCTGGCCTAGCAGGTAAATTAATATTATCAATTATTCCACTAGAATCTGTCTTTCCTGAGAAAAATACAACTTTATTTCCATCTATTTCTTTAAAAATTTTAATATCGACACCTTCTAGTGGATAAGCTTGATTAGCAGTATACGCCTGTATTTTTAATATTCCTTCACCACTATTTTCTTTAATAAAATTAGCGTAGTCAGAACTTTCTTTAAACTCTTGACTATCAAATAAAATCTCTTTCATAAACTCTCCTTCATTCTAAATAATCAATTCTTGACCAATACTTAACAAATTACTAGTCAAATTGTTTTTAGCTTTAATACTATCAACTGTCGTATTAAACTTTTTAGCTATACTATACAAACTTTCTCCTTTTTGAACTATATATTTTGTTGTATTGCCATAAGTATTAGGTATTTTTAATTCTTGACCAATAGATAAATTTATTGAGTCTAAATTATTTAAAGTTTCTATTTCGTTAACTGTCGTATTAAATTTTTTAGCTATACTATATAAACTATCACCTTTTTGAACCGTATAAATCATATAATTATCTAAAATATCGAAATCTTCTCCAAAGCATTCTTCAACAGCATTAACATTATCTTGAATCAATAAAATCATTCCTATTTCAAGATTATTACTAGATAAATCATTATCATTTTTTATTTTATCTACCGTTGTATCAAATTCTTTAGCAATAGAATATAAAGTGTCACCTTTTTTTACAGTATATTTTATATAATTACTAAAATCTATATCAACATCTTCCATATAACAAGGTATCGTAATTCTTTGACCAATTGAAAGATTATTACTTGTTAAATTATTATATCTTTTAATTTCATCGACGGTAGTATTATATTTTTTAGCTATACTATAAAGATTATCTCCTTTTTTTACCGTATATATTATGCATTCGGAAGGTTCTTCTTCTCCATTTGAAAATACTATAAGTTTTTGATATGGAACTATTATATCAGTATTTAAATTATTTAATTCGCGTAAACTTTGAACATTAGTATTGAATTTTTTAGCAATTCCATATAATGTATCTCCTGATACAATTTTTATGTAATATTTTTAAATGTAAATATAATATCCAACTTTTTATCTTGATAGATATAGATTTTTTCTACTAAATTAGCTATTAACTCTCTACTTGGATTTTCTAATGATAAAAATTCATTAATATATTTTTCTATTTGTTTATTATTTATTTTATTTGATTCTATACTTTCATTTTTAAGATTTGTAATATTCTTTTTATTATTATTAATTTCTCTTTTTAAACTTTCATTTACTCTTATATATTGTTCTTCATCAATAATACCTTTTAACATATCCATATATGTTTTATCTAAGCTTTGGATTAATTTATTATTTGTAAGTTCTAAAATTTCAATTTGTTTTTTTATCTTTATAGTATTATCTTTAAAAGTTATATTATCAATAGAGTCTTTTATTTTATTTTTGTCTAAATATTTTTTACAAACTTCTCTTACATTAACTAAAATAACATTTTCTAATACTTCATAATTATTTGTATGAGTAGTACACACATGGTATTTTGAATATGTTCTATAATAATCACAAGTAGTATAACTTCTTCCAGTCTTATTTTGATATCTAATCGTTATACGATGCTTGCAATCTCCACAATATAAAAGCCCATCTAATAAATAAAATCTTTTTTTCTCTGGCCTTTTAACATTTTTTGGCAGTAGAGTTTGCACATAATTAAAAGTATCTTTATCTATTATTGCTTCATGAGTATTTTCAACCACAATATAATCATTAGGGTTGTTTTTAAATGTCTTTTTAAGTTTATAATTAATTTTTTTGGTTTTACCTTGTACTGTATACCCTACATATATTTGATTAGTTAAAATTGATTTAATTGTAGTATCAACCCATACTCCATATTCTTGTGATATACAGTTATTACTACACTTTGTATTCCATACATAATTATAATAAGATGCTGGAGTTTTAATTTTTCTTTTAGTTAGGTATTGTGCTATATAATGATATGTATTGCCCTTTAATGCTAAATCATAGATCAATCTAACGACACTTGCTTGTTCTTCATTTACTACTAAATGATTTTTATTATTTGGATCTTTTTTATAACCGAAAGGACATCTTCCAGATACATATAAACCATCTTTCATTCTTGAATATAAACTGCTTTTTATTTTTTTAGAAATATCTTTGGCATACATATCGTTCATTATAGCTTTAAAAGGTGCTATGTCATTATTAGTATTATCTATAAAAGTATCTATACCATCATTAATTGCAATATACCTTATATTATTATTTGGAAAATACTTTTCAATTAATTCCCCTGTACCAATATAATCTCTACCTAATCTAGACATATCTTTGGTAATAATCATATTGACTTTTCCTATTTCAATATCCTTCATCATTTCTTTAAATGCTGGTCTATCAAAATTAGTTCCAGAAAATCCATCATCAACATATTCATCTACTACTATATAATTATTTTCTTTAACATATTGACTTAATAAACTTCTTTGACTAACAATACTATCAGATTCAATATTTCCATCATCTCTCGATAATCTTATATATAATCCTACTTTAAAATTATTATTTTCAATCATTAAATTTTTCTTTCTCCTACTCGAAAATAATTATTACTCTTGAGTGATAATTCTAGCTTTAAAATATTACAAGTCTTATTAACTATGTTATTTATTTTTATTTTTAATATTTCAGTTACTATCTGATTTAAAGACCTTCCATTTTCTTTAAACTTAAAATTAACTTTATATTTAACCATAGAGTTTAATACCTCCATTTAAATCTATGGTGTTAACTTTATTTTTAGTAACATTATTTAACATAATTAAAATATATTATTTGTGTAAAATAAAATAAAATATTTATATTGCAATATCTAAAAAACTAAATAATAATTATTTCTTATAATTGAAAATCTATTTTTAAAAAAAATTATCCTAAATTTAGATTTATACTAAACTTTAAGATAATTTTTTAAATTATTAATTTTTAGCTATTATAGATGTTTACCCTTTTCTTCGCCTAAAGAATTGACTTCTATACTTTTGTCTCTTCCACTATCATAAGTAATGGTAACATCAATATCTCGATAAGGATTATAATGTGATACTGTAGTTGATATTCCTATACCAGATATAGGAGCACTTAATAAATCAAAAGTTTCTCTATCTATTTCTGCTATTAAAGGATTTGCTTGTCCATTTATTAAACTAGGCATTGATGAATCAAATATATAAAATCTACCATCATATTCTAGCAAATTATAGCTATGTACCTCTTTATTATTATTTTTTGTAATACCAGATATTTTCATAAAACTATTTATACCCAAAGATTTTAATAAATTTTGAGAAACAGCAGCCCTTTCTACACACATGGCTGCTCCAGTACCTTTCAAATCAGAAATTTTATTATTCTCACTTTCCACAAAATCATCAGGATAATAATAATTCATTCTCTCATCAATATTATCAAAACCTCCAAAGAAATCATCTACAGTTTCTAAAACTATTTGTGCTAACTCAAATATATTTGAACTATCAATAGTACCAATTTTTGATTTCAACATCTCATAAGCAACACTAATATCTCCTATTTTTGCACTAACAATATCTCCAAGCCCTGATTCTACATTAATTAATTCGTCGCTGAAACAACCATTAAATGTAGAAAGATAACCACCACGAAAAGTACCATGAATAAAATTTGCTCCTATTACATTTTTTCGTACTGCACTTTCACCATACTGCACTTCATCACCATTCACTATTACTTTAGTTCCGTCCTTGCATGTATATTCCATTTATACCACCTCTACTTAATCAGTTTATCATATTTTTAATAATTTTGTCTCTATTTTTATAAATTAAAAGATTTTTGCATTATTCCCCATAAAAATTCTATCTCCTGCTTGCACAATATATATATTACTTTCCAATATTTATACACTCCTTTCAATAATATATATGAACAAAAATATAAAAAATGTAAAACCAAGTGTTATTTGCCATTTTTTATGTTAAGCATATAATACACTGTAATTATTTTAAGGAGGTTATTATGAGAAAAAAAATAGTTACTACATTAGGTATTTTGCTAATATTTTGTATTTGTCTAATAACATTATATGACAACAACAAAAAAGAAAATAATTTAACAAAAGTAAGTGTTGCCGAAGTAGCACATAGTATTTTTTATGCACCACAATATGTTGCAATAAGTGAAGGTTTCTTTGAAGATTTTGGTATAGAAATTGAACTATCCCTTGCTAATGGAGCAGACAAAGTAACAGCTGCTGTTTTATCAGGAGATGTCGATATTGGTTTTTCTGGAAGTGAAGCTACTATATAGATAATGGTCGTTTAAGGGAATATTTTTAAGTTTGTCTAAAGCAAACTTTATATAATCATTTTTTAAATTAATTAATTGACTTTGGATGGATTGTTTATTGTCGTAATGAAATGGTCTATGAATACCAGTTTTTAATAAAATATCTAGCTTTAGCTGATTACGATTATTATTGATTTTAGAAACATAGACTTTATCAATTAGTAAATCCATAAAACTAGTAAAGTTATAGTCAATATCTAGTTCTTTATCTAGTTGTTTGTAAAGAATTTCTAATTTTTCTTCAAAGTTGTCTTTATGATTATTTTTAATTTCAATATCTTTTAATTCTGCTTTTATATTGTTCATTTCAATATTAACCTTTTCATTCTTTTTACTAAATTCTTGATTGGTTATAAAGTTATTAGTAACTAATTCCAGTAGTTTTTCTTTTTTTATTTCTAGTTCCGTTAATTTTTTATTTAAATTAGATACCTTTTGAGTAAGATTACTATAGATATGATGTTCTTTTACTCTATTCATTAAGCTTTTTTTTACTTTATCTTTATTCTTTAAAAATTTACTAATTATATCTTTAAATAAAATATCTATTTCATTTTCTTTTAACAGAGGACTCTCACAGCATTCAATTCCTCTTTTATATAATCTACAAGACCAATAATGATAATCATTTACTCTTCCCTTTTTAACACCTGATCTAGTATAAGCGACATTGTGTTCCTTACAAATCAATTTGCCACTATAAGCATAATTGGAACGAACTACTAGTCTTTGTTTATTACTATAACAAATCTGTTTCTTTTCTAGTTCATAATTTACTCTATCCCATAATTCTTCTGTTACAATTGGTGGGATTTTTCCATTATCTTTATAAATTAACCATTTATCTTTAGATACCTTTTTAGTAATTCCTGATTTATAATCTAAGACAGTTGTTTTATTACCACAATAATAACCTTTATATTTCGGATTCATTAGAATTCTTCGAATCGTAGTTGTATCAAAAACTTTTCCTTTACGATTAAAGTAACCTAATTTTTCTAAAGCAATAGAAACCTTTTTTAAACTACAATAACTATCATATAAAGTAAATATTTTTTTTACTACAACTGCTTCTTTATCTACAATTTCTAAAGTGCCCTTATTTTTTACATAGCCATAAATATTATTACTACCTAATACTACCCCTCTTTTAATTGACTGTTTTAATCCAAACTTTACATTCTCTGATAACTTTCTTAAATCATCTTGAGCAATACTTGCCATCAAAGTTAAACGGAATTCAGAATCAGATAAAAAAGTATTAATATTATCATTTAAGAAATAAACACCAACACTATATTTTAATAATTCTTGTGTGTATTTAATACTATCCAAAGTATTTCTAGCAAATCTAGGAACACTTTTCGTTAAAATTAAATCAAACCGATCATTTTTGGCATCCTCTATCATCTGTAAAAAGGCATCTCTTTTATTAACACTTTTACCACTTATACCTTCATCGATATAACCATTTATAAATATCCAATTAGGAGCTGATTTAATTAAGTTCGTAAAATAATCCACTTGATTCACAACTGATGTTGCCTGTTCATCACTATCACTAGATACTCTAGCATAAAAAGTAACTCTTAAATTCAAATCATAAATCGATTTACCTGATAAAATTTCTTTTTTAATTTCTTCTAATAAATTATATTTTTGGTATTCAGCAAAAATCAAATACTTTCTCTCCTTTCGTGTGCATTATGACTCTAAGTCACAAGTTTTGTATCTTTATTTTCTTATCTTTCAATAAATTTTTAAATTCTAGACTAATTTCTGATATTTCATTGTCAATTTCTTCCTTAATTTTTTCATAAATATCAAAACTAATGAAATTATCTTCATATAATTTTTTAGATAGAAATTTTTCTAATATTAAATTTAAATATTTTTCTGATAAGATTAAATCTTGTGAGTAAACAAATTCCTCCATATTCTCACCTAGTAAAATCTTATGAGTCTTGTCGTTATTTATGTTTTTATAGATATGATTAATTATCATTCCTCCCTTTTTTTAAAGAAAAAACTACCTATTGTAGTTTTCTAATTTTCATGATTATTTCTCTTATCTTTATCATTTCTATTATTTTTTTTATTAAAAATTAAATTATAGTTTTTATTAAAACATTCAATTGTTTGTTTCTCAAATTTATCTTCTATTCCTTTATTTAAAAGGAATTCTTATTTTAGAAATTTCTATTTAGTCTGAACTGTAACATTCATTACATGGTATAATTGTTAATAACTACTTTTTCAAAATAAACAACTAAACTAAAAGTTTAATCAAATATTAAACGAAGAGTTGATTGTGAAAAAAAAATACAAATGTTAATCTTGATGTGAAAGGAGGAAAACTAGTGGATTATGAAAAAATAGGTAAATTTATTTACCAACTAAGAAAAGAAAAAAAATTAACGCAAAAGGATCTTGCAGAATCTTTATCTGTAACCATTCAAGCTATATCCAAGTGGGAAAGAGGTTTAGGATGCCCTGATGTTTCACTTTTAAGACCATTGTCTGAAGAACTTGGTGTTAGTATTAGTGAATTATTAAATGGAGAAAAAATAAAAAAAGAAAATGTTTTAGAGAAAGTAGATGATTTATTAATGAAAAATTTAGAAGAAAATCAAAGAACAAGAAAAAAAGATAGACTTATATTTTTAGCGTTTCTAATTGGTATAATTCTTATATTTTATTCTTTTACCTTAAATATTTATACATCATTTCGTTTATTAGCTATAATTACCATCACATTAATAACAGCTTATATTCCTATTATTGTGAATAAAAAGACAAAACTATGGCACATTGCTATTCCCTTTTTAGTTTTTGGAGGATTATTACTATTTGATTATATAGCTGTATCCATTTACCATAGAGAGCCAATTATTTATTATAACATTGAAGATGAAATTAATTATTCTGAGAACAACTATTATAACTATTATAAAAGATATGATAGTTTATTTTATACAGCATACAAATGTTCATCAAACGAAGTATATGAGCTAGGTCCAAAAAATAAAAACCCTAATAATTATTGTTTTACCAAATATGATCATACCATTATTAAAAGTGCAAGTATTACTTCCAAAGAAGGATATGTTTACTTTTTAGGTATTGGCACTAGCTATGAAAAAAATTATGTTGGATATAATACATATTTTATAGAAGGATTTGACCTATCCACTATTTATGAATCTGATTATATGAAAGAACAAATAAGTTTTTTAGAAAATCATAAACTTAACAATGAACCTGATTTAACTAACGAAGAAAGAGAATATTATAAAAACAGGTTAGTACCTCATGGAGATAATGATTTGCGTTATGCACCCAAAGATGTATATGATGACTTAAAAAACTTACAATATTTTCTAAATGAAAAACAGTTTAATAAAAAAATTACTCTTAATGATTTAAAAGATTTGACACTATCTGTTATCACAAAAAATGAGATAGTAGAATTATTTAATGAAGTGATTGATAATGGACATAACGGTATACAATATGAAATAAATCGTAAGATTAAAAATGTAAATAATACCAATTACGAAATAGTTTATATGCTAGAAGATAATAAAATTACTCATGTAAAGATTAATATTAAAAATAATAGTTTTGAACTGGATAACGATTATCTAAAAGAAATTGAAAACAAAATTGTAGAAGGAAATAGTTTTAAAATTAAAAATAAGATTTCAATAAAGAATAATTATCAAGAATTAATCAATATTTTAGATAATATAACACTTTAGATTAAGCATAAAACTTATACTCATTTTTTCTAATAAAAAATGAGTTTTTTATTATTCTATAATCCCATAGTCTAATTTTGATATTTTTTAAATTTTAAGTTTTAGGTAAAAAATCCTGTACTTCTTAGAAACAAGATAACTAAGTCTGACAAACAACTATCAAGTGGGAAGTTTACCCCTAAATATAAGGATATCTTAATAATCTAAATGTCTGACTTTAAAAAATAAATATGATGATTGTATGACAATTCATTTTTTAAAATCAGAATAAAATAAGCATTTGTCTGACAAATGTTCTAACAAAATTACCAATTCTTCGATTAAGAAAATGGTAATTTGTATATTAATTTCATTTTTTTCTAAAATTTTTATTCCTATGTACATTATTTTTTAATTTTACATAATTATTCCTTCTTTTATTGTAAAAAAAATATGCTTATATTGTTCTTCAAAATACTTTTGCATATTTTTAAATGGCATGATAATTGTTGTACTGTTTGACTAAATAGTTTAATATCACCAATTTTAATGGACTATCTTCATAATTAGTATTTACATTAATTTCTTCTATCATAGCATAGTAAGAAATTTTTTGACTTTCATTAATTAATACAGGTGAATTAATTCATAATTAGTCTAGCTATTCTACCATTACCATCAATAAACGAATGGATATTCGTAATTGCCATATGTAGTCTTACAGCTCTTTCAAATACAGTTAATTGTTGCCACTCATTTTCATATTTTTATTTAACTTTTTCCATTCTAGATACTATATATTGAGGTTTCGTAAAATTAATTTCATTTCCATTACTATTAATTAAATAGGTTTCTCTTTCTTTATAATTACCTGCACCACAATAATTCCCACTACCATAATTTGATGTAATTTCTTAATAATCGTAATAATATCTTCATCTTTATTAATAATTTCACAAATATATCTAAAAGTATTTTGATGATTTAATGTTTCACTAATTTCTCTTTGTTTATGTCTATCAATTACACTTTTAAAATTATAAGTATTATTTATAATTTTTTTTGTATCGCTTAAAGTTAAAGTAGTATTAGTTCCTTCAATACGATTTGAGTGATATGTGAATAAAACTCCAAATTCATTAATTAGATATTCATAATATGAGTTTTTAATAGATTATTAAAACCAGATATCTTACTTTGAATTTTAGCTAAATCGAATATTATATCTAACATCGTAGCACCTCTTTTTTCTATTAATATTGTATCATAAATTTTAAAACTTTCTAAAAGTTTTACCTAGTGTATCAATCACATCAGTTACTATGTTTTTTTAATAATTTTTTTGTCTTAATTTTGCTTTAAAATTGCATTATTTTTGAATTATTAATCACAACTTAAATTTTGATAGCTTTCTTTATAGTGATTACCTATATTCAAATCATATCTAATGTTTAAAATACTCATAGCTTTTTTATTATTTTTTCTTTTTCAACACTAATATATTCTTCTTTTTTTAGGGCTTTTTCAATATTTCTCACCAATAGTATTATGATAATTATGATTAGAAAAGGAATAATTTAACCATATTAAATCGGCAAAAAAACGTACCATATAACATTTTTAATTTATGTTCATTTTTCTTATAATCTTCTTCAAATATTCCCATAGTATCCTTATGTTAACATAGAAAAAAGGACTATACAAGCCCTTCCCATTTAAATACAGAAGTATCCATTATTTCAAGCATATTAACTAATTCTTTTTTGGTTAATTTATTTTTTTTTCTAAGCTCACTAATAAACATTCCCATTTTCTGTTGATCCATAAGTACCAACCTCAAATTCATATTAGCAAACATTAACAAAATTGTATATGCCTAATTAGGCAAGTTTTTTTAAGCTAAAACGATATCATTAAATCTACATAGTAAACTAGCTCTTTACTCTTATTACTTTTAGGCACCTAAACTTTTTTGAAAGTATAACCATCCTCTAGCAGACAGCCTTTTACGTATATAATGGAGGCGAAAAAGATTATTTAAAAACTTTTGCACAATTAACTCAAAAAGATGGAAGCTTTTTAGTATCAAGAGAAAAAATAGATAATTTTAAATTAGAAGATCTAAAAGGTAAATATGTAATTGGTGGTAGAGCTGGTGGTATGCCAGAAATGACACTTGAATGGGCATTAAAAGAAAATGGAATCGATCCTAAAACGGATGTAACAATAGACACGAGTGTATCTTTTGCTGCAATGGGTGGTGCATTCATCGGTGGACTTGGGGACTTTGTAACACTATTTGAACAAAGAATAAGAGAATGAAGTCACCAAGTGAAAAATTATATGTCTTTTTATAGACAAAAATAACAATTCACTTGGTAATAGACTTTGTATCTTTTAGTTCCTTGTGTGTCGTATCCTCTTTTAAATTCATAACTACTTCTTAAAATCGGTTGAAGTTTTTTTGTTTCATCATTCTCTTTGTAAGATAAAAATATATTTACTTCCATATTGTTTTTACACTTGCAAATTTTAGATACTACGATATGGTCTAGTAAAAAACTAATTATTTTATTTATTGTAGATTTAGAATTAACTTTTGTTCTCAAAATCTCAGCCAGTTCTTTTGTTTTATCAGTTGTTTCTTTTATTTTTTCTTTATCACTTCTTAACTGATGAAGTTCATTATCAAGAACTTGAATCTTTTCATTGAATGAATTATTTCTTTCGTAAAACTCTGTATTTGATAAATTATCTTGTAGGCTAAGTTCTAATAACTTATCTTTTTTAGCATAAAGCTTATTGATTTCTTTCTCTCTTAAACTTATTTCTTCATCTATAAGAGTATCTATTTCTAAATGTTTATAATAGCTCATAAGAGTATCAATAACTTCATTAGAATCTATTTGTAGTTTACAAATTAAATCTTTGAAAATGACATCTAATTCAGATTCTCTAATATTAGGTGAATCACAAGTTGCTTTACCATTCTTTAAATATTCGGAACAAACCCAAGTAATATCTTCTTTATTTTTTCTAAATTTTCTTCTGTGGAAAAGCGTATTATGTTCAGCACAATATATTTTAGCACTATATAAGTATCTATTTTTATAAATACTTTTGTCTTCTTTTCGTTTGCTAAAAAATTTCTTTCTTGCTATTAAACGATGATTGGCTCTATTCCACAAATCTTCATCAATAATTGGTGGTATTCTTGTTTTATCTTCATAAATAACCCAATCATCTTTTTCAAAATATTTTATCTTTTTAGTCATATAATCTAATATTTCGGATTTTCTTGCACAATAATATCCTTTATATTTAGGATTTTCTATCATTCTTGAAACTCCCGATATACACCATTTCTTACCTTGACAAGTTTTTAATCCCTCACTATTTAAAGTTTTAACAATTTTAGAAAGTGTTAATTCTTCAACTGCATATAATTCATAAATTCTTCTAACAACTTTTGCTTCTTCTTCAATAATGTTTAATACGCCAGTATCCTTATCTTTTTTATACCCATAAAATAAATCGTTTCCAAGTATTTCACCACGTTCTATAGCACGATTCATACCAAATTTAACACGTTCTGATAATCTTCTAATTTCATCTTGTGCCATAGAAGCCATTATGGTTAATCTAAGTTCAGAATCAGGCTGTGCCGTATTAATATTATCATTTACAAATAATACAGCCACTCCATAAGATAAAAGTTCTCTAGTATATTTAATACTATCAAGAGTATTTCTTGAAAATCTAGAAATTTCCTTGGTAACGATTAAATCAAATTTACCACATCTAGCATCTTCAATCATTTGCATAAATTTTTCTCTTTTAACATCACTTGTACCAGTGATTCCATCATCTACATAACCGGGTGTATAAGTCCAATTTGGATTTTCTTTTATATATTGTTCAAAATGTTCCACTTGATTTTGAAGAGATTTCTTTTGTTCTAAATGCTCTGTTGATACTCTTGCATAATCTGTTACTCTAAGTTTTATACTTGTAAGTGGCATTCCCATATTTAACTGCTTTCGAACAGTATATAGATCCAACTTTTCTTCTCCTTTCTAACGATACGATACCATATTGTTTTCACATACTAGAACAAGCACTACTTATACTCAATATTTTTAATTCCTTTAAAATATTCTCTTCTGTATATTTAAACATTTTATATGAAATTTTATTTTCATCAAATAACTCCTTATTTAAGGAAAGAGCCACCTCAAAAAGTATTTCCTTATGCTTATTTTTTACTTCTCTACTTTTTATAATATCCATAGAATCCATAACTCATCTCCTTTATTTAAACCTATGAAAAAACATAGAAAATAATACTTTACAAAAAAAGACTATTGACATCCGTCAATAATCAACTCTTTTTCTATTTCTGAGCACTATACATAAGTCCCATATAATATTTCCAAGAAATAATTCTATGATTAGCATCATCGATTAATTGCTCACTAATAGTACCATTTTCCAAAGCATCTTTTATTTCCTTTACACTTTTTTCATAATCTGTGGTCATAATAATATCATTTCCTGCCAAAAGTGCTTTAACAGTTGCATTTTCAATGGATGAAACTGCTCCCATAGATAAATCATCAGTCATAATAACCCCCGTGAAACCTAAATTATTTCTTAATAAATTATGAATACTTGGAGATAAAGAAGCAGGATTGTTACTATCGATATTTACCACTGTATTATGGCTAACCAAAACAGCTTCTGCACCTGATTCAATTCCCGATTCAAATGGTGGTAAATCATTAGTTTCTATAGAAGAAAATGTTCTATTATCTAATACAGTTCCCTGATGCGTATCACTGTTATCCCCATAACCTGGAAAATGTTTTAACACGTAAGAAACTCCTGTATTCTTACTAGCATTAATCACTACAGAAGCATAAGTAGATGTAAGTTCTACTCCCTCTCCCAAAGTTCTATCATACATATAATCACTAGGATCAACAGACACATCTACTACTGGAGCCAAATTTAAATTCAATCCTAAATTATTTAATAATTTACTCTTTTTTATAGTATCTTCTTTAATCAAATCAAAGCCACCCGATTGATAAAGTTGTCTTGATGATAAAAACTGAGAAGAGGCAAGATTAGGATTACTACTAACTCTAACCACATTTCCACCTTCTTCATCAACTGCTGTTAATAATGGAATATTAGCTATCTTTTGTAAATCACGAATCATATTTTGAACTTCAGCTTCTGTTTTATCTTTAAAGTCATTTTCAAAAAAAACAAAGCCACCAAATTTATATTTTTCCAAAGCCTCGGAAGCATTACTTCCAGGATAACGAACTAACAACAATTGACCTATTTTTTCATCCAGAGTCATCGTTTTAAGTTTATTATTAGCCAAAGTCTCAAATTGATCAAAAATTCCACCCGATCTAGATTGAATAATATAATCTTCATCATTAGAAATAGGAACAATCCCTATAATCATACCTTTTTGAACTTCTGTACTCTTATCAAGTAATCCAGTATATTCAATAACGACAATTTCTCCAACTTCAACATCATTTTGTTGCGCCTGAAAAGTATAAACAATATCTTTATCATCACGAACAGTTAAGGTATCTTTTCCTACACTCATAACAGAAACAGTCATTTTGCTACTGCTCAGTTTCTCATCCTTATCCCTTGGAAATAACAAAATAGAAACAACTAAAATAAAAATAATGAAAAAACTAAAATACAAGTATTTTCTTTGATTAATATATATCACCTACCAATACAAATATATTTGATTTAATCATATTTATACTAAAAAATATTCAAAAATAGAGACTTCTTATACTTGCACTAAGAGAACCAAATGCACTAGAAATTGAACAACAAGGATATGGTTATGTTGTAGCATCAATTGGAGAATTAGGAGGAATTGTTCCATACACTTCCTACAGTGCAAGAATAAGCTATATTAAAGAAAATCCAGAAATAATTAAAAACTTTACAAAAGCAATTCAAAAAGGATTAGATTTTGTACATGAAAATGAAAGCAGTGTAATCGCTGAATCAATATTAGAATTTTTCCCTGATACTTCACTAAATGACTTAACGCAAGTAATAGAAAGATATAAAAAACAAGATAGTTGGCCACAAACAACAGAATTTACTGAAGAATCATTTATGCATTTACAAGAAATAATGATAAGTGCTGGGGAACTAAAAGAAAAAGTACCATATGAAGATTTAATGTATAAGGTAGCAAATGAATAGTATTCTAAAAATTAAAAATTTACAAAAAATATATCATGATTTAAATGGAGAAATTAAAGCAATAAAAGATATTACAATAGATATAAATGAAAATGAACTAATATCAATTGTAGGACCATCTGGTTGTGGAAAATCTTCTCTTTTATCAATCTTAGCAAAAATTGAAAAAAAAAGTGATGGAGAGATAATATTCAATAAGCCCAATACCAAAATAGGGTACATGTTACAAAAGGATTCATTATTTCCTTGGAGAACAATATTAGAAAATTGCCTAATTGGACTAGAAATAGAAAACAAATTAACAGAAGAAAATAAAAAAAAGGTTATTAACCTTCTAAAAAAATATGGATTATATGATTTTATTAATAAATATCCAGCATCATTATCTGGTGGAATGAGACAAAGAGTTGGATGAATACAATAAAGACACAAATAATTACTTGGTAAATGTCTTGTAACTCAGTAAAATCAATGAAAAGAGGAAAATTATGCTATTAGAAAGTAACACGATAAAGGTCATAAAATTACTACATCAATTTGATGTGTTGAGTAATATAGATAAAGTAAGAATAGCACTTTACATAGCTGAAAACAAAAACTTCAACACAAATTTTAATACGAGAGATATTATTATTTTATTAAAACAAATACTAACGATTTTAGATTATAAGAATTCTAAAAAAATAATAAACTTTAGTATTTATAAACATCTATTACTTTTTTCAGCCAAGTATTTAGAATTATCAGAAATGGAAAAGAAACAATTTTCTATCGAAATATTATTCAATATCTATAACACAGATTTTAAAAATAAGAAAATAAATAAAATGATAAAAGAAAGATTATTAATACTTGATTATAGTTATTGTTTATTAAATTAATAAAAATCCTAGTGACATTATATTGTTTACTAGGATTTTTTTATTTGCTCATTTTATCCTTTAAAATATAAAAAAAGACCAACTAACTAAAGTTGATCTGCTCGATACTTGTAATTTGCTATTAAATAATTGAGAAAACAATTAATAAAATTCCTACTATTACAAAAACACTGCCCCATATTCTAAGAACAATTTTCATTTTAGGATTTTTTAATAATTTATCTGGTATTCTAGGACTTTTAAGTCCCATAAAAAATTGAGGAACTAAAATCATAAAAATCGCAACTATTGTAATTAAAATTCCTGTAATTAACATACAATACCTCCTTACAAATTACTATTTGTCGTTTAGATAATTATACCAAAAATTTATTCAAAAGAAAAATAACTCATAAAAGTTATTCTTCAAAAAATTTATCTATTCTGATGCCAAGTATTATAGATATTTTATATTGACTTTAACAAAAGAAAAGGAAAATACCTTAAATATAATTGAAAACTCAAAAGAACGGCTTAAAAACGCCCGAGAAATGCAAGATGAAAACAAAGTATTAAATCCTACAAAAACAATTCTTGGATATAAAGAAAAAGATATTATAGAAATTATAGATTAAGTTAAAAATTTAAAGCAAGAAGTTATAGTATTAAGTGCTGACAACACCAATAAAGATATATTAATCAAAAAACTAAACGATGAAAACGAAACATTTAAAAACAATAGCAAATTAATAAAAAAGAAATGAAATAATTAAAAATCAGAAAACGACAATAAAGGCACAAAAGAAAGAAATTAGTCGATTAAATGATTTAGTAGAAATATTAAATAATAGTATTGAAGATATAAAATCTAAATTTGAAAAAGAAATTACTAAATTAAAAAGGATTTTAAACAAAGTATGTAAAGCAATTGATAAATTATTAGGTAGAGATAAACCAAAAGAATATTTAGAAGATTATGAAGATATTGCTGATGCAATCAATTATGGATATTATAGTAAAAATAATGATAACGAAAAAGATAAAGATGATTTTGAAATCGGTCTATAATTATTTCTCTCTATTAAACTACAAATAGCAAAATAATAATTAAAAAATGTACCAAATTTTATCCCAAAATATAAATATTAAAAAGAAAGTGAGGATTGATGTTATGAATAAAACAAAGTACAAAAATAAAAATCGTATAAGCTATATTAGTTTAAAATCACACTTAAATTAATATATTGTAATGTGAGGTGATTCTTATAAATATAGTTTACAACGTAATTGAAGAGTATAAGAATACTGTAACCGATACTGATTTAAAAGAAATCATAAATAAGAAGTTATTAGCAATCATTCTTTTTATGGAAAATTGCAGTAATGAAACAAATTAGATGGTATAATGGTATTGGTTACAAGTTTAATAAACCAAGTAATTATTGCCTAATGAATGGAGGTAATAATTATGAATGAAATGGAGAGTGTTAGAGAGAAGAAATTATTAAGAGTTGGAATTTATTTAAGACTATCTAATGAAGATAGAGATAAACAAAGTAAAGATGATGATAGCGAATCTATTAAAAATCAAAGAAATATGTTAATCGATTATATCGATAAGCATCCAGATTTTGCATTAGTAGATGAATATTGTGACGAAGATTTATCAGGAGCTGGAACATATAGACCTGAATTTGAAAGACTAATTAAGGACTGTGAAGATAGAAAACTAGATATTGTATTATGTAAAAGCCAATCTAGATTTTCAAGAGATATGGAAGTCGTAGAAAGATATATCAATAATAAATTCAAAGAATGGAATATTAGATTTATTGGTATTAGTGATAATACCGATACAGAAATTCTAGGAAACAAAAAATCAAGACAAATTAATGGTCTAGTAAATGAATGGTATTTAGAAGATGTATCTGCCAATATTAGAAGTGCTTTTAACTCAAAAATGAAACAAGGAGAGTTCATCTCTCCTTTCGCTTCATTTGGCTATGAAGTATCAAAAGAAGATAATAATAAATTAGTCGTTGATCCAGTTGCTTCAGAAATCGTAAAAGAAATTTATGATTTATATTTAAAAGGTTTAGGATTTACAGGAATAGCTAAACACTTAAATAGTAAAAATATTCCTAGCCCATCTCTTTATAAATATCAAAAAGGAATTAAATGTCATTAGTGATAGACCTAGAGAAAAAATCAAATGGTCAACTAATGCAGTCAAAACCATTTTAACAAATGAACTTTATTTAGGACATTTAATTCAAGGAAAACGAACCACAGTTAGTTATAAAAATCATAAAATAATGAATAAACCAAAAAGCAAATGGATTAGAATTGAAAATACGCATGAAGCAATTATTGATGAAGAAACTTTTAAAAAAGTACAAATTGCCATGAAAGAAAGAACAAAAGCTATAAAGACAACTGGTATTATTCACAACTTTTCTGGAAAAGTATTTTGTAAAGAATGTGGTCGTTATATGCGAAAAAAGAATTCATCCAAACATGAATATCTAGTATGTTCTAATAACAGAGATGGTTATGATGACTGTGAAAACAAAGCATCAATTAGATACGATGAACTTGAAAGAATAGTATTAGATGCCATTAATAAAAAAATAAAAGCATACTACGATGAAGAAATACTGGAGCAAGAAAAATCCAAAAACAATCAAAATAGATTTACATCAAAAATAAAATCGCTAGAACATCAAAAAAAAGAAATACTAAAGAAGAAAGAAAAAACAAACAACTATTTAAAAAGTCTTTATGAAGATAAGGTAAATGGTATCATTAATAATGAACAATTTAAAGAATTAATTAATAATTACAATACAGAAGAAGCTAGATACAATAATAGAATAAAAGCTATCGATGAAGAAATTAATTATTATAAAGCAAAAAAAGAAACATTAGAAACTAATAAAATGCTATTTAGTAAATATGAACAATTAGAAAGTCTTAATAGAATTATTATCGAAGAATTTATTGATAAGATTTATATCAGCAAAATCAATACGGAAACGAACACAAGAAATATTCAAATTAAATGAAATTTTGAATAAAGATTTTTCTTTATTCAAATTCTAAATACATAGTAATGGAAGAAAAACTAGTTAATTTAGTTGTTGCAAATTTTGCAACAACTACTAGAAATATAAAAATGAAATTGATAATTTTGAAACAATAATATAAATAAAAGGTGGTGATTAAATGAAAGAAAATAAATTACAAACAATTTCTAATCTTTTTGAAGGTAAAGAAATAAGAAGCATTTGGAATAGTGAAAAAGAAGAATATTATTTTAGTGTAATTGATGTTGTAAGTGTATTAACAGAAAGTAATGATCCATCCCATTACTGGAGAACATTAAAATCAAGAATGATTAAAGAAGGAAATGAAACCGTCACAAATTGTGACACTTTCAAATTAAGAGCTAAAGATGGCAAAATGAGAAATACAGATATGCTAGACACAAAAAATATATTAAGACTAATCGAATCAATTCCTTCTCCAAAAGCTGAACCATTTAAAATGTGGCTAGCAAGTTTAGGTAGTGAAAGAATTGATGAGGTGTTTGATCCTGAAAAAGCTATTAATCGTGCTGTAAATTATTATCGTAATAAAGGATATGATGATGAATGGATAAAGAAAAGATTAACTGGAATTGTTGATAGATTTAAACTAACTGATATATGGAAAGCTGGTGGCATTGAAAAGCCAATTGAATATGCGATGCTAACGAACGAAATTTATAAAGGTTGGTCTGGTATGAAAGCATCAGAATACAAAGCATATAAAGGTCTTAGAAAAGAATCCTTAAGAGATAATATGACAGATATTGAAATAGCTTTAACTAATATTGGTGAGATTGCAGCCCGTGATATTGCTGATTCTGAAAGACCACAAGGATTAAAAGAAAATATGAAAGTCGCAGCTCGTGGTGGTAAAGTCGCAAATGATGCAAGAGTATCTTATGAAAAAGAAACAAAAAAATCGGCTATATCAAATAAAAATGCTCTAAATTATCAGTATAAAGATGATAATAAATTAATCGATAAAAAGCAATAAAATGAAACATTAAAAATTCATAATAATCATAAACCCAACAATAAAAACGGTAAAAATAGTGTTTGCATTAGAACACACACTAAAAACCCACATAAAATAAGCGTTTCTAACAATAATAAAAAAATTAATTAAACTTAAAAGTTAAAATCTAACTTTAAACGCAACTATAAAGTTACAATTATAGTTTGAATCAGGACACAAGAATTCCTTATAAAATAAGGGTTTTATGCGAAAGTGTCTTTATAACATTCAAAGAGTTGGTTGAGTGCTGTTAAGACACGAAAAAGAATCAACGTTATATTGATTCTTTACTATATTTTCATCTTATTTAATCTTAAAGAATTGATAACCACTGTAAGACTACTTATGGTCATAGCAATACTTGCAAACATAGGGCTCATACTTATTCCATAGTTTTCTAATAAACCAACAGCGATAGGTATCATAAGTAAATTATAGAAGAAAGCCCAGAATAAGTTTTCTTTAATAATAAGATAAGCTTTTTTACTTATTTTAATAAGGTCTAAAATATTAGAAATATCGTTATTCATAAGGATTACATCGGCTGAATCCATAGCAACATCTGTTCCATTATTAACACTTATTCCAATAGTTGCATTTACTAGAGCAGGAGCATCATTTATTCCATCTCCTACCATTATTACTTTTTTACCTTTAGAGACTAGGTCTTTAATAACAGAGGCTTTTTTCTTTGGTAAGACATTAGATATTACTTTAGTTATACCTAACTCTTCTGCAATTATTTCTGCAGTTACTTCATTATCTCCTGTTAACATAATTACTTCTATTGTTTTATCTTTAAATTTAGTTATAACATCTTTTATATTAGATCTAACTATATCTTTAACCCCTATTAGACCAATAACAATACCTTCTTCTATTACATAGATAATACTACAACCATTATTTATTAAATTATTATAGTCTTCTTTATGACTTTCTTTTATTTTTAAATCTTTTAATAAAGTGTTATTTCCTAAATAATAAACTTTGTTATTAACACTTGCTTTTATTCCTTTACCGTTTATTGTTTTAAAATCAGTTACAACTAATTTCTTTTTAACTTTAAAGGCAGTACTTATTGGATGAGAAGAACTCTTTTCTATATTAGATACAATATTAATTAAATCATTATCTTTATAATTAGAATAATTATATGTCTTATAGATATTTAAAATTCCATTTGTAAGAGTTCCTGTTTTATCAAAGACAATAGTATCAATATCTTTCGCTTTCTCTAAGACTTCACTATTTCTTAAGAACAAACCTTTCTTTGCACAAAGTCCATTACTTACAACTACAACAAGTGGTACGGCAAGTCCTAAGGCACAAGGACAGGCGACTACTAAGACTGTTACCATATGAATTAGAGATTCTTCTAGAGGTAGTCCTATAGGTAGCCCAATTATAAATGTTAGAAAAGCGATTAATAAGATAACTGGAACAAAGATACCACTTACTTTGTCAGCAAGACGTTGTATTTTAGTTTTAGTATTAGTGGATTCTACTACTAGTTTTACTATTTCTGAGATAGTAGAGTCTCTTCCTATTTTCTTGGCAGTATATTCAATAAGTCCGTCATAACTAATAGAACCAGCGATTACATTAGAACCTTTTTCTTTTAAGACTGGGGTACTTTCTCCAGTGATAAAGCTTTCATTAACATAGGTTTTCCCTTTAGTAACAGTACCATCAACAGCAATTTTTTCTCCTGCTTTACAAATTAGAGTATCTCCTACTTCTACTTCATCGATAGTTACTTTTAACTCTTTATCATTCTTTTTAACTATAGCATAACTTGGAGTTATTTGGACTAGTTTTCTAATAGCATCTTTAGTTTTATCTTTACTAGAGTCTTCAATAATACGACCTAGTTTAATAAAGTAGATGACCATACAAGTAGATTCAAAATATAGATTATGAAGTAAAGCATTATTTCCTTTTAATATATTTATATAACTATAAAGACTATAGAGAAAACTGAAGATGACACTAAACATTACTAAAGTATCCATATTAGGCATTTTATGAAGTAAATTCTTTATACCACTTTTAATAATGTCTAATCCATAGATTAAATATACTAAAGTAATTATCAACAGAGTTGTGGATAAAATAAGTGGATGATTATGGTTAAAATAAGGGATACTTGGTAAGTTTAACATATCGCCCATAGATATATACATTACAAAGATAATAAGTAAACCTAAGACTATTAGTTTTATCTTATCAGTCTTGTTAGTAACTTTATCTTCTATTCCTTTGAACTCTCCTAAACTAGTAAAGCCTGCTTCTTTAATAAATCTTTCTATATCTTTAACTGTTATATTTTGATAGGTAATAGTAGCGATAGATAAGACTAGATTAACAGTTGCACTAGTAATTCCTTCTTGTTTATTAAGATATTTTTCTAGTCCTGATGAACAGGCACTACAAGTCATTCCATCTATTTTTAAAACTATTTTTTTCATAATTAATCCTCTTTTACTCTTAGTATTCTTAAAGCATTAATGATAGCGATAACAGAGACACCAACATCGGCAAAGACTGCACACCACAGTGTTGTTGCTCCTAGGGCACTTAGTAATAATACAAGTATTTTAACTGTGATAGCGAATACAATGTTCTCTTTTACTATTTGCATTGTCTTTTTACTTATTTTAATAGCATTTGCAAGTTTAGATGGTTCATCTGTCATAATTACGATATCTGCTGCTTCTATCGCTGCATCACTTCCAAGTCCTCCCATTGCAACACCTATATCAGATAAGGCTAGAACAGGAGCATCATTAATACCATCTCCTATAAATACTAGTTTACCATCAATACTTTTTTCTTGCATTAAAGTCTCTAATTTTTTAACTTTATCTTGAGGAAGTAGTTCGGCATAATAATTATCTAACTTTAATTCTTCTGAGACATTTTTACTAATTTCTTCTCTATCTCCTGTTAACATTACTATTTTCTTAACATTATTTTCTCTAAATTCTTTAACTGCTTTATAAGCATCTTCTTTTATCTTATCAGAGATTATAATAGTACCAGCGAAAGTTTTATCAATAGCAATATAAATGACTGTTCCAATATCATTACTCTTAATATAGTCAATATTATACTCTATCATTAACTTTTCATTACCTACTAGAACTTCTTTAGACTCTACTTTAGCGATTATCCCTTTGCCTTTAAGTTCTTTTGTTTTCGTAACTAGTTTTTCATTTATATTTTTACCATAAGCTTCTTTAATAGATAAGGCAATTGGATGATTAGAATAGCTTTCGGCATAACTTGTATATCTTAATAAATCTTCTTTAGAATATCCTATAGGATTAACTTTTTGAACTTCAAAGATACCTTCGGTTAGAGTTCCTGTTTTATCACATACAACTATTTCCGTGTTGGCAAGGGCTTCTAGATAATTACTACCCTTTACTAAGACTCCTATTCTAGATGATGCACCTATTCCTGCAAAGAAACTTAGAGGTATTGATATTACTAAGGCACAAGGACATGAAACAACTAAGAATGATAAGGCTCTATAAAGCCAAGTCTTAAAGTTAGTATCTGTTAATAATGGTGGTATTAAGGCTAGAAGTATAGCGATTATTACGACTATAGGAGTGTAGTATTTAGCAAATTTACTGATAAAGTTTTCTGATTTAGATTTTCTACTACTAGCATTTTCTACTAAGTCTAAGATTTTACTAACAGTAGATTTTCCAAACTTTTTAGTTACTTTAACTTTTAGTATTCCTTCATTATTAATACAACCACTTAATACTTCATCACCCTTAGTTACACTCTTTGGCATAGATTCTCCTGTAAGAGCAAGAGTATTAAGAAGAGAGTTACCTTCTACTACTATACCATCTAATGGTATTTTTTCTCCTGGCTTTATTAAGATAATTTCTCCGATATTAACATCATTTGGATTAACTTTATTAATTTCTTCATTACGATAAACGTTGGCATAATCTTGTCTTATATCCATTAAAGAAGCGACAGACTTTCTTGATTTATCAACAGCATAACTTTGGAATAGTTCTCCAACTTGATAGAAAAGCATAACTGCTACTGCTTCAGGAAATTCTCCTATAAAAAAGGCTCCTATGGTTGCGATAGTCATTAAAAAGTTTTCATCAAAGACTTTTCCTCTTGTGATATTTCTTAAGGCTTTTAAGATGATATCATAACCTACTATTAGGTAGGAAATAATAAATAAGATGTCATTAATGATAACATTATCTAGTTTAAGGATAAATGCTATTACTAATAAGATAAAAGATATTATTATTCTAATTAATTTCTTCTTAATCTTTTTTGTCATTATTAAACCTCCTTGATACTTACATCTGGTTCTTCTCTTCTTATTACTTTCTTAATTTGTTTTAGGGCATCGTTTATATTATCTTCATTACAACTAAAAGTTAATCTTTCCATCATAAAACTAATAGAGACATTTTCTATTAAATCTACTTTTCTTAAAGACTCCTCTAAAAGATTGGCACAATTTGCACAATCTAATCCTTCTATTTTATATTTATAATCTTTCATATTATTTCCTTCTTTCTATCCTTTATGATTAATATGTTCTAGTCCTATCTCAAATAGTTTAACAATATGGTCATCATCTAGAGTGTAATATACTTCTTTACCACTTCTTCGACATTTAACTACACCACTTCTTCTTAGGGCTGCTAATTGATGGGAAACACTTGATTTAGTCATATTTAAAACATTGGCTAAGTCACAGACACACATTTCGTCTTGATCAAGTGCAAAAAGGATTCTACATCTTGTTGTATCACCTATTAGTTTAAATAAGTCTGCTAGATGATTAAAAGTATTTTCTGAAGGCATTTTATTTAAGACTTTATCTACTGCTTCCTTATGAATAATATTACAATCACATGAAAATTCGTTTCTAGACATATCATCACTTCCTATTAATATTATATGTTATAGTTGAATATTTACTCAACTATCTTCATTATAGTTGAGTAAGTGTTCAATTGTCAAGATGCTTTAGTTTTATTTAATGTGATATTTTTTGCAAGACTTTTTAATCAGTGATAAAATTTTCTAAACAGAGGTGTAGTTAATGAAAAGATATAAACAAAGTTAAATAGAAGAAGTTGTAACTGTTCTTAAAAGTGATGGTGTTATTAGTGTACCTACTGATACTGTTTATGGAATATGTGCTAGGATTAATTCAAGTAAAGCTTATCTTAAATTAGTTAGTGTTAAAAATCGTCCTTCTACTAAGTCTTTTCCTGTTATGTGTAGTGATATAGACCAAATTAAAAATATTGCCATTATCGATGAGAAAGCTCTTAAGTTAATCAAAGCTTTTATGCCTGGTCCTATTACTTTAGTTTTAAATAAAAGACCTGATGTACTTTCATATATCAATAATGCAGGGACAAGAGAAACAGATGAACTTGCTATTAGGATGGCTCCTACTCCATTTTTAAAAGAATTAATTAAAAAAGTTGGTAGTCCTTTATTTTTAAGTAGTGCCAATAAATCTGGTAAGGATGTATGTAGAAGTTTGGATGAAATAGAGAAAGAATGCCCTACTCTTGATGGTATGGTTATGGGTGATTTATCTTTTGGAGAAACTAGTACGATTTGATATAAAGATTCAAAGACAAAGACCTATTAAAGAAGAAGAAATTATGAAAGCTCTTAAAAGATAATATTTATTAATTTCTTAAGTATTAAATCACTTCTTTTATTAATATAGATTAATGAGGAGTGATTTTTTATGTGTTCTTATAATGTTTTATGTGAATATGATAAATCTATTAGTGATGATGAGTTAAAAAAAATAATTAATGATAAATTATATAGAATTATTACTGCTCTTGAGATGAATTTAGAATGAAAGAGATCTTTAGAGTTGCAATTTATTTAAGACTTTCTATTGAAGATAAAGATAAATTGAATAGAACAGACGATAGTGAATCCATTAAGAATCAAAGACATATGTTAATGGAGGTTGTTAATAATAATCCTAGTTATAAATTAGTGGGTGAATACTGTGATGAAGATTTATCTGGGGCAGGTACTTTTAGACCAGAGTTTGAGAGACTAATTAAAGACTGTGAAAATGGTAAGATTGATATTGTTTTGTGTAAGAGTCAATCTAGGTTTTCAAGGGATATGGAGATTGTAGAAAGATATATTAATAATAAGTTTAAAGAGTGGAATGTTAGATTTATTAGTTTATCTGATAATGCTGATACAGAAAATCCTGGTAATAAGAAGTCTAGACAGATTAATGGTCTTGTTAATGAATGGTATTTAGAGGATGTATCTAACAACATTAGAAGTGCTTTTAATTCTAAGATGAAACAAGGTGAGTTTATCTCCCCTTTCGCACCTTTTGGTTATTTGGTAGATAGTAGTGATAATAATAAATTAGTTGTTGATAAAGTGGCAAGTTTAGTTGTTAAAGATATCTTTAATCTTTATTTAAAGGGCTATGGTTACTCTGCTATTGCAAAATACTTAAATGATAAAAATATACCTAGTCCATCACTTCACAAGTATAGACAGGGAATTAAATTAAATGTTGTTAGTAATAAAAAAAGAGATGAAATTAAGTGGAATAGTAATGCTATTAAGACGATTCTTAAAAATGAAATCTATTTAGGTAAGCTTGTACAGGGTAAAAGGACTACTGTTAGTTATAAGAATCATAAAATTATTAATAAAGATAAAAGTCTATGGATAAGTTATGAGGATACTCATGAAGCGATTATTGACAAAGATATCTTTTATAAAGTACAAAAGGAGATGAAAAATAGAACTAAACCTAGAAGCAGTAATACTGTTCATCTGTTTTCTGGTAAAATTTTTTGTTTATGTTGTGAGCATTATTTAAGAAAGAAAAATTCTTCAAGGCATGATTATTTAGTATGCTCTAATAATGTTATCTGTTCTAATAAGTCTTCTATTAGATATGATTTGTTAGAAAATATTGTTCTTGAGTTAATTAATAAACTTATAGATAAATTTTATGATGAGGAGTTATTAAAAGATAAAGTAAATAAAAAATACAATGAAGTGTATAAAGAAAAGATAGAGTCTTTAGAAAGTGAGTTAGTTAATATTAATAGAAAAATAGATGAGTCTAAAAACTATTTACAAAGTCTTTATGAAGATAAGGTAAATAAAGTTATTTCTACCCAGGTATTTAAGGCTTTAATAAGTAATTATGAAGATAATAGATCTAGATATTCTAAACAGTTAAATGATGTTAATAAAAAGATTAACATTTATAAAGAGAATATTAAAGATTTTGATGAGAAAATAATTTCTAAATATAAAAAACTAGATTGTCTTAATAGAGTTGTTGTTAATGAGTTTATAGATAAGATTTATGTAGGTAAAGTTAAAGATAATATTAGAAATATAAAAATTAAATGGAATTTGTGAAAAAAATTAGTTTATCTGTATATTATATTAATAGAGATGGTAAAAAGTAAACGTGATAGATGTCGCGTTTTTTAGTTGTATTTAGTTAATGTTTTTCACTAGTTATATGAAAATACTAGGGAACTTGGCTGTAACTAGTTATAACTGAAACAATTACTATTTTAGAAGAAAGTCAGCTGTCCGAAAAAATCGGACAACTAAAATTAAAATAATTGATAGTAAATTTTAAGTATAATCGAATCTGTTCTTGATTTAAAGTTGAACTTTTTAAAATGAGATTAGCATAATTAGTAAAAAAGAAAGGAAGAAAAATATGAAACAAGATAAATTAGAAACAATTACCAAATTATTTGAAGGAAAGGAAATTAGAAGTGTTTGGAATAATAAAGAAAAGGAATATTATTTTAGTGTTGTTGATGTAATAAATGCTTTGGCAAATCCAAAAGATGCTAGGAAGTATTGGTCAGTATTAAAAACTAGATAAAAAAAGAAGGTAGTGAAGTGACTACAAATTGTAGTCAGTTCAAAATGTTAGCACCTGATGGAAAAATGAGACTAAAAGATGCTATGAAAACAAGTGATATTTTAAGATTAATAGAGTCAGTTCCTAGTCCTAAAGCTGAACCTTTTAAAATGTGGTTAGCAGGATTAGGTAAAGAAAGAATTGATGAAGTTTTTGATCCCGAGATTGCTATTAAAAGAGCAATTAATTATTATCGTAATCGTGGTTATGATGATAAATGGATTAAAGCTAGATTAAATGGAATATTAGATAGAAATAAATTAACTGATTTATGGAAAGAAAGTGGTATTAATGAAGGTTATGAGTATGCAATACTTACTAACGATATATATAGAGAATAGTCTGGTATGACCGCTAAAGAGTATAAAGAATTTAAAGGACTTAGAAAAGAGTCTTTAAGGGATAATATGAGTGATATTGAGGTGTTGCTTGCAGATATAGGTGAAATTACTACTAGAGAGCTTGCTAAGAAACATAAACCTTATGGTCTAAATGAAAACAGAAAGATTGCTAAAGCAGGGGGCGAAGTTGCTAGTAATACGAGAAAAGATATAGAAGAAAAACTTGGAGAGAATGTTATTAGTAAAGATAATAAGCTTAATTATCAATATATAAATGATAATAAAAAGTTAGAGAGTACTGTGTCTTAACAACATTCAAAGAGTTGCTCTAATCAGGACACTAGCAACAGATCCAGATATTTTACTATTAGATGAACCATTATCAGCACTAGATTATCAAACAAGGCTAGCATTATCTGATGACTTATATAAAATAATTAAAAACGAAGGAAAAACAGCTATTATGGTAACACATGACTTAGGTGACCTTAAGTTCTAAAAGGAGAAATTATTTATTAACAACAATCCAAGCGTTAGGAAGCCATCTATAAGTTGGAACATAACCATTCCAAGGAGAATTAATATATTCATGATTAACAGTCATAGATGTAGAAGTTCCACCATCTAAATTAGCAGCATTAACTGCTCCATATAATTCCATTATATGTGCCATATCAGCATAACTTGCGCCTTTAGAATGACTTTGTAACCCGTCGATTACTAACATTAAAACGATTCCATCTTCTCTTTGCCCAATAGCTGCTCTCCCACAAGCCCAAGTATAATAATTAACATCTTTATAATAATTAACACCATTTACAATTAAAAAGGGACCCCATTCAATAGCATCTCTTATTCCTCGTGAATATGCTTCATCAACTGTCATTTTTTTTAGAATAAGTCTATCATTATTATCAAAACCAATAATTCCACCACCAGAATCACCACTAGCATAGTTTGAGTCAAGTATACCATCAATAAACACAGGACCATGCGGAATACCACCATTACTATTCCAATTAGGATCATAAAATCCTCCTGCATTCATTGCAATAAGTGCATTGTTTTTTCTAGAAATTACTGATAATGTTTCCCCATAAGAAGTATCAGAAGTACCAGCACCACTACTTTTAGCTATTTTAACTAACGAAGGATCATATATAACTGCCATATAACCTTCATAATGATAATCAGCTCCAATAGTAGTACCAGAAATCTTAATAATTTTATATATATCATCTTCATCATGATTAAGAATTTCTTCTTCATACTTATTAGCATATACTTCCAAATTACCACTATCTAAAGAAAAATCTATTTCATCATCACTTAAATCAACAAATTCATTATCAACAACATTATTAATTATTGTATCATCATAAATTGTTGTTGCCACATACTTATAATTTAATGATCCAATACTCGAATTTATAAGCCAATTTTTAAAATCATTATTATAATATATTAAGTTAACAACACCAAAAATTTCTAATATATATGCAAATAAAATTAAAAGGAAACCTATTTTTTTTTGCATATTACAAACATTAATAATTCTTCTATCTTTAATTAATAAAAAAAGACTAACAAATAAACCAACAATCAAAATTATAAGTAAAGATAAAACCGTTATTTTAAAATCTTCATTAATCTTAGTTTTATTATTAATAATAACAACCTGAATAGCAATAAAAAAAGGAATAGCAAACAAGAAAAATATTGTAAAAAACTTACATATACTAACTTTTTTGTTCTTTACATATCTCACTTACTACACCTCTTTACTTCAAATCATTATAAATTAATTTTAACAATAAATTCACATCATTATTATAAAAATTTAATTTATTTTTTCCTTCTTTATAAGCATAACTATTATATTGTTTAACAAAATCATTATATTTATTTACTATAACTCTATAAGAGTCAATCATTTTTAAATAATTATTAGAAAAAACACGACATTTTTCATTTAATAAATTATTATCAATATCATACTGACAACTACTATACAAGACAATTACATTGAAAGAATTATTATTTAACTTATCATGCATTTTTCTTATTGATAATAAAATATCATTTTTTTCTATATCAAAATCATCAAAATAAATGTTAAAAGACTCATTAATTATAACCATATCATCTTTCAATTCATTTGCATTTAAATTAAATATTTCATAATAACAGTTTATATTATTTTTAATATTATTACTTTTTTTAATATCAATAGAATAATCATTTACATAAGCTAAAACATGTTCTAAAGACATAACAAAAATTCCCATCAAAACAAATACAATTCCAAACTTTAGAAAAGAATTTTTGAACATTCATTATCACCTATATTAAAATAATATAAGTTTTAAAATTCTTTGTAAACAATATCAATCTTTTTTTTTATCTTCTTTACATTATTATACTTTTTGTTTACAAACCAAACCAATAAAGCACTTGTAATAACTAGTAAAATTTTAGGAAGAGAAAACATATTATTATTAACAAATGTATTAGGTGGAAGAACTATTTCATCTTCTAGTTCATAAAAGACTTCTATTACATTATCACTAGCATTATTTGACACAACTAATGGATAATTAACTACTTCTTTTAAGTAATAATTATCAAATTCTTCAAAATTAATATCTTCGATTATTGTACCAACAATTTGATCTGTTACTATAACTGTTTTACTATTATCGACTTTTCCATTAAAATAATATAATATTTTATAATAATTTGTTTCTTCTTTTAAATATAATACCCTAATTACGTTGTTTTCAACATCAATAGATATTTCTTCTGTAGATGCAATACCATTTTTATATCCATCTGGTTTATATAAGCTTAACCAATCTTCTCCAAAATCATTAACAATGTCTTCAATAGTAACTAATGATTCATATTCTCTAAAAACATCTTTTGTTTTTGCCACTAAATTAACACGTGATATTTCATCTTTATAATATTCTATATGATAAGGATAATTATTCTTTTCATACACAATATTCAAAACATTGTCATCTTTACCTATAACAAAATCATCTAAAATGATATTTTCACTTGTGTAACCAACAGGCAAATATTTATCTTTTTCTACACTTACTATCTTATCAAGTTCTAAATAATCACTAATAGTCCCAAGTAAATTATCTTGTGAAATAGAATCTTTATAATAATTTATAGTATATGGATATTTATCTTTTTCATAATAAACTTCTGAAGATGAATTCATCACAATCTTTTGTTCTTGATTATTTTTATCTTTATATTTTAATATAACTCCTTCATTTAAAATATTATTAGTAGTATACCATCCATTTTCCAAATTATCATTAAGTCTTATATTAAAATTAAAAGATATTTTTTCATCACTTATTTCACCTAAAGAATAAGTAACAACTTTATCCTTAACAACTACTCCTTCTCCAGATACATAAGAAAAATCTTCACCAATAGTATCAATTAATACCGCATCTTTCCCAGCGGAAATTTCTTTAATATCAGTTGCCAACTCTTTTAATATATCTTTAATACCATCAGTAGTAGCATCATAGTAATAATCTTCCCCACTAGCTATACTTTTTAAAGTATTTTTAGCACTTTCACTAGTATCATAGCCAACGGTATATATTTTTATTCCAGCATTTTTTACTTTATCTATTGATTTAAATAAAAGATTAGTATTGTTTGGTTCACCATCACTTATTATTAATATATATTTTAAAGCATTATCTTCAACTGAATCTAAATTTTCTTTAGCAAGATCAACTGCTAAATGTAAATTTGTAGCACCATATGGATAATCAAAGTCACTAGTATTAAAAACTTGATTAGTCCATGAAATCTTATTTGAAGTATCATTAGCAAAAGTAATTAAATTAATTTTACTAGTTGGAATATTTTCTGTTATATCTTTAGAAAAATTTATAGCACCACTAACTGCATTATCCCATTTATAATTATTAATAGAATCAGTAAATAAACAATATAAACTTTGATTATTTATACTAGTATATTTATTATAAAACAAATCAGCAGATGTTTTTGTTCCATTGTCACAAAGCATACTACCTGATCTATCAAAAATAACAGATACATAAACATTTTTAGTTAAAGCTTCTAATATATTTTCCCCTTCTACCAAAAATTCTACATTATAAACAAAATCTTCTTTTGTCTTACTTACTTTTTTAGTTACTACAATATTATCATTACTAACACTGATTTCAGGATTTTTTATATCACCACTTTTATAATCTAATGCAAAAACAAAACTAGGTAAAAAAACATAAATAAATAAAAAACTTAATAATATTTTTTTAAATTTCAATATAATTCCTCCTCTATTTTTTTAGCAACTATTAAAAGATAAGAATCATCAGGTTCATAATAACATGTTTGCATAATTAAAATTTGATCATCATAATCCAAAAAACTTTGATACAAAGATGATTTGTTTAGCCAATCAATATGCTTTTTCCATTCATCTTTAGTAAAAGTTAGTTTCATATGTTGAAAATCAGAAACTGTAATTACTACACTTGCTATTTCGTAATAAGATATTTTATTATTACTTTCTAAAATAATTTTTCTATTATCCAAATTATAAAAAAAATCTAAATCTAAAAAATTTTCTAATTTTTTAAAATCTGTCTCGATATTCTTAGAATTATGACCATAAATTAATATTTTTGAATCAAGATCAATATTATTTCGATAATCTAAAAAAATTGAACCAACCTTATCTAAATTTTTATAAACATCATGATTTAAATAATATTCATTATCTTCTGTTTGAACTAATGGAACATCAAGCCTAATAGACTCAATATAAAGACGTCCAATAATATCTTGGTTATTAAATTCATTTCTTGCAACATTTACATATTTAGAATTTACTTGACTACCGCTAACTATATCCACTATTTCTTTGTAATCAATTTCTTTAAAATCAATTGGAAATTCAACATTTAAATTAAAAGGTAATAATAAACTAAAAGCTAAAACAATAATTTTTCTAATAAACTCCATATCACCACCTCAATTTTAGTTTATTCTAAAGATTTGTATAAATTTGTCTTTTTATGAATAATATAGAATTTCTTTAATATTTTTATCTAAAACAACTAATTCTTTAATATTTTTAATAGCATAAATAAATTTCTCGTTATCTTTTTCATTAATATTTAATATATATAATAATTTTTTTCTTAACAGGCTTTCACTTATACTTTTAGAATCACAACAATTACAAAAATATTGAGTATAAACTTTAAGCTTATTTTTTTTCGTCAAATAACTAGTTTTTTTCATTTTCATTAAATTACCACAAGCACATCTAACTTTAAAAAACCCTTTATGCTTTCGATAATTTTTTATTTTTTCTTGTACAGATAAATATTTATTAATATCAACAATAGGGATATGCTTACCTTTAGTTTCAAAATACCTATCACTATTTAATCCATAACGAACATTACCAATATAATTAGGATTTATTAAAAGAAGCTTTATAGTTTTATATGACCATTTACAATTATTTTTAGTAAAAATATTATTATTATTTAAAACGTTAGCAATTTCTGTATAAGAATAACCTTCTAAAAACAAATCAAAGACTTTATTAACAACTATTGATTCCTCTTTATTTATTTTTTGAATTTTTTTCCCTTTTTCTTTAACATAACCATAGCTTACATTTCTTGATGCAATAGTATAGCCTTCTTTTACTTTTCTTTCTAATCCTAATTTAACTCTTTCAACAATATTTTCACGTTCAAATTCAGCAAAAATACCTATTATTTTTATAAACATTCTGCCAGTAGATGTCTTAGTATCAATTGACTCGTTTAAAGAATTAAAACTGCAATTATATTTATTAAAAATCTCTATAAGATCTATTAAATCTTTTGTTGATCTTGTCAATCTATCAATTTTATAAACTAAAACATTATTAACTTTATTTTCTTTTATATCATTAATTAAACGTTTTAGTTCCTTACGATCAACAATATTTTTTCCACTTATCCCTTCATCAATATAAACAGAAAAAACATTCCAATCTTTTATACTAGCATAAGACCTTAATTTTTCTTCTTGAGCTCTGATTGAATAACCATTGTTTGCTTGTTCTTCAGTTGAAACTCTAATATAAATACCCGTATTAATCATATCCATCAATAAATATTATTTTTTTTTCTGAAAAAAAGAACTCAAGCGAAGCTATAAGTCTATCAGATAGAATAATTGTTTTAACTAAAAGACCATCTACTATAAAAAGCATATATACAATAAATTATGAAAAAAGAGAAACTCCAATAAAGAACAGAACAAAAAAAGAATTTAGTATATATTATGATAAAATATGGAGGGATTTAGATGTCCATATACAGTAATGAACACAAAGAATTTTTAAAAAAGAAAAAAAAAGAAAAGTATCTTATAATACTATTTCAATTTTTAATACTTATAATATTTATTGCAACATGGCAAATACTTGCTAATTTAAAAATAATTAATACATTTCTATTTTCATCACCTGAAAACATTATTAATACAACAATAAAACTATTTAAAGATAAATTACTAACACACATAGGAGTAACCTTTTATGAAACGATAATAAGTTTTCTTTTAGCATCAATATTAGGTTTAATAATAGCAACTATATTATGGTGGAATAAAACTATTGCAAAAATAGTTGACCCCTACTTAACTGTTATAAATTCTCTTCCAAAAGTTGCCTTAGGCCCGTTAATAATTATTTGGGTTGGAACAAGTACAAATTCAATTATTTTTATGGCATTAATGATATCCTTAATAATAAGCATAATAAATATATATAATGCATTTATTTCAACAGAAAAAAATTATATAACATTATTAAAAAGTTTTAATGCAACAAAATGGCAAATATTTTCTAAAGTAATTTTTCCTAGTAATAAACAAAATATAATAAATGCATTTAAAATAAATATAAGCATGTCATTAATTGGCGTAATAATGGGAGAATTATTAGTATCTAAAGAAGGTTTAGGATACTTAATAATGTATGGCTCACAAGTATTTAATATTAACTTAGTAATTACATCAGTTTTCATATTAGGAGTTATATCTTATATAATGTATTATATAATACATATTATTGAAAAGAAAGAAAATATAAAAAAAGAAAAATCCTGATTACTACAGGATTTTTTATTATGCAATAGATATTAATGTTCCAATGATAACTAAATAATTATTTTTATTTAATAAATTACATGTAAATAAGGTTACAGTTGTATCATTTATATCACGCCTAATAGTAATTCTTCCATCTTTATAATCATTATAAATATTAGAAACAACATATATATACTGCTTATCAAAATACTCTAAAATTATTTTATCACCTATTGATAAATATACTAAACCATTAAAATATGCTACCGGTCCACTACCAGAATGACCACCTAAAACAACATTGCCATTATTTTCATTAGGCATATTAGATTCTTTCATTATTTGAATGTTCTTATCTATATTATTTTTAATACTGTCTTTATCATATATATAATTATATAAATTAATCTTAGGAATTTTCAACAACATAATTGGATTTTCAATAACTTTATTTCCATTATTTATAAACTCTATATCTGTCAAAGTATATGCATTAGATAAATTTACAAATGATAAATTTATTATTAAATAAAAAACAAACAAAACATATATTATTTTATTTACTGTTGATAACATAAAGAACTCCAGATAATATAGCTAAAATTAATAATAAAATAAAATCATAAAATCTAGAACCATCTTCAATATAAGCATCTGGTACATCTATTTCAATATCATAAAGAGGTAATGTTATACTGACATTAGATTTTTCATCGACAATAATAGTCATATCATCAACTTTATCATAATTATCAGTAGTGTTAATCTGCTTTATTGTGTACTTACCATAAGGTAAAATTACTTCTAAAATTCCAAATTCATCCGTAATACCAGTATAAACTAAATCATTATTTGAATCATAAAACTCAAAAGTAATACCACTTTCAACTTTCATAGAAAAATTAGCATAATCTTCGTTTGAACCATAATATTTAATAATTTTAATTTTTGATTTTATAACATCATTTTTTAAATTTAACTCTACATTTAAGTTATCTCTATCAATATCTATAAAATATTCATTTTTATCAATATAATATCCCTTACCAGCTTCTACTTCTTTGATTCTATATTTTCCATATGAAATATTTTCTAAAACACCAGTATTATTATCTCCAATAACAATACTACCTATTAAATTATCATCTATATCAAATACTGAATACTTAGCACCAACTAAACTTGCATCTCCACTAGGTATTATTGAATTAGAATCACTATCTAATTTAACAATTTTAATACTACCTGATTCTACGTAAATATCAATTTCTAATTCTAAAAAATCGACACTTCCTCTTTCAATAACACTCTGTGTCCCAAAACTATAAAAAAACTCTGTTGAATATGATAAATTATCATCACGATTTGATAAAATTATTTTCTTATGTCCTTCTTCCGAAGAATTTATAACTAACTTATTATCTACAATTCTTGCATCAATATCTGACTCAATAATTTTAAATTTATTTAATTGCAAACTATTATCAAACAATTCAACACTATCATTAATACTCATTCTAACTTCTTTAGGAATACTTGGTATTAAATTATGACTACTGACCAAACTTTCTATTTCTTCTATTTCACTATTATATGGATAAATAATATTCTTATCATTAACATTATCAATCCAATTAAAAGAATGACTTGGATCAACAGTTCTCCAAATTAACATTTGAGTTATAGAAATCCATTTTTCTTCAAGATGATTTTTATAACCATAGCCATAATATGCCAAAAGTTTCAATCTTTCCCATTGCTCCATAGTGAAATGTGCTCGAACTTTTCGAGTTTTGATAAATGACTAATTCAGAAATGGATTAGTTTTTTTGTGTTATAAGAAACTATCCTACTCTAAAAAGAAAGGATGGTATTATGGT
>CALVJN010000005.1 GCA_944332205.1 uncultured Bacilli bacterium | reverse complement strand
AAATATTTCCCGGGAAATAAAACAGCGGAAAAAGATAAAAAGTTTCACGTGAAACATAAAAGTAAAACGAAGTTAAAACAATAAAATATTTCCCGGGAAATAAAACAGTGGAAAAAGATAAAAAGTTTCACGTGAAACGTAAAAGTAAAACGAAATTAAAACAATAAAATATTTCCCGGGAAATAAAACAGTGAAAAAAATAAAAAGTTTCAAGTGAAACATAAGAGTAAAACGAAGTTAAAGCAATAAAATATTTCCCGGGAAATAAAACAGTGGAAAAAGATAAAAAGTTTCACGTGAAACATAAAAGTAAAACGAAGTTAAAACAATAAAATATTTCCCGGGAAATAAAACAGTGGAAAAAATTTATGATAATAAATATAAATATGTTATAATAATATAAATAAATGAAAGGAGGCAAAATGAAATATCAAGCATTATACAGAAAATATCGACCAAAAAATTTTGATGAAGTTTCTGGACAAAAAACTACTATTAAAATACTAAAAAATTCTATAAAAAATAAAAAAATTGCTCATGCATATTTATTTTATGGACCTCGTGGAACAGGGAAAACTTCTATTGCAAAGATTTTCTCTAGAGCAGTTAATTGTTTAGAAAATAATAACGGTATACAATGTGAAAAATGTAATAACTGCTTATTATCTAATGAAAAAGAATGTGTTGATATAATAGAAATAGACGCAGCATCAAATAATGGAGTTGATGAGATTAGAGACTTAAAAAGTAAAATTAATTTTGTTCCTTCAGAATTAAAGTATAAAGTATATATTATTGATGAAGTACATATGTTATCAATTGGAGCTTTTAATGCATTATTAAAAACATTAGAAGAACCTCCAGAACATATAATTTTCATTCTAGCAACAACAGAATTTAATAAGGTACCTACTACAATTGTATCAAGATGTCAAACTTTTGAATTTATGAAAATAAATGAAAATGATATAGAAGAAAAAATAAAAGAGATTTCAATCAAAGAACAAATAAAAATTGAACATGAAGCTATTGAAGAAATTGCTAAATATTCGAATGGTGGACTACGTGATGCCATAGGATTATTAGAAAAAGCAATTGCATATTCAGAAGATGAAATAAATGTTAATACAATAAAAGAAATATCTGGAAATATATCAAATAAAGAATTAGAAAATTTTCTGACAATTTTTGAAAATAAAAATATAGAATTAATTTTAAAAAAAATAAATGAATTTTATAATAGTGGAGTGGATTTAATAAAGTTAGTTAACGATTTAATAGAGCATGAAAAAAATATAATAGTTAATCAAAAACAATATGATACAAACAAATGTTTGATTATAAAAAAACTTGACGAATTAGTAAATAACATGAAAAAGTCGGAAAATCCAAAAATAATTTTTGAAGTAACATTATTAAATATGATGTTAGATAGCGAAATAGAAAATAATAATAAAAATATAACTGAAAAAAAAGAACAAACAGAAGAAATTAAAAAGGTAAATAGTGAACAAAAACAAAATATAAAAAATAATTTAAAAGAAATAAGAGTATCAAATACATTATGTAATCCTGAAAAACAAATAATAATAGATATAAGAGCAAAATGGAATGAATTAAAAAATCTAGCTTTTGATACAGAATATGGAAATTTGGCTAGACTATTAAGCTCTGATATAGTTCCAGTCGCTGCAAGTAAACAAAATATAATTTTAACTTCTAAACTTGTAGGACTTTCTGAACAAATAAATAATGATATATATAAAGTAGATAAAATATTTGAAAAAATATTTGAAAATAAATATAAAGTAATCTGTCTGTCAGAAAATGAATGGAACCAATATATAAAAATGTATAAACAGGATAAAAATAGTTTTAAATATACAGAAGAACATGATATATTAAAAAATGAAAAAACTAGTTTGAGAGAAAAAGCTAGAGAATTATTTGAAGAAATATAGAAAGAGGGAAAAAAATATGAATATGCAAGCACTTATGAGACAAGCACAAAATTTACAAAAAGACATGTTAAAAATACAAGAAGAAATAGAAAAAACAGAATTTGAGGGTGAAAATTCATTAGTAAAAGTAAAAGTTAATGGAAAAAAAGAAATTCTATCAATTAATATTGATAAATCAGCTAATATGGATAAAGAAGATATTGAAATGTTAGAAGATATGATTATGGTTGCAATAAATAATGCTTTTAAAAAAGTAGATGCTTTGAGAGAACAAAAAATGTCAAAATTTGGTAATATACCAGGAATGTTTTAATGTATCCAGAAAGTTTAAAAAATTTAATAGAGAGTTTTAAATTATTACCAGGAATTGGTGAAAAAACTGCAGAGCGATTAGCTTTTTATCTAATTAATGAAGATATAGAAAAAACGGATTTTTTTGCTAATTCAATTAAAGAAGCAAAAGAAAAAATAAAAAGATGTAGTATATGCAATAGTATAACTGATAAAGACATATGTGATATATGTAATAATAATTTGCGAACAAAAGAAGTTTTATGTATTGTTGAAGATCCAAAAAGTATATTTTTATTTGAAAAAATAGGAACATATAATGGGGAATACCATGTTATAAATGGTTTAATATCGCCATTAGAAGGAATTGATCCAGACGATATTGGACTTGAAAAATTAATAAAAAGAATTAATAGTAGTAATTTTCAAGAAATAATTATCGCTGTAAAACCAAGCATTGAAGGAGAAACAACGGCTCTTTATATAAAAAAAATAATAGAAGGAATGAATATAAAAGTTACTAGAATTGCAAGTGGTATTCCTATTGGAACAGATATTGAATATATTGATACGATGACTTTGGAAAGAGCACTTAATGATCGAAAAGAAATAGAATAAAAAAACTCATTTTTTCATAATTTTTAACGAGGTGAATTATGAAAAAAATATCTTTATTATTTAAAAAAATAATTTTTGCAATTTTATTGTTATATACATATAATTTAATTGGAGCGCAAATAAATTTAATAATTCCAATAAATTATATTACAGTTATTGTCGTTGCAATATTAGATTTACCAGGTTTTGCTCTACTTTTAATAATTCTAAAAATATTTTATTAAGGAGGCATTATGATTGAGAAAAACAAAATTAATGAATTTAAATTATTATTGGACAAATATATAAAAAAAGATAAAATTAATCATGCCTATTTAATAGAAACAAATTATATTGATAGAATTGAGATTGCAAAAGCATTAATAGAAAAAATTTTAAGTTTTGAAAAAAACAAAAAAATAGAAGACTTAGAAAAAAATTCTGATATTCAGTTTATAAGAACTGATTCACAAACAATAAGAAAAGAAGAAATAATTAATTTAAAAGAAAATTTTAAAACAAAGTCGATTTATAATTCAAAAAGAATATATGTAATTGAAGAAGCAGAAAAATTAAATACTTCCTCAGCTAATACATTATTAAAGTTTTTAGAAGAACCAAGTGACGATATAATTGCTATATTAATTGCTGTCAATAGAAATATTGTCATAAATACTATAATATCGAGATGTCAAATAATTAGATTTTATGTACCAGAGATTATTAATAGTGAATACAATGAGGATTACATTAATAAAATTTTTGAATTTGTTACAATGGTAGAAAAAAAGAAAGAAAAAGCTATTGCATATACTAATAATATTTATACAAAAGAAATATTAGATAGGACAAGTTTAGCTGAATTTTTAAAAAATATACTTTATATTTATAGTGATACACTTTATTTTATAAATAATATAGAGCTTAATTATTTTTATAATTATAAAGGTAAAATATCTGAAATTGCTAAATTTAATGATATAAGAACTATAAAAAATAAAATAAATGCTATTAATATGTGCTTAGATAGAATAAAATATAATCCAAATATAAAATTATTATTAGATAAATTAATTATTTCTATGAGTGGAGTTGATATAAATGAGTAAAGTAGTTGGTGTAAAATTTAGAAACTCTAATCGAATATATTATTTTTTAACAAATAATATAAATATAAAAAAAGAAGAAAAAGTAATAGTTGATACAGAAAGAGGACTACAATTAGGTGTTGTAACAACTAATGAAACAAATACAACAGATGAAAAGGTAGAAAACACATTAAAAAAAGTAATTAGGTTGGCAACTGTTGAAGATACAAAAATACAAGAAGAAAATGAAAAAATGGCTATTGAAGCTTTAGAAAATGCAAAAAAAATAGCAAAAAAGCTAAATTTAAATATGAAATTCATTGATTGCAATTTTACATTTGATAAAAACCAATTAATATATAATTTTGTTTCTGATGAGAGAGTAGATTTTCGCGAACTGGCTAAAAAATTGGCAGCAATTTATAAAACACGTATAGAATTAAGACAAATAGGTGTACGAGATAAAGCTAAAGAAATTGGTGGTATAGGGCCATGTGGAAGACCTTTATGTTGTAATTGCTTCTTAAATGATTTCAATAGTGTTTCAATTAATATGGCTAAAAATCAATATTTATCGTTAAATCCTACTAAAATTAATGGAATTTGCGGAAGATTATTATGTTGCTTAAAGTATGAAGATGATAATTATTTAGAAATGAAAAAAGATTTTCCTCCAATTGGAACTAAAATGAAAGTAGATGGGATTGAAGGAAAAGTAATATCACATAATTTATTTAAGAATACTTACACACTAGAGAAAAAAGATAAAACTACAATAGAAGTGGAAAACAAAAAAAATGATAGTAATAAATGATTTACTTGATTATAATGGATTTAAAATAGTTCAAAATAATCAGTATTTTAATTTTTCTCTAGATTCGGTATTATTGCCAAATTTTGTTACTTTAACAAAAAAAACAAAAAAAATATTAGATTTGGGAACCGGTAATGCACCAATTCCTATAATTTTATCTACTAAGACTAAAGCAGAAATATTTGGTATTGAAATTCAAAAAGAAATATATGAATTAGCAATTGAGTCACTAAAAATAAATAATCTAGAAAACAGAATAACAATTATAAATGATAATATGAAAAATTTAGATAAATATTTTCAACCAAACAGTTTTGACGTAATTGTTTCAAATCCACCATATTTTAAATTAACAGAAAATTCAAACACTAACGAAATTATTCAAAAGACAATTGCTAGACACGAAAAAGAGATAACATTAAAAGAATTAGTTGAAATAGCAAAAAAATATTTAAACAATAATGGTACGTTTGCACTAATACATAGAACAGAAAGATTAATAGAAATAATAGAACTATTTAGATTAAATAATATTGAGCCCAAAAAAATACAATTAATATATCCTAAAACTAATTCTGAATCAAATATGGTATTAATAGAAGGAAGAAAAAATGGAAACAGTGGATTAAAATTTTTATCTCCTTTAATAGTTCATGATAGTAATGGAAATTATACCGAAGAAGTAAAAAAGCAATTTAAGGCAAAGGAGTAAACAATGAAACTTATAGTAGGACTAGGAAATCCAGGAAAAGAATATGAAAATACAAGACATAATATAGGTTTTTTATTTATAGATAAATTTGCATTATCATTAGGAATAAAAATTAACAAAGAAAAATTTAACGGATTATACAATGAGATATTAATAAACGGCGAAAAAGTAATATTATTAAAGCCTTTATCCTATATGAATCTTTCTGGTGAAGTAGTTATAAAATATAAAAACTTTTATAAAATAAGTATTGAAGATATTCTTATAATAAGTGATGATTTAGATTTAAACTTTTCAAAGATAAAATTAAAAATAAAAGGGTCTAGTGGTGGACATAATGGTTTAAAAAGTATAGAATATCATTTACAAACAAATAATTATAAACGTTTAAAAGTTGGAATTTCTAATAATAAAGATATTCCTACTAAAGATTATGTACTTGGTACATTTACAAAAGAAGAAAAAGAAAAATTGAATGAAGTTACTTCTACAATTATTAATATTTTAAATGACTATATTGTAATGGACTTTGAAAAATTAATGAGTAAATATAATAAAAAATAATGGTGATATTATGAACTTGCTCGAAGATTTAATAAAAATTGATAATATTGATAAAAAAACAGTAGGATTGGTCGGACTAAACGACGAATTTTTTTCGTTGTATGTAAATAAATTATTAAATAAACAAAAGAAAAATATACTTATTGTAACACCAACATTATTTGAAGCAAATTTAATAAATAATTCTTTATCAACATATACAAATAATAATTATTTATTTCCAATGGATGATTTTTTAACAAGCGAATCAATAGCAATAAGTCCAGATTTAAAAGTTACTCGTTTGGAAACAATAAATAGAACCTTTGACTTGCAAAATAAAATAATAGTAACACATTTAAACGGATATTTAAGATATTTACCAACAAAAGAAAAATATCAAAGTTCAATATTAAATTTAATAAAAAATAAAGAATATAAAAGAGAAAAGCTAATAGATGACTTAATATCTATAGGCTATAAAACAGAAACCTTAGTAACAAAAACCGGCGAAATTGGAATTAGAGGATTCGTAATAGATATATTTCCAATTGAATTTGAACATCCAATAAGAATAGAATATTTTGGGGACGAAATAGATTCAATAAGAATATTTGATGAAGATACTCAAAAAACTATTGAAGAAATAGAAGAAGTAAAAATATTACCATATACAGAATTTTTAACAGATAATTTTAATGAAGAATATCAAGAAAAACAAAAATATTTAAAAAAATTAATGAATGGGAAAATAAATTCAATTTATGATTATTTAGATAATCCAATCACAATATTTAAAAATTATAATCAAATAAAAGTAGCATTTAATACTCAATTAGAGCAAATGTTTGAATATAAAATAGACAAAGACACCAAATTTGATAGTGATTATATGTATAACCTTAATGAAATAAAACAAGATAAAGTTATATATTATAATACCGTTGAAAATATTTTTGAAAACGTATCTTCTGAAAATATTATTAATTATCAAATAAAAGACATCAATAGTTTTTCAGAAAATATAGAAGCAATCAATAAATTTATAAATGAACAAATATATTTAAATAAAACTATAATAATTGCTATAAAAGATTATCAAATAAAAAGCTTTACAAAATTTATTGAACATAGTTATGTTATAACTAATTACCAAAATATTTTAAAAAATCAAGTTAATATAATAGATATGGCAATAAATAAAGGTTTTATATATAAAGATATAATTATATTAACAGAATCTGAATTATTTATTAAACATATTAATAAAGCAAAATATAAAACAAACTTTAAGTATTCATCAAAAATAAAAAATATCAACAATTTAGAAATTGGAGATTATATAGTACATACATTGCATGGAATAGGAATATATAATGGTATAAAAACTTTAAAACAAGGAGAAGTACTAAAAGATTATTTAGAAATATTATATTTGGGCAAAGATAAATTATATATACCGGTAGAAAAAATAGATTTAATTAGTAAATATACCGGAAAAGAAGGAATTGTTCCGAAAATAAATAAATTAGGTGGAACGGAATGGAAAAAAACAAAATTACGTGTAAAAAACAAAATAAAAGATATTGCTGACAAATTGTTAAAAATATACGCATTAAGAGAAATGAAAAAAGGATTTCAATTTAGTAAAGATAATGAATTACAATTAATGTTTGAATCAGAGTTTCCTTATGAACCAACCAAAGATCAACTTTATGCAACAAAACAAATAAAAGAAGATATGGAATCATCAATGCCAATGGATAGATTATTATGTGGTGATGTTGGTTATGGTAAAACTGAAGTAGCTTTTAGAGCAATGTTTAAAGCAGTTAATGATGGAAAGCAAGTTTTATATTTGTGCCCTACAACTATACTTTCAAATCAACAATATGAAAATGCAATTCAAAGATTTAAAAATTTCCCAATAAATATTGCTTTATTAAATCGTTTTACTTCAACAAAAAATACAAAAGAAATAATAGAAAAATTAAAAAATGGAAAAGTAGATATACTATTTGGTACGCATAGAATATTAAGTAGTGATATAAAACCAAATAATTTAGGATTGCTAATTATTGATGAAGAGCAAAGATTTGGTGTAATTCATAAAGAAAAAATCAAAGAATACAAGGAAAATGTAGATGTATTAACATTGACAGCAACACCAATTCCAAGAACATTACAAATGTCAATGACAGGACTAAGAAGTTTATCTTTAATAGAAACACCACCTGTAGACAGATATCCAGTGCAAACTTACGTGTTAGAGGAAAATATACATATTATAAAAGATGCTGTATATAAAGAATTATCTAGAGGTGGACAAATATTTATATTATATAATAGTGTAGAAAAATTGGAAGCTAAAAAGCAAGAATTACAAAAGTTATTACCAGAAGCAAGGATAATAGAAGCTCATGGACAAATGAATAAAAATGAAATAGAAAATCGTATGATAGACTTTATTAATAATAAATATGATGTTTTGCTTTGTACAACAATTATAGAAACAGGTATCGATATTCCAAACGTAAATACTCTTATAATATATAACGCAGATTGTTTTGGTTTAAGTCAACTATATCAAATAAGAGGCAGAGTAGGAAGAAGTAATAAAATTGCTTACGCATATTTAATGTATCAACAAAACAAGATGTTGAATGAAACAGCTATAAAAAGATTAAATGTTATTAAAGAATTTACAGAATTGGGAAGTGGTTTTAAAATTGCTACAAGAGATTTGTCAATAAGAGGAGCTGGCGATATTTTAGGAAGTGAACAGGCTGGATTTATTGATAATATAGGAATAGAACTGTATCTAAAAATTTTAAATGAAGAAGTTGCTAAATTAAAAGGCGAAGAAATAAAAGAAGAAGAAAATACAGATGAAAAACCATTAATAAGTGTAGATACTCATATTTCTGATGAATATGTAAAAGATATAGATTTAAAAATTGAAATTCATAAAAAAATTAATGAAATTGACTCTTACAATAAATTAATAATAGTAAAAAATGAGCTTGAAGATAGATTTGGAAAAATAGATGAAAAAATATTAATATATATGTATGAAGAATGGTTTGAAAAAATAGCTAAAAAATTAGAAGTTGAAAGAGTAAATCAAACTAAAAATTATATAGAATTAGTTTTTTCACAAGAGATATCTAATAAAATAGATGGCGAAAAACTATTTGTCGACGCCTTTAATATATCAAGAATGTTTAGATTTCAAATGAAAAGTGGCCATTTAATTATAATATTAGATACTATTAAATTGGAAAAAAACAGTATTTATATGTTAACAGAATTATTAAATAAGATAACTTTTAAAAACTAGCTATTTCTTGACTAGTAGAACTAGATTTGTTAATATTTTAATAAGATAGAAAAAGGTGTTATTAATGGAAATGAATATAAACAAAATGTTTCAAGATAAAAACAAAGAAATATTGAAAAATAGTTTAACTCTTGAAATGGAAAGAAATTTAGAAGCTTTAAAAAATACAACAGATAATTGCGTAGCATTGGAAATAAATAAATTAGCTATGTTTTTTAAAAAATATTTTTTAGAAATAGATATTGAATATAAAAAAGAAGAATTATTAGGTATTCTTTTCCGTGAAAAAAATAGGATAAATAACATAGTTAATTCTAAAATAGAAGAGAAAAAAATAAGAATAAAAGAAAATTTTTTAGATAAAGAAATAGAGGATGATATTGTTAAAGAAGAATATTTAAATGAATATAATGAATTTCTGGCAAAAGAAACAGAGCAGTTAAATGATGAATTAGATTTACTTTTGAAAAAAGAAATTTGCACAGAATTTTCACAAGAAATTATACGAAAATATAAATTAGAATCTAAAGAACAAGAAGAAAGAATTTATAGTCGAATAAATATTTTATTTAATAATAATATAATTAAAAAGATTCAAGAACAAATAAAATTTCGAGATGAATCGCTAAAAAACATGTCAATTGAATCTTATAATAAATATATTTCACTTAATAAACAAACAATAGAACAGTAAAACTCACTAAAAAATTTAGTGAGTTTTTAATTTGGTAAAAATTACCAAAGGAAAACTACTAATAAAGATATTATAATTTACTTATAAGTAAATTATAAGTATAAAAAATAGATTTAGAGCAAAAAATAATTATATAAGTGAAATGGAGGACAAAAATGGAAACAACTGGAGTAGTAAGAAGAATAGATGAACTAGGAAGAATAGTAATACCAAAAGAAATTAGAAGAACTCTAGGAATTAAAGATGGAGCCTCATTAGAAATATATATTGATAAAGATGTTGTAGCTTTAAAAAAGTATTCTACAATGAATAATTTAGTAGAAATTTCCAATGTATATTCAGAAACAATATATACAACGATGAAAATGGAAATGTTTATAACAGATAGAGATAATATAATTTCTTGTCCAAATTTAAGAAAAAAAGAATATTTAAATAAATCTATTAGTAAATATTTAGAGGATTGTATTGTTAAAAGAACAAAAATAAAAGAAAATGATAGGAAAAAGCTATATATAACAGAAGATAATTTTATAGAATGTAATTATATTATTTCACCAATAATAGCAAATGGTGATGTAATTGGCTTAGTAATATTAATAAACAATGAAAAGCTAAATGAAAATGATAAAAATATTGTAGACATTGCTTCGCAATTTTTAGGAAAAAATGTTGAAGAGTAAAAAAAATAATGTTATAATTAATGCATATTTTTAAATGTGTTGAAGGAAAAGAGAGAGAAAAAACTTATAAAAAGAGAGTCTTGTAGGTGAAAAAAGACATAAGTTTTACTTGAAAATGGGTTCCAGAACAGACTCAAAGTCCGCAATAGCGTTATAAGATAAGTGCATAAATTAAATTAATTTATGAATTAAGGTGGTAACACGGATAATTCGTCCTTAAGGAGGTTTTATCTGTGTTTTATTTTTAGGAGGTTTTAAAAATGTCTAGATATTTTGAAAAAATAAGTTTTGAACAGTTTAAAAAAGATTGTAGTAATGATATAGAACTATATAATAGCTATTTATTACCTAAAAGAAGTACGAAACATAGTGCTGGTTATGATTTCTTTTCTTTATATGACTTTGTTTTAAAACCAAATGAAATAAAAAAAATACCAACAGGTGTAAAAATTAATATGAATAAAGATGAAATGTTAATGTTAGTTATTAGAAGTAGTATGGGATTTAAGTACAATATACGGATGTGCAATCAAGTAGGAATTTTTGAAAGTGATTATTATAATAATCCTAATAATGAAGGACACGCTTGGCTAAAATTGCAAAATGAAGGAGATAAAGATTACGTTGTAAAAAAAGGTGATGCAATTTGCCAAGGAATATTTACTAAATTTTTAACAGTGGACAATGAAGAAAAAATAATAAATGAAAGAAAAGGTGGAATTGGATCTACTAATAAGGAGGAAAAATAATGGAAAAATATTATATAACAACAGCAATTGCATATACGTCCGCAAAACCACATATTGGAAATACTTATGAAATAGTTTTAGCAGATGCAATTGCAAGATATAAAAGACAAAAAGGGTTTGATGTATATTTTCAAACTGGAACCGATGAACATGGTGAAAAAATTCAATTAAAAGCAGAAGAAAAGGGAATTACTCCTAAAGAATTTGTTGATCAAATAGCAAAAGAAATTAAAGATATATGGGATATAATGGATACAACATATGATAGATTTGTTAGGACAACAGACGAAAAACATGAAAAACAAGTACAAAAAATATTTAAAAAACTTTATGAACAAGGAGATATTTATAAGGGAAAATATGAAGGATTATATTGTACACCTTGTGAATCATTTTTCACTGAAAGTCAGCTTATAGATGGTAAATGCCCAGATTGTGGAAGAGAAGTACATAACGCTAGCGAAGAAGCATATTTCTTTAAATTATCTAAATATCAAGATAGATTAATAAAATATATTGAAGAACATCCAGAATTTATTCAACCAGAATCAAGAAAAAATGAAATGATAAATAATTTTTTAAAACCTGGATTACAAGATTTGTGTGTATCTAGAACATCATTTACTTGGGGAGTACCTGTCGATTTTGATCCTAAACATGTAGTATATGTTTGGATTGATGCATTAACTAACTATATTACAAACATTGGTTATGATGTAGACAAACCAACAGAAGAGTTTAAAAAATATTGGCCAGCTGATTTGCATTTAATTGGAAAAGACATTATAAGATTTCACACTATTTATTGGCCAATAATATTAATGGCCTTAGATTTACCACTTCCTAAACAAGTATTTGGACATCCGTGGTTACTTTTTGGACAAGATAAAATGAGTAAATCAAAAGGGAATATCATTTATGCAGATGATTTAGTAAATTTTTTTGGAACAGATGCAATAAGATATTATGTTTTACATGAAATACCATTCGCTAATGATGGATCAATAACTTATGATTTAATTATTGAAAGAGTAAATAGTGATTTAGCTAATGTTTTAGGAAATCTAGTAAATAGAACTATTTCAATGGCCAATAAATATTTTAATGGTAAAATCGAAAACAAAAAAGAAAAAACAGAGTATGATAACGATTTAATAAACACAATCAATAATCTAGAAAAAGCAGTAGAAAATAGAATGAACAAATTAGAAATTGGTTCAGCACTAGATGAAATATTTAATCTGTTAAGAAGAAGCAATAAATACATTGATGAAACTACACCTTGGACCTTAGCAAAAGAAGAAAAAGAAAAAAATAAACTTGAAACAGTTCTTTATAACTTGTTAGAGGCTATAAGAGTATCTGCTGTTGAATTACAAGCTTTTTTGCCTAGCACAAGTAAAAAAATATTTGAACAATTGAACAATAATAACAAAGAAGAAAAATATTTAGATAATATAGTTTATGAAACTTTGACACCAACTCCTTTATTCCAAAGAATTGACAAAGAAGTAAAATTAAAAGAAATAGAAGAAACATTAAAAAAATAATACTTTAAAATTAAGGAGAAGTAAAATGTATATTGATACTCATTGTCATATATCAAAAGAAGAATATAGCAATATAGATAAATTAATAGAAGAATGTAATTTAAAAAATGTTAGAAAAATTATAATAAGTGGTTGTGAATTAAACAATATTGATGAAGCTATAGAAATTTCTAATAAGTATGAAACAGTTTATTTATCATTAGGATATCATCCTAATGAAGCAAATAAAATAACGGATATTGATATTGAAAATTTGAAAAACAAAATAAAAAAGAATAAAAAAGTAATAGCAATAGGAGAAATAGGTTTAGATTATTATTGGTCAAAAGATAATAAAGAAAGACAAAAAAAATTATTTAATTCTATGCTAGATTTAGCAGAAGAATGCAAATTACCAATTGTCATTCATTCTCGAGATGCTTTCCAGGATACATATGATATATTAAAAGAAAGAAACTTAGAAGGTGTAATTCACTGCTTCAGTGGAAATTTAGAAAACGCTAAAATGTATACTTCTATTGGATATAAATTAGGAATTGGGGGAGTCTTAACATTTAAAAATTCTAAATTAAAAGATGTAATTAAATCTCTTGATTTAAAACATATAGTTACAGAAACTGATAGCCCTTATTTAGCACCAGAACCATATCGTGGTAAACAAAATAGTCCTATTAATATTCCAATAATAGCTGAAGAAATTGCAAAACAAAAAAATATTGATATAAAAGAAGTAGAAAGAAAAATAGAAAATAATGTTAAAGAACTATTTCAAATATAAATACAAAATTGACTAAAAAAACAATATATGTTATATTTTAATTATAGAGGTGGATTCTGTGAAAAGACTAATTTCTATAGTTAAAAGAGAAATATTTGTCTTACTATATGTAATATTAATTTTTTTAATGTTGATTCAAGTAGGAAGTGTAAAAAAAATAACGACATATAATATATCTGGCGTTAATTCTTTAAGGTCTTCTCATTTAATAACAGAATACAAACCAGAAGAAATATTATCAAATATAGAAATTTATAAATATAGAATCACTTCATACTACCCTAATGATGAATGTAATAGTGGTTATTGTACAGGTTCAGGTCTTTGTGTTGAAGACTTTACTATTAACGAACATGGATGGTACACATATAATGGAAAATTAGTATTAGCAGCAGCAACCACATATTTACAAAATAAATTTGGTGTTAAAGAAAATAAATTGTATTTTAAATATTATGATGAAGTACTTTTAACTATTGATGGTGTAGAATATGAAGGAATTATCCTAGATACTTGTGGTGCATGCTACAAAAATGAAATTGTTGATTTATATGTAACTGGCAAAAGTAGTGTTTTAGATAGAGGATATCAAGGAAAAAACATGATATCATTAGAAGTTACAAAAAAGAAATAAATCTGATAACAATCAGGTTTCTTTTTTATTGGAGGATATATGATAGAACATAATTTTAAAAAAAAATTTGGTCAAAACTTTTTGATAGATAAAAATATAATTAATAAAATAATAAGTGTATCTAATATAAAAGAAAATTCAGTAATAATAGAAATAGGACCAGGTAGTGGTTCTTTAACAAGAGAGCTTATTAAATATGGACAAGTATTAGCATATGAAATAGATAAAGACCTTAAAAAAAATCTCGATAATGAATTTTTTAATAAAAATAACATAGAAATTATTTATGATGACTTTTTAAATAGAAATATAAAAAAAGATTTAGAAAAATATAAATATGATAATTTATATGTTATAGCAAATTTACCATATTATATAACAACCCCAATAATTATAAAATTAATAGAAGAAAAAATTAATATAGAAAAAATGGTAATTATGGTACAAAAAGAAGTAGGAGAAAGATTTTCTGCTAAAGTAGGAACAAAAGATTATTCTTCAATAACTATATTTTTAAAGTATTATTTTGATATAAAACAACAATTTATAGTTTCCAAAAATTCTTTTATTCCAAAGCCAAAAGTAGATAGTGTAATATTATCTTTGACAAAAAAGCAAGAAAATTATAAAGTAAAAAATGAAGAAATATTTTTTAAACTTGTAAAAGATAGTTTTAAATATAAAAGAAAAACTTTAAGAAATAATTTGAAAGATTATGATTTTAGTAAAATTGAGGAAATATTATTAAAAAATAACAAAAAAACTGATATTAGAGCAGAAGCTCTTAGTATTGAAGACTTTATAGAAATTAGTAATAATTTATAAGTTATTTAGCATATAATCAAGAGGAGATGATTATATGCTTTTTAATGTTGGAGATTTAGTAACAAGAAAATCTCATGGTAATGATATAGTTTTTAGAATATTGTCCATTGAAAATAACATTGCCTACTTAAAAGGACTGGATGTTAGACTTATTGCAGATAGTTATTTAGAAGATTTAAAAAAAGTTGATAATCCTGGAAGAAACGAAGATGAAGAAATGTCTAAAAATCTTAACGATGAAATAAATTTAGATAGAAATGAATATTTTTACTTGCCAGGGAAAGTGTTGCATATTGATGCAGATAATGAGTATTTAAAAAGATGTATGTCATTATATAAAAAATTAAAAATAATGGCATATGGGGTAACATTGCAAGAAAAAGATATTAGCTCAAACATTTATGAATATTTAAATGAAATTAATCCTGATATAGTAGTAATAACAGGACATGATGCATATTTTAAAAAAAGAAAAAATAGCATAAAAGAGGATGAATATAAAAATAGTAATAATTTTATAAATGCCGTATTAGAAGCAAGAAAATATGAAAAAAGTCAGGAAAAATTAATTATAATTGCTGGTGCTTGTCAATCAAACTATGAAGAATTAATAAAAGCTGGAGCTAATTTTGCAAGTAGTCCCAAAAGAATAAACATTCATGCATTAGATCCTGCAATAGTAGCATCATTAATTGCATTATCAAACAAAAGTGAATCAATAGATTTACTAAAAATCATTAATAGCACAAAATACAAAGAAGAAGGAATTGGTGGAATTATTACAAATGGAACAATGTACGTGGGGTATCCAAGATGAATATAGCAAAAATAAGGGAAAAACTTGAAAAAAACAAAGGAAAAACAATTCATTTTAGATATAATGGTGCTAGAAATCAAATAGAAGAATTTGATGGAATAATTGAAGATACATATAATGCTATTTTTACAATAAGATTGGAAGAATCAAATAATAAAATAAAATCATTTACTTATAGTGATATTCTAACGGAAATTCTAGAATTGTTTATATAATAATAGTTGCATTTTTTTAAAAAATATTATACTATAACTATATAAAGTTATATACTTTAAGAGGGAGGATATATTAAAGTGGAAATTACATCAGTAAAAGTAAAAAAAGAAGAACGCGAAGGATCACGCATGAAAGGAAGAGCATCTGTTTTAATAGATGACGGTCTAGCAATTCACAATATCAGAATAATTGAAGGTAAAAATGGTTTATTTATTGCTATGCCAAGTACTTCAAGAGAAGTAGAAAATGAAAATGGAGAAACAGTAACTGTTCATCGAGATACAGTTCATCCAATTAATCCAGAAGTTCGTGCTATGTTTGAAGAAGCAATTCTAAACGAATATAACAAAACTGAATAAACTGCTAATTTTTTAGCAGTTTTTTTATATAATAAAAAAATACTAAACTAGCTTAATATCATTATAAAAAAATCACTAATTACTAAAAACAATATTTAAAATAGTTACTACAACAATGATAGTTAATTTGAAATGTCTTTAATTAATAAATTTAAAATTCATAGCTTATTGATAACGGACCAAGAAATATAATTTGATTTATATAATTTTTTATTTAAAAAAATTTATAAAGTATTGTGAAGAAAATAAAAGTATTGTAAATTTTAAATAATACAATATTAAAAATAAAAGTATGTATATTTATTAAGAAAAAACATAAAGTCTACTAGGAGGACTTTATGGAAAAAACAGATGATACAATTAATAACTATAATCATGGAATAACATTAGTAGAAAGAAAAAGTTTAATTGTTACAGGCGTAAAGAAAATAGAAAATTTTGATGATGAAGAATTTTTGATGGAAACAAGCATGGGTTTTTTAGTAGTTAAAGGAGAAGACCTAGAATTAATAAAGTTAGATACAATGAAAGGAAATGTATCAATAAAAGGAACTATTAAAGGACTTACTTATATTGAAGATATTAAAAATAAAGATAAAAATAAAGAACAAGGTATATTTAATAGATTATTTAAATAATGAATTTAGAGACACAAATACAATCGTTAATATCTTCATTTGTATATGGACTATATCTTTCATTAATATACAATATATTTTATAAATATTTATATCACAAAAAAATAATTATAAAAGTAATATCCAATTTCTTATTTACTATAATAAATGTACCAGCTTATTTTTTTATATTAATGTTAATAAATAAAGGAAGTATTCATATTTATTTTTTAATTTCTCTTATAGGTGGTTTTTTAGTAGGTAATAAAACTACAAAAAAAATAAGAACAAAAGTAGTTGACAAAAAAATATAAAAAATATATTATTAAATTAATAACTTTGATGAAGAAAAGTAATATTAACAAAGTTAAAGTGAGCTAAGGATAGTGAGAACTTAGTAATAGAGTTAATATGAAAGAACACTTCGGAGTTGTCTATCGAAAGGTTTCAAGTAGGTTAGACCGGATTGTAATCCGTTACCATATTACTAGGTTTGTTAGAACTAAAAGTGATCATATAAGTATGATAATTTGGGTGGTACCGCGGATTTTCAGTTATTCGTCCCATTGTTGGGAGGAATAACTTTTTATTTTGTTCTCTCAATTTAACTGAGTAAAGAAAGAGAGGATTTTATATGTGTGGATTTATGGTATATACAGAAAAAGATATATCAAAAGAAAAACTAGAAAAAGAATTTAAAAAAATAAAACATCGTGGACCAGATACGACTAGAATAATTGAAAAAGATTCAAAAACGTTTCTTTTTCATAGACTAGCAATAATGGGATTGGATGAAAAAGGAATGCAACCATTTGAAAAAAACAATAAGATAGTTGTATGTAATGGAGAATTATATGGGTTTAGAAAAGAAAAGAAAAAGTTAATGGAAAAAGGATATACATTCGAAAGTGAAAGTGATTGTGAAATTTTAATACCTATGTATGAGACATATGGAATTGAAATGTTTAATAGACTAGATGCAGAATACGCACTGGTAATGTATGATGAAAAAAGCAAAAAAATAATTGCTGCCAGAGACCCAATTGGAATAAGACCAATGTTTTATGGATTTTCTAAAATAAGTGGTGAAATAATGTTTGCAAGTGAAGTAAAAGCAATAAATGATTTATGCAATGAAGTTAAGCCATTCCCACCTGGTTATTTTTACATAAATGGAGTTTTTACTAAATATTATGATGCCACAGAAGTTCATAAAAGAAATAACGACAATTTGAATACTATTTTTAAAGAAATAAACAAAAAATTAACAAAAGCAGTTATAAAAAGACTTGACTCAGATGCTCCACTTGGTTTTTTATTAAGTGGGGGACTTGATTCTAGTTTAGTTTGCAGCATTGCAACTAAGTATTTAAAAAAGCCTATAAGAACATTTTCCATTGGTATGGATAAAGATGCAATTGATTTAAAATATGCAAAACAAGTTGCAGAATACATTGGCAGTAATCACACTGAAGTAATAATAACAAAAGAAGATATAAAAAAAGCCCTTGAAGAAGTTATTTATAAGCTAGAAACATGGGATATAACAACAATAAGAGCTTCAATTGGAATGTATTTATTATGTAAATGGATTAAGGAAAATACGGACATCAAGGTATTGCTAACAGGAGAAGTTAGTGATGAGTTATTTGGATATAAATATACAGATTTTGCCCCAAATGCGAAAGAATTTCAAAAAGAAAGCAAAAAAAGAATACGAGAACTATATATGTATGATGTACTACGTGCTGATAGGTGTATATCAGGAGTATCAATTGAAGCAAGAGTACCTTTTGCTGATTTAGAATTTGTTGACTATGTAATGGGAATTGATCCAGAAAAAAAATTAAATAAGTATAATATGGGAAAATATTTATTAAGGCAAGCATTCAAAGACAACTATTTACCCGAAAACATTTTATACAGAGAAAAAGCTGCTTTTAGTGATGCAGTAGGACACTCTTTAGTAGATGATTTAAAAGACATGGCTAATGAATTGTATAGTGATGATGATTATCAAATAAAGAAGAAAAAATATAAAAAACATATTCCATTTACAAAAGAGTCATTAATGTATAGAGAAATTTTTGAAAAATATTATACTAATAGAGATGATTTAATAATTGATTATTGGATGCCAAATAAAGAATGGGAAGGATGTAACGTTAATGATCCTAGTGCTAGAGTATTGTCAAATTATGGAGCAAGCGGAGAATAATTAATTAGGTTTTCAAAAGAGCAAATATTCTGCTCTTTTAATTTTTTTCTTTTTAGTGTATACTAGTATAGTAATTATGGAGGTATATTATGCAAATTATGGATAAGAAAAAAGCAATTGACAAATTAATAAAAGAAGCAACCTCTATATTTATAATGGGGCACAGATATTTAGATTTAGATGCAATTGGAAGTGCAATTGGCATTTATAAATATGTAGAAACACTTAATAAAAAGCCAACGATTATTATAAATGATAGAAAGCTAGAACCAGGCGTAAAAAAAATAATTGATAGAATGGGAGATTTGTATTCAATAAATAAAGGAAAAAAAATAAAATTAAAAATAACAGATAAAAGTCTTTTAATAATAGTAGATACAAATAAAGAACAATTATTGCAGGATAGTGAATTGTTTTCTTGTTTTAATAATGTAATAGTAATAGATCACCATGATTTAAATGAAAATTCAATAAAAAAGGGATTAGTAATAATTGACGAAAATTCTTCTAGTACTTGTGAAATGGTAGCAGACTTTATTGAAGGTAGTAAAACTTATATTGATGAAGATGTTGCTACAGTATTATTATCTGGTATAGTATTAGATACTAACAATTATGTATTAAAAACAACTACTAATACTTTTAGAGCATCGTATCATTTAACGCAAAAAGGAGCAGATCCGTCATATGTGCAATATTTGTTAAAACAGAACATTAAGGATTATATTGCAAGACAAAAAGTAATAACTAATGTAAAAATAATAAAAAATATTGCTATCTCTTCAGCAAAGTCAACTATAACATATAGAAGAGAAGATTTAGCAAAAATAGCGGATACACTAATATTATTTAATAAAATAGAAGCATCCTTTGTAATTGGCAAGCTAGATAAAAAAACTACTGGAATAAGCGCTAGATCAATTGGAAATATAGATGTTGGAAAAATACTTGAAAACTTTCAGGGCGGTGGAGATAACCACGAAGCAGGAGCAAGAATTGAAAATACAAGTATAAAAAAGATAGAGAATCAACTAAAAGAATTGTTAAAAACTATATAAGAAAGGAGTAAATATGAAAGTAATATTTTTAAAAGACGTAAAAGGTCAAGGTAAAAAAGGTGAAATTAAAGAGGTAAAAGATGGCTATGCTCAAAATTATTTGATAAAAAATGGTTATGCCGATAAGCTGACAGAATCTTCATATCAAAAATATTTGAATGACAAAAAAGAAGAACAAGAAGAAGATATGAAAAATAGAAAAGAAGCAAATGAAACAAAGCTAGCACTAGAAAAAGTTGAATTGATTTTTAAAGTAAAAACCGGAAAAATGGATAAAGTTTTTGGAAGTGTTAGTTCAAAGCAAATAAAAGAAGACTTAGAAAAATTAGGAATATTTGTTAATAAAAAACAGATTGATATGCAAGAAGGATTATCGACACTTGGATATCATAATGTTAATGTTCAATTGTACAAAGATGTTTATGGAGTTGTAAAAGTAAAATTAGAAAAATAGGAGGTAGAAAATGGCATTAAGAGAAATACCTAATGATATAACAGCTGAACAATCGGTATTAGGATCAATGTTTTTATCAACATACGCCTTACAAAAAGCTTGTGATGCTTTAAACGAAGAATCTTTTTATTATAGTAATAATGCAAAAATATTTTCAACAATAAAAGAAATGTTTGATCATAAAATACCAATTGATGCTACAACAGTTACCTCTGAATTAAAAAATAAAGGAATACTAGGACAAGTTGGTGGTGTTGAATATTTAACAGAAATATTTAATATTGTTCCAACAGCAGCTAATATCGAACATTATATAAGATTAGTTGAAAATTCAGCAGTACTAAGAAGACTTATAGAAGTATCTACCGATATAACAACAACCGCCTACGATAAATCATTTGATATTAATAATGTTTTAGATGATGCTGAAAGAAAAATATTAGGAGTAGTAAAGAATAGAAGATCTACTGAATTTAGAGATATAAAAGAAGTATTAAATAGTACAAAAAACAATTTAGAAAAACTATCAATGCAAAAAGGAGAAGTAACAGGACTTTCAACAGGATGGGAACGTTTAGATAAATTAACAGCTGGTCTTCATGAAGGACAACTTATAATAGTAGCAGCACGTCCTGCCATGGGAAAAAGTGCTTGGGCTTTAAATTTAGCAACAAATGCAGCAATTAATTCTAATAAAACAGTAGCTATATTTAACTTGGAGATGAGTGCTGAAAGCCTAGCATCAAGAATGATTGCATCTTTAGGGCATATTGAAGGTTATAAACTAGCAACTGGTAATTTAAAAAATGATTGGGATAAAGTAAATGAAGCTTTAAGTAAACTAGAAAATACTAATATATATATGGATGATACAGCAGGAATAACGATTGGAGAGATAAGAAGTAAATGCCGAAGATTAGCTAATAGTGATAAAGGATTGGATTTAATTATTATCGATTATCTTCAGTTAATAACTTCATCAGTTAATTATGGAACAAATAGACAACAAGAAGTATCTGATATATCTCGTGCTTTAAAACTTATGGCATTAGAGTTAAAAGTTCCAGTAGTAGCACTAGCACAATTATCGCGTTCTGCTGAACAAAGAAAAGAAAATCCTAGACCTATTCTTAGTGATTTAAGAGAATCTGGTTCTATAGAACAAGATGCTGATATAGTAGCATTTCTTTATAGGGAAGATTATTATAAAAAAGATTTAGAGAAAAAAGATCAAGTTAGTGATTGTGAATTTATTGTTGCAAAACATCGTAATGGTGCAACTGGTACAATTCCATTAAGATTTAAAAAAGATATATCTAAATTCTTTTCAATATTTGATGAAAATAGTGGTGAAAAAAATGAATAAAAAAACAATTTTTATAACATTTATATGTTTAATACTAAGTTCATTTGTATTCTTTGTTGGTTATAAAAAAATGGATAATCCTCAAGAATTATATAGAGTTTATTTAAAAGGAGAGACTATTGGTTATATAGAAAATAAAGAATTATTAGAAAAGTATATTGATGATGCACAAATATCTTTAAAGGAAAAATATAATGTTGATAAAGTATATGCACCTAATGAACTAGATGTTATAAAAGAAGTAACTTATAATCAAAAAGTTTCAACAGAAGAAGAAATTTATGAAAAAATAAAAGACAAATCTCCATTTACCATTAATGGTTATAAAATAACTATAAAGGGTATTAAAACTGTTGATGAAGAACAAGGAGAAATTACTACAGAAGATATAGTTGTTTATGTTTTAGATAAAGAATTATTTAATGAAGCTGTAAAGAATACAGTAGAAGTTTTTGTTCCAGAAGAAAATTACAATAATTTTGTAAATAATACTCAAAAAGAAATAACTGATGTTGGAACAATAATAGAAGACATTTACATAAAAAACGAAATAACAATAAAAGAAGGTAGAATATCCACAGAAGAAACAATATTTACTGATTTAGATGAATTAAATAAATATCTATTATTTGGAACAACAGAAGAACAACAAAAGTATACTGTAAAAGATGGTGATATAATAAGTGATATTGCATACAATAATAAACTATCAGTAGAAGAGTTTTTAATAGCAAATCCTGAATTTACTAGTGCTAATAATTTATTATATGAAGGACAAATTGTTAATTTAGGATTAATAAATCCAATGTTTAATTTAATTGAAGAAGATCACGTAGTAGAAATACAAACGCAAAAATATGATACTATAATAGAATATGATTCATCATTATTAGTTGGATATGAAAAAGTAACACAACAAGGCGTAGATGGTACAGTTAAAGTAACCAAAAAAGTTCAGAAATCAAACGGAGAGATAGAATCAGCTGTAATAACAAATACAGAAGTTGTTAAACCAACAGTATCAAAAATAGTAGTTAAAGGAAGTAAGGTTATTCCTACAGTTGGTAACGTTGGTGTATGGTATTGGCCTACTAACAAGCCATATATTATTACTAGTACATATGGATGGCGTTGGGGAAAACTTCATGAAGGATTAGATATATCTGGAACAGGATATGGTTCTCCAATATATGCAGCAAATAATGGAACTATAGAAAAAGCTGGATATACTTCTACAAATGGTAATTATATATATATAAATCACAATAATGGTTATTATTCAATATATGCCCATCTTGCATCAATAAACGTAACAGTAGGGCAAGCAGTATCAATGGGAGATAAAATAGGTACAATGGGACAGTCTGGTTATGCTTTTGGAACACATTTACATTTTGGAATATATAAAGGTTATCCATTTGTTGGTGGATATCCTGTTAATCCTTTAAGTTTTTACTAATGAAAATACAAGTGTTAGCAAGTGGTTCCAAAGGAAATTGTACATATATTGAAACAACAAATACAAAAATATTAATTGATTGTGGAATTAGTTTTTTAAGAATAAAAAATGAACTAGAGAAAATAAATATTAAACCAGAATCATTAAATGGAATATTAATAAGCCATATTCATAATGATCATATAAGTGGTTTAGCTTCATTGATAAAAAAAATAAATATTCCTGTATATATTCATGACGATTTATATTTAGAAATAAAAAAAATAATACCAATTGAAAATATAAAAATAATAAATAGTGACTTTTTGATAAATAACATTAACATTAAGCTTATAACAGCATCTCATGATGTACCTACATTTGGATTTATAATAGATGATGGAATAAATAGTGCTGTTTATTTAACAGATACTGGATATATAAATAGAAAATACTATGAACTAACTAAAAATAAAACAATATACATAATAGAGTCAAATCACGATGAAAAAATGTTAATGGAAGGAAAATATCCTTATATTTTAAAACAAAGAGTATTAAGTGATAAAGGACATTTATCAAATAGATATACAGGAAGATATTTAAATAAAACAATTGGAAATAATACAAAATACATAATACTTGCACATTTAAGTGAAAATAATAATACACCAGAATTAGCCTTAGAACAGGTAAAAGAACAATTATCAGATATAGAATTTAATTATGAAAAAATAATTATAGCAAAACAATATGAAGAAACTGAAATGGTGGAAGTATAATGATAAAAATAATATGCGTAGGAAAAATAAAAGAAGATTACTTAAATAAAGGAATAGATGAGTATAAAAAAAGAATTTCTAAATACCATAATATTGAAATTTATGAATTACAAGATGAAGGGTTACGAGACAAACAAACAACATTAAAAAAAGAAAAAGAGAAAATATTAAAAATAATAAATTCAAAAGATTATTTAATAGTATTAGATATAAATGGAAAAGAAATGAACTCAATACAACTAGCAAAAAAAATAGATGAAATATTTATATCAAATAGTAACATAACATTTATAATTGGTGGATCATATGGTATTGATGACTCAATAAAAGATTTAGCAAATCTAAAATTATCTTTTTCTAAACTAACTTTTCCACATCAATTATTCAGAATAATATTGTTAGAACAAATATATAGAGCATTTAAAATTAATAATAATGAAGAATATCATAAGTAATAAAATTTATATTAATTAAAAGAGCAATTTAGTTGCTCATTTTTTATGGAATTATTGAGAAAAAAAATAAAATCAGTTGCTTTTTTGCAATTGACATTTTATTTTGCATATATTGTACTGGTGAAGATTATGTTAATTGAGATAAACAACATAATATGGGTTATAACAACATTTTTAATACTTTATGTTGGGATTTATTATACAATTTTTTTACGATTTCCTCAATTTAAATTTCTTTCAATTATAAAATCATTAAAGAAAAATAATAATAAAAAAAGTAATACTTTTGAATTATTATTTTTAACTTTAGCTGGAAAAATAGGTGTAGGATCTATTTCGGGAATAGCATTATGCATCTATTATGGTGGAATTGGATCATTATTTTGGCTTTGGATATCAGCTATATTATTGGCTTCGCTATCATTTATGGAAACCAAATTGGGTATTAAATATAAAGAAAATTATAAGGGAGAATCTATTGGTGGACCATCTGTCTACATTGAAAAAGGGTTAAATATGAAAAAACTTGCTAAAGTTTATTCTATTCTTATAATTATAACTTATATATTTTCTTTTATTTCTATTCAATCAAATACTATTATAATTTCATTAAAAAATTTAATTAATATTAATAAATTATTATTAGTTTTAATGTTAATAATATTGACTTATTTTTCAATATATAAAGGTATTAAAACAATAACTCGTATTACTAGTTTTTTAGTTCCTATTATGGGTATTTTTTATATAATTATAGGAATAATAATAATATTTAACAATTCATCTAGTGTAATAGAAATATTTAAACAAATATTTATTAATGCTTTTAATGTAAAAGCGCTAAAAATGAGTGTATTAATACCAATAGTTATTGGAATAGAAAGAGGTATTTTTTCTAATGAAGCAGGAATGGGTACAACAGCAATGATAGCAAGCCTTTCTAATGATAATAATATTGAAAAACAAGCAAATGTTCAAATAATAGGAACTTTTTTTACAAGTCTTATAATATGTACAATTACAGCTTTAATAATATTAACTAGTAATTATCAAAATTTAAATATAGCAAATATTAATGGTATAGAAATAGTTTCATATGCTTTTTTTGAACATTTTGGATATTTTGGAATAATTATGTTAACAATAATAATTTTTTTGTTTGCATTTTCTACAATTGTAACTTCATATTATTATGGAGAAATAAACTTAAAATATTTAATTAAATCAAATAAATATATTAACTTATTAAAAATAATTGTTATAATAATTATTATATATAGTGCATTTACCAATCCACAAAAATTATGGTTAATGATTGATATTATAGTAGCTTTAATATCATTAATAAATGTATATGCAATGTATAAATTACGAAAAAAATTATAGAGGTAAATATGATAGGTAATAGTTGGGATATTTTATTAAGCGAAGAATATAAAAAGGATTATTTTAAAAATTTAAAAGATTTTGTAATATCAGAGTATAAAAATAAAATAGTTTATCCTAAAATATCAGAAATATTTAAAGCTTTTATAGAAACAAGTTATGAAGATGTTAAAGTTGTTATTTTAGGACAAGATCCATATCATGGTGAAAATGAAGCTGAAGGACTTTCTTTTTCTGTTAAAATAGGAATAACTAAGCCACCATCATTAATAAACATTTTTACAGAATTAAAAGATGATTTGGGTTGTAATATACCAAACCATGGGAGTTTAATTTCTTGGGCAAAACAAGGAGTATTATTGTTAAATTCAACATTAACAGTAGTAAAAGACACTCCAAAGTCACATAGTAATAAAGGTTGGGAAATATTTACAGATGAAGTTATTAAAATTATAAACCAAAAAAACAAACCAGTAGTATTTATTTTATGGGGAAGTGATGCAAGAAGTAAAAAACAATTAATAAATAATCCTATACATCATATTATTGAGTCACCCCACCCATCTCCATTATCAGCATATCGCGGTTTCTTTGGAAGTAAACCATTTTCTAGAACTAATAATTTTTTAATAAAAAATGGCATTAAACCAATTGATTGGGAAATAAAAGATATTTGATTTACTGTTTTAGTATTTCAAATATCTCTTCTTTTTCATTAGAATAAAAATCTTTAAATTTATATTTGCAAATTTTTGCAATAATATTAGATGGAAAACATTTTATAAGATTATTATAAGTAACAACATTATCATTGTAATATCTTTCAGAAGCAAGACATTCAGTATTTAAATTATAGAGTTCTTTTATTACTAGCATTTCATCATCATCAAAAATAATATCTTTATCATAGTCAGTTATTTCTAAAATTTTTTTATTATATTTGTCTAACTCATTATTAAGTTCAAATGTATTCAATTCTTGTTTCTCAATTTTATCTAAACCTGAAAATTTGTAATTTTCTTTTTTATCTTCTATAAAATTCTTAATTCTTAACATTAATTCTAATCTTTTTTTTAATAAAATATTTATATTTTCTTCTGCTTCACTTATTTTTATAATAGCATTTTGAAATTTGTTATAATTAATTGCATATATAGAAAGTAATAATGCTGTAATAACAATAACTATAACAATAAGAATATATATAATCATAATATCACCTCAAATATTTAGTATATAATAGGAATGTTAATAAAATTATCTTTTTGCATGACTTTTTTCATAAATTTCACCATATTCTATAACAAAGTTATTACGTTTAACCATTGCATCATTTAACTTTCTTTGATTTCGTTGCTTTTTTCTTTTTTCAGCATCTAAACGAATAACATCTTCCTCATCTTTTTTTTCATAGTCATCAGTAATTCTTTTTCTAATTTCTGATTTACATTTACTAGGATTATTTAAAACATATTGAAATCTTTGTTCAATTCTCAAAAAACTTTGTTTAGCACTGTTTAAATTTTTTGCTAATTCACAATATTTTTGATCATTTTGTAAAACATCGTCACGAATTTTACAAAAAATTAAGTTAGCATCTGTATAATTTTTTTCTATATAACTTCTCATTCGTTGAATTTCTTGTGTTAGTGATTTATGATCATCTTGAGTTAGTTCTCTCATAGCACAATAATATTTATCAACTAAGTTTCTGTATTGTGCTATATAATGATTGGCTTCTCTTTGCCAACTATTAAAAGCACCTTGTATTTCTGGATATAATATTTCATAGCGGTTATCACAATTTATTTGTGCTTGTTGATATTTTTGCCTTTTTTTATAGGCAATCTCTCTAAGCGATGAAATTTTTTCATAATACAATCTATTAATTTTTTCATCTTGCATATTATTTAGAAAAACAGTTCTATTATATTGACGTCTTTTTTGAATAGAATTTATAACTTCATTAAATAAATTATCATTATATTGTAAATTATCTACTTTTTTTTGCAATCTAGTTAAAATATTCTCATAATCTTCTTTTGAAGATGGAATCCCTCTAAAAATAGCATTAAACTTATTAGAAATAAATTGTAATACAAAAGGCAAGGCTGCTTCATATTCATCTTCAAAGTCATTAACATCATCATTTTGATATGTCTGTTTACTTTCTTTATCTGTATTATTTGTATATGAAGAACTTTTTTTATACTGATTATTACGAGGAGCATTAGCTCTATATGAATCACCTGTTGTGCTGTCATATTTAAACTGACTGCCACTTTTTACTCTTCTCAATTCACTTATATTTTGGAATATACCAAGAGTTTTTCCAAAAATTTCCTCTGAGCTTTCTATATTTTCCAATTTTATCTTAAATCTGTCAGGATGGAAAACGCCAACAAATCTTTTCTTCATATTTTCAAAATCAAAAGTCGCAAAACTACTGTTATTTTGGATAAGTTCTTCCAATTGAGAAATTTTATCTAATAATTCGATAGCTTGATTTTTATAATAAGGATCATATTGTCCATTAAGAATTAATTCTCGATATAATAATAAGTAATTAATTAATTCATTAACATTATATTCCATAGTATTATAAACTTTTGACATGTCGCTCCTCCATATACTATTATTCTATATACTAAAAAGATTATAACATAAAATTTAAATGCAATCTATAAAAAAGTATTAATTGTATTTCGTTTACATAAAAATAAAAAAGTGATATAATCAAAAAAGGAAGGAAAGATTATAATGAAAGTATTATTGGGAATATCAAATAGACATGTGCATTTAACAGAAAAAGATTATAAGACTTTATTTGGTGACGCATCTCTTGAAAAAGTTAAAGATTTAGTACAACCTGGTGAATTTGCTTCTAACCAAAAAGTATCTATAAAAACAGAAAAAAGTACTATAAATAATGTAAGATTATTAGGACCATTAAGAAAATATTCACAAGTTGAAATATCTAGGACTGATAGTTTTGCGCTAGGAATAAAACCCCCTGTTAGAAATTCAGGAGATTTAGAAGGAGCAGAGAAAATAACAATTGTTGGTCCATGTGGAGAAGTAACAAAAAATTGCTGCATAATAGCAACCAGACATTTACATATAAATAAAGAAGATAGAATAAAATATAATCTTGAAGGAGTAGAAAAAGTTAAAGTAAAAATTGAATCAGAAAAATCAACAGTTTTTGAGGATGTATACGTAAAAGAAAATCCAAATTACGTATTAGAACTTCATTTAGATACTGATGATGGAAATGGTTCATTAGCTAAAACTGGAGATGAAGTAGAAATAATAAAATATTAGAAAATTTTATTCACTAATTTCATCAAATACTACTTGTGTTTCATTAGGTTCTGTGCCTTTTAAATAGTACAGAACTTTTTTCTTGGCTGAAGAATTATCAACAGGTAGACCACTTATTGGATCTACTACAACGCCAACAACATTATTAGGCATGTCATACCAAACATTTTCTTTGTCTTTTAAATAATCTTCCATTGTTTCAGCCCAAATGTTTTTAGTATACATATAATCGGAACTAGAAATATTAGAGCTATCATCATAACCAACCCAAACAGAAGTAATTACTTGTGGATTGTATCCAACTGTCCAACTATCTGTTGCCGTAGTACCAGATTTTATAGAATACTTTTTGCTTAATTTACTAGCAATATTTAAAACAGTTGGATAATTATAGTCAATGAAAGTAGTATCATATGTTGAAGTTAATAAATTATTCAAAATATACACTAAGCTAGGATTAAGAATTGATTCTTTGACATCATCTACCTCATATAAAACATTCCCATTGTTATCTTCTACACGTTCAATTAAATGCGGTGTAATTTTATATCCTTCATTTGCAAATGTAGCATAAGCACTAGTTAATTCAATAATATTCATTTCACTAGTACCTAAAGCTAAAGATGGAACTTCAGCCATAGAGGAAGTAATACCAAGTCGTTGCGCCATATTGACAAGATTATCTTCTCCTAAAAAAATATGTGTTTTAACTGCGTAGACATTATCGGAATAAGCAATGGCAGCAGCCAAACTTATAGGTTTATTTCCATAAACTTCATTAGCATTTTTTGGTGAATAATTTTGATTATTAGAGAAAGTAAAAGTAGTTTCTTCACTAGTAAAACAAGTAGAAGAAGTAAAACCATTTTCTAAAGCCGAATAATAAAGAATAGGTTTCATAACTGAACCAACTTGTCTTTTTGAAGAAAGAGAACGATTATATTGTGACAATGAGTAATCTCTTCCACCAACTAAAGCAATAATTCCTCCAGTATTAGGATCCATCATAATAGCATTAACTTGAATAGCATTATTATTAGCTAAATTATCTGTTATTTTTTCTTCAAGTATCGTTTGAGCATCAAGATCTAAAGTTGTGTATATTTTTAATCCGCCTGTTTCTAAAAATGATGTAGGAATATCACTAATATTTTCTAATTCGTTTAATACAGCATCTTGATAATACATCAAAGTAGAAAGATTTATATTACTTTTCTTTCCTATAACATTTAGTTCTTCATTGTATGCTTCATTCATTTCTTCTTCACTAATATATCCATTTTTAACCATACCAGAAAGTACCATTTTTTGCCTACTTTTAGCAAGATCAAAGTTAACTATTGGTGAATAATTAGACGGAGATTTTGGAATGCCGACTAAAAGAGAAGCTTCTGCTAGTGTTAAATCACTTGCACTTTTATTAAAATAAAACTGACTTGCATTTTCTATCCCATACATACCATGCCCATAATTAATAGTATTAAGATATCCTTCAAGTATTTCATCCTTAGAATAATATATTTCAATATTTAGTGTTAACCAAAGTTCATTCCATTTTCTTTCCCAAGTTTTATCAAAATCTAAAAATAGATTTTTAACATACTGTTGTGAAATAGTCGAAGCACCTTGTTTTGTTTTACCACTGGTAATATTGACCCAACCAGCTTTCAAAATTCTGAGAAAGTCAAACCCAAAATGTTTATAAAAATTTTTATCTTCAGTTGAAATTGTAGCATCAATCAAATACTTAGAAATATCATTAAGATTTATCCATTGACTTGTACCATTTCCCATAAAAAATAAATTGTCATTTTTGTCATATAAGGAAATGTTATTAGCATTTTTGATTTCTAATTTTGAAGAAACACGTGAATAACCATAAATTGAAAAACCTAAAATAAATAAAATAAGGAAAACAAAAAATAAAAATTTTAATAGCTTTTTAAAAATTTTCATTTAAACACTCCAATCTAAAATTAGTATGAATAAATAATCAAAAAAATATGTATTAAAAATAAAGTAAATATGTTATAATTCGAGTTGTAAATTTTATGGTGAAATTATGCAAAAAGTAAAAATAATTTTAAAAATTAAAAATAATGATAGTTCCAATAACTATATAGGAATAGGTTTTTTGAATAAAGATATAATAAGTTATGAAAAAAAAGAAGAAAAACTAATTTATGATAAAAAAATAAATCGCCTAATAAAAAAAGATAAAGAAAAAGAACTTAGAATAGATTTTAATAAAAAAAATATGACAATAACTACTAAAAATGAGTTTATTGAATTTGACATAGAAGTAATTGAGTTATATAGTAGTGAAGAAAAAGTAAAAATTAAATATAAAATCGATAGTGATATTATTGAGTTTTTATTGGAAATTAAGGAGGTTTTTGATGACTAAATTTCAAGAATTAGAAAAATTAATAAGCAAATTATGTAAAAATATTGGATATGATGACGAAGTAACATTATCATTAACTAATAGACCTGATTTAGGAGAATATCAAATAAATGATGCTATGAAGTTAGCAAAAATTTATCATAAAAGTCCATTAATAATAGCAAATGAAATAAAAGATGTACTAAAACAATACTCTTGTTTTGAAAATGTTAATGTAGCAGGATCTGGTTTTATTAACATAAGTTTGTCTAATCAATTTTTAATAGAATTTTTAAATGAAATAAAAGATAATATTTTAAAAAATATAAACAAACAAGATAAAAAGAAAATCGTTATTGATTATGGTGGAGCCAATGTTGCAAAAGCATTACACGTTGGACATTTAAGAAGCGCTAATATTGGTGAATCTTTAAATAGATTAGCTAAATTAGTAGGGCATGAAACTATAGCTGATGTGCATTTAGGAGACTCAGGGCTTCAAGCTGGAATTGTCGTTATGGAAATTGAAAATATGTTTCCAGATTTAATATGTTTCAAAAAAGATTATAAAGGAGAAGACTTTGACTTACCGATAACAAAAGAAGATTTGAAAGTAATATATCCAACTGGTTCAATGAAAACAAAGGAAAATGAAAATTTATTAGAGAAAGCAAGACAAATTACATACCAAATTCAAAATAATCACATAGGATATAGTAAACTTTGGGATAAAATTACAGAATTATCGATAGGAGATATTAAAGAAACATACGAAAAATTAAACACAAACTTCGATCTTTGGGAAGGAGAAAGAGACAGTTTCAAATATATTCCAGAAATGTTTGATTTTTTAAACAAAAAAAATTTACTTTATACAAGTGAAGGCGCTAAAGTAATGGATGTTAAAGAAGAAGATGATGACAAAGAAATACCACCGATAATTTTACAAAAAAGTGATGGAGCCTACCTGTATGCAACTACTGATTTAGCAACAATTTATGGAAGAATGAAACGTTTTGCACCAGATGAAATCTGGTATACTACAGATTTAAGGCAGGAACTTCATTTTGAACAGGTATTTAGAGCAGCAAAGAAAGCTCAAATTGTTACAAAAACAAAATTGGGATTTTACGGATTTGGAACAATGAATGGAAAAGATGGAAAACCATTTAAAACCAGAAATGGCGGAGTAATGAGCCTTGAAGAGTTAATAAGTTTGATAACAGAAGAATGTTATAAAAGAATAAATGATAATATTGTTGAAGAAGAAAATAAAAAAGAAACCGCTGAAATAATCGCTTTAGCAGCTTTAAAATATGCTGATTTATTGCCTTATCGTGAAACTGACTATATATTTGACCAAACAAAATTTAGTGACTTAGAAGGCAAAACAGGTCCATATTTACTATATTCGACAATTAGAATAAAATCTCTTTTAAATAAAGCCAAAGAAAAAAATATAAATTTTAATAAATTTAATATAATAAATAGTAAAACAGAAAAAGAGTTATTAATTACTTTATTAAATATGCCAACTGTAATAGATAGAGCCTATGATACTAAATCATTAAACGAAATTGCAGAATATATATATAAATTGACAAGTATTTATAATAAATTTTATTCTGAAAATAAAATTTTAACTGAAGAAAACAATGATTTAAGAGAGTCTTGGCTTACTTTATCTAAAGTTGTTTACAATACTAATATGATATTGTTAAATACAATGGGAATTAATTGCCCAGAAAAAATGTAATAAATATATTGATTTTAAATATAAATAATGATATAAGTTTTATTGAGTATTTTTTACTCACAAAAAAAGATAACAAAAACTACTCTTATGGAGGGATTTTATGAGTATAGAAAATTTAAAAAAAGAAGACTTAGAATTATTATCATACAAAGATATAACAAATATGTTATTAGAAGAAAAAGGATCAATGAATACAGCAGACTTATTTAAAAAAATTACTAGTTTGTTAGAATTACCTGATTCAGTATATCAAAATAAAATAGGTGATTATTATACTACGTTGACAACTGATAAAAGATTTTTGCTTTTAGAGGATGGGAATTGGGATTTGAGAAGTAGACATACTTCTGATAAAGTAATAATTCCTAATGATCAGGAAGATGAAGAAGAAGATGAAGATTTAGATATTAAAGAAGATCAAGAAGAAGATAATAGCGAATATGATGACTCTGTTTCTGATGAAGATGATTTTGATGACAGTGATGATGATTTAAAAGATTTAGTTGTTTTAGATGAAGAAGAACTAGAATTGGAAGAATAATTTTAGTTTCTTTTTTTTAAAAATAATATATGATATAATATAAATGTGAGGGTGATACCATGATAGAAAGATTAAATATAATTAAAGAAAAATATGATGAATTAAATAAAGAACTATTAAATCCAGAAATATTAAAAGATATAAAAAAAACAAAAGAACTATCAAAAGAAGTATCAGAATTAGAAGAAATTGTTATATGCTATGAAAAATATAAAAAAGTAGAAGAAGATATTGAAGCAGCCAAAGAAATGGTGAAAGACCCAGAAATGGGAGAATTTGCTAAAGAAGAATTAGTAAATTTAGAAGAAGAAAAGAATAAGTTAAGTAGTGAATTAGAGATTTTATTGATTCCTAAAGATCCTAATGACGGAAAAAATGTAATAGTAGAAATTCGAGGAGCAGCAGGCGGTGACGAAGCTAATATTTTTGCTGGTGATCTTTATCGTATGTATTTAAAGTATGCTGAAAAAGAAGGATGGAAAGTAGAACCTATTACAGAAGAATATTCAGAAGGTGGAGGGTTTTCTCTTGTTAGTTTTATGATAAAAGGGAAAAACGTTTATTCTAAAATGAAATACGAAAGTGGAGCTCATAGAGTTCAAAGAGTACCAGTTACAGAAACACAAGGAAGAGTTCATACTTCAACGGCTACAGTTCTTGCTATGCCTGAGGCTGAAGACTTAGATTTTGAATTAGACATGTCTGAAGTAAGAATTGATATAACAAGATCTAGTGGTTGTGGTGGTCAAGGAGTAAACACAACGGATTCTGCTGTAAGAGCAACTCATATACCAACTGGAATGATAGTATACTGTCAAGTAGGTCGTAGTCAAATTCAAAACAAAGAAATGGCTTTAAAAACTTTAAAGACAAGACTTTACGATTTAAAACAAAGGGAAAAAGAAGAAAAAGAAGGCGCAGAAAGAAGAAGTAAAATTGGAACAGGAGATAGATCAGAAAAAATAAGAACATATAATTATCCACAAAACAGAGTAACAGATCATCGTATTGGTTTTACATTAATGCAATTAGATCGTGTTATGGAAGGAGAATTATCTCCAATTATCGAAGCATTAATAACTGAAGATCAAAAAAGAAAATTAGCTGGAGAATAAAATGACAGTTGAAGAATTAATAATTTATGGGAAAAAGTTTTTACATTCAATTGAAGTTAAAATATTATTAGCTAGAGTATTAGAATGTGACCCATTAAATTTAATAAATATTCTTAATGAAAAAGTTGAAGAAAACAAAGCAAATTTATTTAAAGATTTAATAAAAGCAAGATTAGATAATAAACCATTACAGTACATATTAGGAACAACAAATTTTTATGGATTAGAACTAATAGTAAATAAAAATGTATTAATTCCCAGATTTGAGACAGAAGAACTAGTTGAAAATACGAAAAAAATCATTGAAACAAAGTTTAAAGATATTCAAAAAATTAAAATTCTAGATCTTTGTTGTGGGAGTGGAGCAATTGGACTTGCATTAAAAAATCTTTTCCCAGAAATAGATGTAACAATTTCCGATATAAGTAGAAGTGCACTAGAAGTAGCAAAACAAAATAGTGATAGCTTAAATTTAAAAGTCAAAATAATAGAAAGCGACTTATTTGAAAACATAAAAGAAAAATATAACGTGATTATTAGTAATCCACCATATATAAAGGTTGGAGAAGAAATAGAAGATATTGTTAAAAATAATGAGCCAGCAGTAGCTTTATATGCTGGAGAAGATGGTCTTTATTATTATCGCAAAATACTAGAAAATATTAGAAATTATTTAGAAGATAATTTCTTAATAGCTTTTGAAATTGGATATAAGCAAAAAGAAGAAATTCTAAAGATAATAAAAGAAAATTTAAAAAATATTAATATAATAGCAAAAAAAGATTTATCAGATAAAGACAGAATGATTTTTATAACTAATATATAAAATCTTTTTTTTTGAATAACTTTTAACAACTTATATCATTATTTAAACAGGTGATAAAGTGAAAAAACTAGTAATTATATTAGCACTTATTATGATAATTATTGTAAATGATTATGATAGTACAAGTATAATAATTCCAACAGAAGCGATAAGAGTACGAGTTATAGCTAATAGTAATGATAATAAGGATATTGAAGAAAAAGAACTATTAAAAGAAGAAATACAACCTAAAATATATAATTTGCTAAAAGATGTTACGTCTATTGAAGAAGCTAGAAATATAATTAAAAGTAATCTTTCTAATATTGATGTCGAGGTTAAAAAAAGTTTAAAAAAACAAAACTCTAATCAAAAATATGAAATTAATTATGGATTAAATTATTTCCCAGAAAAAAATTTTAAAGGTGTTACATATGAAGAAGGTTATTATGAATCATTAGTAATAACTTTAGGAGAAGGAAAAGGAGATAATTGGTGGTGTGTTTTATTTCCTCCATTATGTATGTTAGAATTTGATGAAGTTGAAAGGAGTGATATAGAATATAAGACCTTTGTAGGAGAAATATTAGATAGATATATGAATAATTAAAATATTTGACATATGATTACTTAGGAGGTCATATGTCAAATATTTTTACTTTAATAATAGTAGCAGTAAGTTTAAGTATGGACACATTTTCTTTGTCAATTGCTTATGGTATGTTTGACTTAAAGAGTAAAGTAATTAAAATAGTTAGTATTTGTGTAGGAATGTTTCATTTTTTTATGCCAATAATAGGAAATTGTTTAGGAAGTTACTTTTTAGATAAAATTTATTTTAACGCAAATATAATAATAGGAATAGTTTTTTTATGTTTATCTATTCAAATATTCGTTTCACTTTTTAAAAAAGAACAAATAGAACCATTAAATAATTTACTATCAATATTAGTTTTTTCTTTTACTGTTAGTTTGGATAGTTTTAGTGTTGGATTGGGATTAAAAGCTATTACTGAATCGTATTTTTTAGCAGCATTTATTTTTATGATTATAAGTGCAATATTCACTTATATAGGACTAAAAATGGGGAAAAAATTAAATAAATTAATAAAGAAAAAAGCACAAGTATTAGGAATTATTTTACTTTTATTATTGTCTATAACTTATATATTAAAAGGTTGTTAAAATCTGTACATATTATTTTGCTTCTCTTGACTCTTGTTAGTAATATGCTACAATTAAATTAAAGGTACGGTGATAATAATGCTAGTTAATAGCAAACAAATGTTGTTGGAAGCAAAAGAAAAAAAATATGCAATTCCTCAGTTTAACATTAATAACTTAGAATGGACAAAAACAATCTTAGAAAAATGTAATGAAATGAATTTACCAGTCATTTTAGGAGTAAGTGAAGGTGCTATCAAATATATGGGAGGGTGTAATACTGTTGTTGGAATGGTTAAAGGTCTAATAAAAGACTTAAATATTCAAATACCAGTATGTTTACATGTCGATCATGGACAAAGTTTTGAATTGTGTAAAAAAGCAATTGATGCAGGTTTTACTTCGGTAATGATAGATGCTTCAAAATATCCTTTAGATGAAAATTTTAGAATTACTAAAGAAGTTGTTGATTATGCTCATGAAAAAAATGTAACAGTGGAAGCAGAAGTAGGACATATTGGTGGAACAGAAGATAATATAACATCTAATGCAAATAATGCTACTTTAGAAGACTGTTTAGAAATTTCTAAAACAGGAATAGATTCTTTAGCACCAGCACTTGGAAGTGTTCATGGATTATATAAAGGAAAACCTAATTTAGATTTTAAAACAATGAAAGAGATTAATGATAATTTAGAAATACCTTTAGTTTTACATGGTGGAACGGGAATACCTAATGATGATATAAAAAAAGCTATAGAATGTGGAATAAGTAAAATAAATATTAATACAGAATTGCAAATTGCTTGGCATAATGATGTAGTTAAATTTGTTAAAGAATTTGAAAGTGTATATGATCCACGAAAAGTAATTGGTTCTGGAAAAAATGCAATGTTAAAAGCTATTGAAGATAAAAACATTTTGTTTTTTAGGCTATAGTGTCCAAAATAAATAAAAAAAATAAAATATAACAGGTGAGATTATGAAAGTTATAAAAATTGAAGGAAACCATGATTTATCGGGAACAATTAAAATAAGTGGAGCAAAAAATAGTTCTGTTGCTTTACTGCCTGCTTCAATATTAGCTGATACTGATGTTACCATTTGCAATGTTCCAGAAATAACAGATACTGATGTATTATGTGAAATGTTAGAGTTTTTAGGAGCCAATGTAAGAAGAGCAAGTGAGAGTGTCGTTATAACTCCAACTACAATTGAAAATAAGTTTATTCCTGAAAAATATTCTAAAAAATTACGTGCATCATATTACTTTATGGGAGCATTATTAGGAAAATTTAAACATGTAGAAATATCACTTCCAGGTGGATGCTCTATAGGAGCAAGACCAATAAATTTACATTTAAAAGGATTTGAGTCATTAGGAGCAACGATAACTACAGAAAATGATAAATATATTGTCGATGCCAAAGAATTAAAAGGAGCAAATATTTATCTTGATATTGCATCAGTAGGAGCTACCATTAATATAATGTTGGCTAGTGTTTTAGCAAAAGGAAAAACAACAATTGAAAACGCCGCTAAAGAACCAGAAATTGTAAATGTAGCAACTTTTTTAAACAACATGGGTGCAAAAATAACAGGTGCCGGTACTTCACAAATTAGAATAACGGGAGTTGAAAAATTAAAAGGATGCTACCATGAAGTAATACCAGATAGAATAGAAGCGGGAACTTATACAATTATTGGTGCATTAACAGGAGATAATCTAAAAATATATAATATTATTCCTGAGCACATAGAGGCTCTTACTTCAAAATTAGAAGAAATGGGGGCTGATATAGAAATAGGTTCAGATTATTTAGTTATTAATAAAAAAAGTGAATACAGACCAGTTAATATAAAAACACTAGTATACCCTGGATTTCCAACTGATTTGCAACAACCATTTTCTGTATTATTGTCTAAATGTAATGGAAAATCGACAATCGAAGAAACAATATTCGAAAATAGGTTTATGCATTTACCAGAATTAAAAAAATTAGGTATGAAAATATCAAAAGATGGAATGAAAGCAACTTTTAGTGGGCCTAACAAACTTATTGGTACTGAAGTAAATGCAACAGATTTAAGAGCAGGAGCATCTCTTGTTGCCGCAGCTCTTGCAGCTGAAGGAACAACCACAATAACAAACGCTGAGCATATATTGAGGGGATATGAAGGAATAGTGGAAAAATTAGAAGATGTAGGTGCTAAAATAACGCTTGAAGAAATATAATAGAGATGTATAAGGATTGAAAGGAGCAAATATGAAAAAGCATATAAAATTGATAATCTTTATAGCTTCTTTATTAATAGTGTTTTTAATATATAAGGGCTTTGAATATAAACAAGGAAAAATATTTTATATTGCTCTAGGAGATTCAGTCGCTGAAGGAATGAATTCTTATGGTGCTATTGGATATGGATATGCAGACTATGTCAGTGAATATTTAGATAAAAATGATAGATTAGACTTTTATACTAAAGGCTTTGCTAAATCTGGATATACCATAGAAAATGTAAAAAATGATATTGAGAATAATAAAACTATAGAAGTTAACGGAAAAAGAATTAATATCAAAGAAGCACTAAGGGAATCAGACTTAGTTACTATCTCTATAGGTGCTAACGACTTTATAAAAGGATTAACGATAACTAACGTTTATAGTAAAATCGAAAATCTTAAGCAATCAAAAAAAGAAATTGATCAAATTGGAGAAAGTTTAAAAGAGCTAATAGAGTTAATAAAAGATTATGCAAGTAATAAAATAATTTTGTTAGGCTATTATAATCCATTACCAAGGTTAAAAGTAGTTAAAGAAGAAATTGATGAGTTAGTAAAATATTCTAACTATATGTATGAAAAAATTTGTGATGATTATGAAATAACCTATATTGATATTTTTGATATTTTTGATGGAAATGAAGATTTATTACCAAATTCTTTAGATATACATCCAAATACAAAAGGCTATGAAAAAATAGCGGATAAGATTATAAAAGAGGTTGATTAATAAACATAAGAGTTGACAAAATTGTTAATAAAGTGTATATTATACATGCATGTTTGAGGTGAATTTATGAATAAGAAGGGTTTAGTTACTATTGAAATATTAACAATATTGTTTGTACCGGGAATGTTAACATTGTACGTTGTTACTAAATTAGTCAAATTATTAAATAAATTTCATCTTAAAAGAATAGAATAAATGCAATGAATTTATTACTATGATTAGAGTAATCATGGCGGAAGGAGAATAATATGAAAAAAGGAATACATCCAGAATACAAAAAAGCAACAGTTATATGTGCATGTGGTGAAACTTTTGAAGTAGAATCAACAAAAGATGTTATTAACGTTGAAGTATGTTCTAAATGTCATCCATTCTATACTAATAAACAATCTAGAAAATCTCATACAGGTAGAGTAGATAAGTTTAATAAAAAGTATGGATTTACAACAGAAGAGGTAAAATAATATACCTATAATTGATAGGTATTTTTTTTTGAAAAAATTAGTAGAAATATTGTTCTTTTTTTTAATATGTGCTAATATAAAATAAAGAAGGAGGAAAGTATGAAGAAGTTTAAGGTAAATGAAAATTTACTAGCATTATTAATGTTTGCAGCTATGTTTGCAGGATGGCAATATTTAATTATTGTTACAGCATTTATTTGGGTATTTTGTGAGGCAGGAAAAAGCTTAAAAAATTTAACAATTAAAATTATTGCTTTATATGGAGCATGTGCATTAGTATTGCTTGGATGGGATGTAATTAACCAAGGAATTACAACATTATTTGGAGGGTTAAGAAAATTCTTCGAAATGTTAGTATCTTGGGGAGTTAGCAAAGATCTAGTTAATGGATATGACGATTATTTCTATATTCCAATTTGCGTAAAAGTATTTGAAATATTAGGTGAAGTTGTTACATTCATTATATTAGTAGTTAAATTTAGATTTATTCTTTCTGTAATTTCTAATAAAGAAATGAAGGGTGTATTCTTCCCAGTTCAAGGATTACTTGATAAAATAGTAACATTTGCTAATAATAATTTCTATGAAGATGATAAAGCTAGTAAAGAAACTTCAAGTAAAGGTAAATTTTGTCCGAAATGTGGAGAAAAAATAGAAGAGAATGCTAGTTTCTGTACTTCATGTGGAAATAAATTTTAATTTCTAAAATAAAACGGCTTAAGCCGTTTTTTATATTTATAAGAAAAGTGCATGGAAATAAAAATAGATAATAGATATATGATGATTAAATATTATATTTATATCTATACTAAAAAGTTATAATGAGAAATTTAATCTTGAATTATTTAAATTTAATAATTACAAAGCTTCGATATGTTTTAATTTGTAATTACACATATAATTAGAATGATAAGTAATATTATTTAATATTTTTTGTTGTCAATCATAATGTGAAAAAAAGTTATATATCATATTTTAATTGAAAAAAAAAGATAAATTATCATATAATGATTATATAAAATAAAAAGGAGGAAAATATAAGAAATAAAAAAATAAATGTTTGAGAAACTTAATGGGCTAAAAGCGTATTTCTATTTTATAAATAATAACTATATTGCGATAACAAAAACATATAAGCAAAGTAAAAAAATAAAATAAATTTAGAAAACTATCTATATAGCAAAAAGAAGTATTGTATTTTATTTTGAAAAGTTAAGTTAGTATAAGTTCAAAAATTTTCTTTTTTATAAAAAGATAAATTATTAAAATAGTTTATAAATATTATATTTAATTTTTTTACTAAAGATGTGTTATTAATTAAGTATCTGTTTTATTTTATTTGATAAATATTTTATTTAATATTAAAATACTTACCAATGCTATATGATTATTTTAATTTATTAATGTATTTACTTTTTGTATGAAAAATTAAATTAATTAAAAATAAAGCTATGTTAAAAATCAAAAAATAAAGGAGTTAATATGGAATTAAAAGAAGAAGAATTAGAAAGAATATTTGCGGGTAATTCACAAGGTATGAGCGAAAAAATTGCAATCGATAATCCAAATCTATTTAGAAATAGACAAATGGAAGAATTAAAAGAAGAAGAATTAGAAAAAATATTTGCGGGTAATTCACAAGGTATGAGCGAAAAAATTGCAATCGATAATCCAAATTTATTTAGAGATGAACAAATAGAAGAATTAAGAGAGACAATAGAAAGTTTATTTAATGAGGAAAAATCGCATGATGACGCACCAAAGATCAGATAATAATTGTTGCAAGTAAAATTAAAAATATACTAAGAACGATAAAATATTAGAATTAAAATAAATTTGTTTGTGTAGTAGCATCATTTTAGATATATTAATATTTAAGTACATAAAGACGATTAAAAATAGTTATGAAAGTTATAAATAATAAAATAGTCAATATATTACATGAATCTTTGTGATAGCATTGTATGAAAAGTTTTTGAAATATAAAAGCCTATTAAAGGAAATTATTTAATTTAGTAAATTATTAATATTTACAATAAAATTTGTTTCTAACGAGAAAATCAGAAATTTTTAATTAACAAAATAGATTTAATATTAAATAATGAATTTTCAATATTTACATTAGAAATATTGAAAGTATCGAGGTAGTAAGTAAAAGGGAATTAAGATATGATTACATATTATGATTTAGAAAATAAAGAAAAAAAAGAAATATGAAAAAGAGTTTAAAAAGACACCTGTAGGGAAAGAAATAAACCACAGAAAAATAATAATAGAAGTATTAATATTATCTATTGATTTATTCTTGCTTTTTTGTGAGTTTTATCTAAAAATTGAAAATGATTTTTCAGATGTATGGTTATTTACATTTCTTGTTTTTATTATTAGTTATATATATTTTGATATAAATTTTACTGCATGGTTAAAGAATAAGCATGATATAAAAAGATGGTAAAACAAGAATTTTAATTTATAAACTTAATAAAAATATACACCTGTATTAGTAATAATTTTTATAGTAATAGAATTTTTAACATATATTTTAATATCTCAACAAAACCGCAATCATTATACTTTTTGGATTTGTATATTTATAAATAATGTGAAATAAAAAATATAAAATTAATTCAAGATAATTGAGTTAATTTTTTTTATTAGCAATAATTTATTAAATAAATATAAGAATAAAAAATAAAATGACATTCTAAGATTTGTCAACTATTAATTTTTATGATATATTAATACAAGCTAAAAACACACGAAATTTGATATTTTTTAAAAATTATCAAATAATGTGTTATTTGGTATATAATATAAGTGTAGTTAGTGGTGTAACTATTATTTATCTAATTGCTTACATAAAGCTAGAATTTTGCGTAGAAGCTTTGTAGTACAAGCAATAATGGCTGCGTAATGATGTTTACCTTCATTACGCTTTTTTCTGTAATAAATTTCTATATCGTTTTCAATATGACATTTAGGAGATAATCTAACAATATTTAGACAACTAACAAATAATATCTTTCTTAAATATTTATTACCTGATTTAGATATAGGACCATGAATATCTATACTTCTTCCAGATTGTTTAATAGAAGGATCTAAACCACAATAAGCAGTTAGTTCTTTAATATTATTAAATCTATTAATATCGCCAAGCTCAGCAATAATGATAGAAGCAGAAAACTCACCAATGCCATAAATAGAGTTAATTGTTTCAAAATATTTAGATTTCTTAGCTAAACAAGTAATTTTATATTTAATAATATCAATTGCTTTTTGATATTCATTAACCAGTCTAGATATTTGAGATAAGTTAGAAACAGTTTCATCATTCATATCAACTGAAGGATAAGAATTACAAGCGGCTTCTTTAATTTTGATTGGTTTAGACTTCTAGTAACTAAAATTATGCTTTTTAAAAAAATTTTGTAAACAATCTATTCTAGTATTTGCAATAATATCAGCATGTGGATATTTCTCTATAAATTCTAAGGCAATGCTTGAATAAATAGTATTATTTTTAAATATTAATTCATATTCAGGAAAACATAAATAAACCAAATTTCTATATCTATTTTTCAGATTTACACATAATTCATCTAAAGCAAAATATTGTCTTGATAAAGCATTTAAATCCAAACATAACTGTTCAGGTTTGATATATTCTTTAAATGTATTAGTTAGAAATAAATTAACCAAATTAAAGCAATCTTCTTTATCAGTTTTTGTTTTTCTTAAATTTCTTTTATGCATCTTTCCATAAATAGGATTAATAACAAATACTTTAAAATTATTTTCTAACAAAAATCTCTCTACTGGTCTATGATAAATACCAGTAGATTCCATTATTACAGAAATGCTTCCTAATTTCAATTTATTAATTCTATTAAGTAAATTAGAAAAATCATTAATAGAATGATTAATTTCGTATGGTTCAATTAGAACTTCACCACAAGAACTAATTAAAGTAACCATACTTTTCCCTTTAACTACATCAATGGCTAAACAATTATGCATAAGCACCATCCTTTCATTTACGATTGAACTCTTTGTCCTCATATTCCTCATCACGCTTGTTATATAAGATTAAATAAATAATCCTCACATTCTAAAACTAGGATAATAAAAAGAAAAGAGCTAGGCCGTCATTTTAATGGATATGAAAAACCGTGTTATAATCTGCCTAAACTCAATCGCGTAATTTTTACTTATTTTTATAAAAATAAGTAAAAATATTATACTAATAAATCAATGATTTGCAACTTCATCAATTTACTAACTAGTATTATACGTGTTATAATAAAATTATGAGGTGAGATAATGAAATTGTGTATAGCTAGTGATCATCGTGGATATACTTTAAAAGAAAACTTATTAAAATATTTAAAAGGAAAATATGATATTACTGATTTAGGAACAAATAATACGGAAATGGTGGATTATACTAAATATGGATTTTTAGTAGGTGAAAAAATTAAAAATAATGAATATGATTTAGGTATAGTAATTTGTGGTAGTGGAATAGGAATATCTATAGCATGTAACAAAGTTAAGAAAGTACGCTGTGCTAAAGTAGACAATAAAGAAGATGCCATGTTAACTAGAAAAGATAATAATGCAAATGTAATTGCGCTATCAGGAAAAAAAGATATAAATGAGGCTATTGATATTGTAGAAACTTTTATAAATACAGAATTTGGTAATTTAGATAGATATGTAAAAAGAATTAATGACATATATAAATATGAAAATGGTGAGTATATTGACAGGTAAATTTTTTTTATATTTATTAATGAGCATAATAGTATTTTGGTCTATGGATTCACTAAATATAAATGGAATGTTTAAAAAAAATAAAATATATCAAGCAAGGTGTTTTTATTATTTAATAGCATTATCTTTAATTTATTTAACAACTAATTTTGTTTATGATATTTATTTAAATTTTTTATAAAAATAATGTATATAATCACTTAATTAGAAAAAAATACTAATGAGGTGAATTATATGAAGAAAAAATTAGTATTAAAACCATTTGTATTGCCGACTTTATATATTTTAATGGTTATTGCATTAATGACAATGTCTACAACTTTAATATATAAAGAAAAAGAAGAAGATGATGATTTAACATATGTTTCTGATAGTATAATTGATAATGGTATACCAGTAGTAAATGATAATCAAATAATTATTCTAAAACCATTTACAAGTGAAAGTGTAACAGTAACATCAGGATATTATAATTATCAAGCAGAAGCAACGAATCAAGAAACTTCAATCGTAAAATATGAAAACACATATTTACAAAATTCTGGAGTTACATATTCTTCAACAGAAGAATTTGATGTAATTAGTATAATGGATGGTAAAGTTACAAAAGTATATAGTAATGATCTATTAGGAAATATTGTTGAAATTACACATGATAAAAATTTTGTCAGTGTATATCAAATGCTAAACGATGTTCCTAAAAATTTACAAGTAGGAACTAAAGTTACACGTGGTGAAATAATTGCCAAAAGTGGAACATCAAAACTAGCACCAGAAAATTACAATTTGCATTTTGAACTTATGAAAGAAGGAAGTCTTGTAGATCCTAATAATTATATTGGAAAAGATTTTAAAGAATTATAATATTTAAAATTTATTAGGCTGTTAAACAGTCTTTTTTATTCATATAAAAAAAACATATTTATATAATTAACTAGAGGATGATTTATATGAATAAACACATAATTAATAGAGTTTATAATGAAGCTATTTATATGTTAAAAACTAAAAAAACAGTCAGAGAGATAGCTAAAAAATTTAATGTTAGTAAGAGTACTGTTCATAAGGATTTACAAGAAAGACTTTATGATATTGATAAAAAGTTACATTCAGAAATAGTAGAAATATTCAAAAATCACATAGAAATAAGGCACATAAAAGGTGGTGAATCTACTAGAAAAAGATATTTAAAATTAAAAGAGGGATGATATGAGAGATATAGGAATAGATTTAGGAACAGCAAATGTTCTAATATATGTTAAAGGAGAAGGCGTTGTAGTTAATGAGCCAACTGTAGTGGCAATAGATGCTGAATCAAAACAAGTTTTAGCAGTAGGAAAAGAAGCAAACCAAATGTTAGGCAGAACTCCAGGCAAAGTAAAAGCAATAAAGCCATTAAAAGATGGTGTTATTGCTGATTTTGAGTATACTGAAGCAATGCTTAATGACTTAATATTAAGAGTAAAAGGAAAAGGATTATTTTCGAAACCTAGAGTATTAATATGTTGTCCATCGAATATAACTTCTGTTGAAAAAAATGCCATAAAAGAAGCTGCTGAAAGAATTGGTGCTAAAAAAGTATTTATTGAAGAGGAACCAAAAGTAGCGGCAGTAGGAGCTGGAATGGATATTGAAAAACCTAGTGGAAACATGGTTATTGATATTGGTGGTGGAACAACTGACATAGCAATACTATCATTAGGAGGAATTGTAAATTCGGCATCTATTAAAATCGCAGGTAATTCATTTGATAATGCAATTGTAGAATATGTAAAAAATAAGTACAAGCTTTTAATAGGCGAAAGGACTGCCGAAGATATAAAATTAAACATTGGAAATGTATATAATGGTGAAAAAAATAAAAAAATTGAAATTAAAGGAAGAGACTTGTCTACAGGACTACCATCAATGATTGAAATAAGTGAAAAGGAAGTTGAAGAATCATTAAAACCACTAGCTCATGAGATAATAAAAGTAGTTAAATCAGTATTAGAAAAAACTCCACCAGAATTATCAGCAGATATAATTGATAAAGGAATAGTTTTGACTGGTGGAGGTGCTCTTATAAAAGGATTTCCAGAATTGTTCGAAGAAGAATTAAAAGTTCCTATTTTTATAGCTGAAAGTCCATTAACATGTGTTGCTGAAGGTTGTGGAATAATGCTAGAAAACTTAAATTTAATAGATAGATAATTAATAAAAGGTAATACCTTTTTTTTTTACTAAAATTTGCTATAATACTAATTAAGTGGTGATAATTTATGTTTAATGATTATTTAGATGAAGTATTTTTAATGGTAATAATAACATTTATTTTTACAGCTTTAATTATGCCATTTACTAATAAAATTGCTTATCATATAGGAGCTATAGACATTCCCAAAGACAAAAGGAGAGTTCATACTAAACCAACACCAAAATTAGGCGGATTAGGAATTTTTGCTGGTTTCTTATTCGGTTATATGCTTTTTGGAGTCCATAGTATTCAAATGAATTCTATATTAATTGCAAGTTTTATTATAATAATAACAGGACTTATAGATGATATAAAAACTTTAAGAGCAAGAGAAGAACTAATAGGGCAATTACTTGCTACATTAGTTATAACTTTTTATGGAAAAATACTTCTTACAAATATAACAATATTAGGTGTTAATATTGAATTTGGTATTTTTTCATATATTATTACTATTTTCTTTATTTTAGGATGTACAAATGTAATAAGACTTATTGATGGACTAGATGGACTTAGTTCTGGAATTTCAGCAATCTTTTTTTTAACAATTGGAATTATTTCATTTTTTCAAGGAAGAGTGGAAACATTAGAAATAACGCTTACTTTTATAATGTTAGGATCTTCATTAGGATTCTTAGTTCATAATTTTAATCCAGCATATCTATTTGCTGGAGAATCAGGATCATCATTTTTAGGATTTATTATAGCAGTCATATCTTTATTAGGGTATAAAGGAACATTATTAACTTCTTTATTAGTTCCAATAATGATATTAGCAATTCCTATTTTAGATACATTATTTGCTATTATAAGAAGACTATTAAAAAGAAAACCAATTTTTGAAGCTGATAAAGAGCATTTGCATCATCAATTTTTAATGATGAATTTTTCTCAAAAAGGAACGGTTTTAGTTATATATGTTATAAATATTTTATTTTCACTAGCATCGATATTTTATGCTCTACAAAATCCCACACAAGGCATGATTATTTATTTTGTATTGTTGATTTTAGTTATTTGGTTTGTTTCACATACAAGTATAATTTCTAAAAAAATGAGTGATAAAGTAAAAGAATTTGAGAGAAAAAAAATAAAAAAACAGTGAATATATATATTTAAAAAAATGGAAAAATATGGTAAAATTATTCATTATAAAATAGTAGGTGAAGGTAATGATTAATTTTATAATTTGTGATGATAATAAAGAATTTTCAGAAAAAATTAGAAAAATAATTAAAAACTACATGATGAACTTTGACATAGTTGATAAATTTTATATGTATGAAGACTATAGTGATAAGTTTAAGTCAGAAATAAAAGAAATCGAAGGGTTTAAATTATATATTTTGGATATTGAAACAAAGTGCAATTCTGGAATAGATGCTGCTAGATATATAAGAGAAGAATTAGATGATTGGAATTCACTAATTATTTTTTTAACGGCACACAATGAATTAAAGTTTGAAGCATTAAGCAATAGACTTTATTTGTTGGATTTTATAAATAAATTTGATAATTATGAAAACAAGCTCAAAGAAGATTTAGAAAGAGTAAAGAAAAATTATGATAACAGAGAAAAGTGCTTAACCTTTGAGTCAAATAGAGTTATAAAAAGAATAGATTTTAAAAATATTGTTATAATTGAAAAAGAAAAAGATAGCAAAAAGTGTATAGTAAAAGCAACCTACGGAGATTACGTAATTCATAAAACTTTAAACGAAGTATTTAAACTTTTAGATAAAAGATTTATAAAGACAAGTAGAAGTAGCATTGTTAATGTAGACCAAATAAGTGAATATGATTATTCAGAAAATAAAATATTGTTTAAAAATGGAATTGTAACCTTTGATATTTCGAGAAATAACAAAAAGAAGGTGTGCAACAGTGTCAAGTCTTATAGGTAATGTAATTGGTTCAATAATTCAAAGTTTAACAGTAGTGCTTTGTGCTAAATCAATTTTATTATACAATAACAGAAAAAAAATGTTGACAATAAATGATTTGCTTTTCCTTATTTTTCTGTTTGTGCCTATTTCTTTAATTTATAGTAGTAATTATAATGTAATAAGTCCTATTTTGTTTTTTACAGTAATTATATTTTGCTTGTTTTTTATATATAAAATTTCATTTTTAACATCGTTTTTATTTTCAGGAATCTTTATGATAATTTTGGTTTTATCAGATTTAATAGTATCTATAATCTTTGTTGGATTCTTAAGTATTCAAACAATAAGAACAGAAAATTTTTACATAATATTAACAAATTTATTAGTTGGATTAATAGAGGTCGGGATTTTTTATATAAATGGATTTAAAAACAAAATAGTAGATATAATTTTAGAAACTGCAAAACATAAAAGTTTAGAATTAATAACATTTATAATTTTACTAATTTTTGCTTTGAGCATTGGCATTTATATTTTGTTTGAAAATTATTATTTGAATAGAACTTTTATAATTGGAATATTAGGAATTGTTATATTTTTAATTTTGTCCATTATATTTTTAAAAGAAAAATATGACAAAAATCTTTTAACAATTAAATATGATCAATTGTTTGAATATGTGCAGACTTTTGAGGAATGGATGGATAATGAAAATGTAAATATTCATGAATCAAAGAATCAATTAGCTGCATTACGTGCTATAATCAAAAATAATAAAGAAGCTATTCAATATATTGACAATATAATAAAAGATGAAATTGATTTAGAAAGTAAAAATATTCAAAAATTAAGAAACATTCCCAAAGGAGGATTAAAAGGACTTTTATATTATAAAATAATATTTTCCGAGAAAAATAACATAGTTTTGTATATAGATATATCAAATAAAGTCGGAGATAAATTAGCCAAGTTAAATATTGAAGAAAATAAAATGCTTTGCAGATTGGTTGGGATTTTTTTTGATAACGCTATAGAGGCTGCTAAAGAGTCGGAAAAGAGAATGATTTCATGTGAAATTTACAGGAATGATAAAGATATTATAATAACCATATCAAATACTTATGCAGGAAAATTAGAGTTAAACAAAGTAAGTGAAAAAGGATATTCAACCAAAGGGAAAAATAGAGGTAATGGTCTTTATTTAGCAAATAAAATAGCAAAAAAATCTGATATATTTTTTTTGGAAAACAGGATAATTAATGATTTTTATATTCAAAAAATAATAATAAAAAAGATATAAATTTATATCTTTTTTATTTATAAGAAAATTATGTTTTTTTTGCACAAATTAAAAAATAATAGTTATTAATTTATTACACAAAGAATAAATTTTCATATTTTGAGAGACTTTAATTGGAAATGACCTATTACTTTAAATAAAAGTAAATAAATATTAGAATTGAAAGATAGATCATATCAAAAGTATGAAGAATATAAATAAAACTTAAATGAATTATAATTTATATTTCATATTTTTATTAATGTTTAATAGTAATAGAGTTAATATTAAATAAATATTGTAATTTTATCCTTTTTTAAAAGAGTGTCTAAGTTTTGCCAATAGTAAAAACATTATGTTTATACGTGCATCTAAAAATTTATTTCATGTTTTTAAACATTTGTTTAATATTAAAGTTAATTTTTCTATTGTTAACTTTGTCTTTAATTTTAATAAAATCTGTATTATTTTTAATACATATAATAATAAATATATTATAAATTAAAATAAACCAGCCTCAAAGAGGTTGGCAAATAAAATTGATTTTGTTATTTTTCTAGTCTATTAAATTTTTTGGCGCTCTTGGTTCATCTACTAAAAGTACAATGCATCCCATACTTGCAGCACCACTTGCTAATACAGCAATTGCAGTTAATAAGCTTGCTACTTTTTTCTTCATACTATACCTCCTATAATAATAATATATATTAAATATCAAAATTGATATTTAATCAGAATTAATGTAATTTTTATAATTATTATATGGCTGCCTAGTTGCCATATATATAAAAGGATTTACCATGATTGATTGAATAACAATTGATAATAATAAAATTGATGAAATTTTATAATCTACATAAGGAATAATAATCGAATAGATAATGGTAACAAGAATAATTAAACATTTTCTAATCATTTTTTTCTTTTTATTAATCATAGGTCTTTTTTTTGTATCGCTAGGTGCAAATAATAAAAAATTAAATATACATAAACTTATTAATAACCATTTATAATTAAATATTAATAGTTGTTTAGAAATTAAAAACGGTAAAATGAAAAATAAAGTTATGGAAATAACTAAACATTCGGTACTATTTCTAGCATGATACCCAAATCCAAAAAAACGTAAAAAATTATAAAATAACAATAATAATAAAATTTCATATAATATATTAAAAATAAAACCTAATAGCAAAATGACAAATAATTTAGTAACTGTTAAATAAATGCCTTCAATACCATACTTGATTTTATCTAATTCATCTTTAGAAAAAGCAGGGTTGTTTTTTTTAACCACATTCATATAGTTATTTAAAAATAAATCTTTCATATACTTCACTTCCTAATTTATACATTTAAAAGTATAAAATAAAAAACACAGTGTTAAACAAATTAAACTTCAAATGTAATAATTAATGCATTTAATACAAAAAAATAATTTAAATATATTTAAAAATTCCAAAAAAGGAAATAAAGTGCCATTTAAAGGAATAAATTATCATAATAGAAAATTTGATGTTACTATTAAGATGCGCAAAATTGTAGTAGCCATGGTAGGAAGTGTAATATGTGAAAATAACAAAAGAATGTGAGGTGCCAGTAGATATGAGAGGGCGTGTAAAGTGGTTCAATAACGAAAAAGGATATGGATTTATCGATTATAAAGATAATGAAGATATTTTTGTACATTATTCAGCAATAAATCAAGATGGATATAAAACATTATCTGAAGGACAATATGTTGAATTTAAGTTATTAGAAACAGCAAAAGGTTATCAAGCTTTAGATGTTGTTGTAGTTAAAGAAGCAACTACCATTAAATAAGGTAGTTTTTTTTTGCTTTTTGTGTTAATATATATATAGGAGGATGATTTTATGGAAATTATTGTTCGTGGTAAAAACATAAAAGTTACAGATGCAATTGAAAACTATATAAAGGAAAAATTAAAAAGAATTGAAAAATATATAGGAAATTCTGAAACAGTTAAAGCTACATCTGTTATAAATGTGAAAGGACATAATCAAAAAGTTGAGATAACAATACCACTTAAATCATTTATTATAAGAGCAGAAGAAACACAAGATGATTTATATGCAGCAATTGATATAGCAATTGATAAACTAGAAAGACAAATTAGAAAAAATAAAGCAAAGTTGCAATCTAAAAAAGTAAAGGATTTAGTTTCAAAAGAAATAATAATAGATGAAATTGAAGATGTAGAAAATAACATCGAAGAAAAAATAGTAAAAAGAAAAACAATAGAAGTAAAACCTATGAGTGAAGAAGAAGCAATACTACAAATGGAACTTTTAGGACATCAATTTTATATATTTAAAGATTCTGAAACTTTAAAGCCAACAGTAGTATATAAAAGAAAAGAAGGAAACTACGGAGTAATTGAAACAGAATGAAAAAGCCAAAAAGGCTTTTTTATTTAGTTTATAAAAAAACTTTAAAAAAAAGTTAACATTTGATACAATAACATTATGGAGATGATACAATGAATATTTTTAAAAGATTATTCGATCATGAATACAAAGAATTAAAGAGATTTTCAATTTTGGCAGATAAAGTAGAAGCATTAGACGAGGAATATCAAAAACTATCTGATTATGAATTACAAGCTAAAACTGATGAATTTAAAAATAGATTAAAAGATGGAGAAACTCTAGAAGATATTTTACCTGAAGCATTTGCTACTGTTAGAGAAGCCGCATATAGAGTAATTGGTTTAAAACCATTTTATGTACAAATTTTAGGAGCAATAGCATTACATTTCGGGAATATAGCAGAAATGAAAACTGGTGAAGGTAAAACTTTAGTTGCTACAATGCCAGCATATTTAAATGCACTAACTGGTAATGGAGTACATATAATAACTGTTAATGAATATTTGGCAGAACGTGATAGCAATTGGATGGGAAGTATTCATCGCTTTTTAGGGTTAACTGTAGGCACAAATTTAAGAAGTCTTACACCAAAAGAAAAAAAAGAACAATATGCGTGTGATATTTTATATTCAACAAATAATGAGCTAGGTTTTGATTATTTAAGAGATAACATGGTAGTAAAAAAAGAAAACAGAGTACAACGAGGTCTTAATTTTGTAATAATAGATGAAGCAGACTCTGTTTTGATAGATGAAGCTAGAACTCCCCTTATAATATCTGGTGGTGAATTAAAAAGTGCTTCATTATATACGGATGCTGATTTATTTGTTAAATCATTGAAAAAAGAAAAAGATTATTTATATGATGAGAAAACTAAAGGCGTTACATTAACTGAAGAAGGAGTAAAAAAAGCTGAAAAAAACTTTAAAGTAGATAATCTTTATGATATTGAACAAACGGCTACTGTTCATTATATAAATCAAGCTCTAAAAGCAAACTATGGAATGAGACGTGATGTTGATTATGTAGTACAAGACGGAGAAATAATAATTGTCGATCAGTTTACTGGGCGCCTTATGAAAGGACGTGCATTTAGTGATGGACTACATCAAGCAATAGAAGCTAAAGAGGGAGTAAAAATACAGCAAGAAACAAAGACTTTAGCAACAATTACATTTCAAAATTTATTTAGAATGTACAAAAAAATATCTGGTATGACAGGAACTGCGAAGACAGAAGAAGAAGAATTTAGAAATATATATAATATGTATGTAATATGTATTCCTACTAATAAAGAAATCATAAGAGTAGACGCATCTGATTTAATATACTCAACTCAGGCTGGTAAATATAAAGCATTGATTGAAGAAATAGAAGAAAGACATAAAAAAGGACAACCAGTTTTAGTAGGAACAATAGCAATAGAGACAAACGAATTAATAAGTTCTCTACTTAAAAAAAGAAAAATACCACATGAGGTATTAAATGCTAAAAACCATGCTCGTGAAGCTGAAATTATTGCAAAAGCTGGTGAAAAAGGAGCGGTTACTATAGCTACTAATATGGCAGGACGTGGAACTGATATCAAGTTAAGCGAAGAAACAAAAGTTTTAGGAGGACTTTGCGTTTTAGGAACTGAAAGACATGAATCACGACGTATTGATAATCAATTGCGTGGAAGATCTGGTAGACAAGGAGATCCTGGATTTACTCAATTTTATGTTTCTATGGAAGATGAATTAATGGTACGCTTTGGAAGCGATAGAATAAAAAGAATGATGCAAACACTTGGATTACGTGAAGATCAACCAATACAAAGTAAAACCTTTTCTAAAGCAATATCAACAGCACAAACACGTGTCGAAGGTAATAACTTTGATATAAGAAAACAATTATTACAATATGATGATGTAATGAATAATCAAAGAGAAATAATGTATCAAAAAAGAAATGAGATTTTAGACAATGATTCAATTCATGATTCAATATTAGAATCAATAAAAAATAATATTACAGATTTAGTTAAGTCTCACATTTATCCAGAAGGATACTTGACTAAGGAAGATATAAAAGATATTGTTAAAAATGTTAATGAAAATTTATTACAAAATGATATTAATGCTAACGATTTATTAGATAAAAAGGAAGAAGAAATAATAGAATGTATATATGAAAAGATAGTTAATGAATATGAAAAGAAAATTGCAATAGTACCAAAAGAAATAAGTGATGAATTTGAAAAAGTTATAATGTTAAACGTAATTGATAAGTATTGGACTGAACATATAAACACAATGTCACATTTACGCGAAGGAATTCACTTGAGAAGTTATGGACAAACAGATCCTTTGAGAGCTTATACAGTAGAAGGTTTTGAATTGTTTGATACAATGATGCAAAAAATTGATAAAGAAGTTACAATGTTTTTAATACGTTCAGAAATAAAACAAAATATTGAAAGAAAAGAAACTAATAAAAATAAAATTGCAAATGATGGAAAAGAGCATGCAAAACAAGAACCAAAAAAATCACAAAAAATTGGAAGAAATGATCCTTGTCCATGTGGCTCAGGGAAGAAATATAAACAATGTTGTGGTAAATAGCATATAAAATAAATAATTATGAGAAATTAAAAAATCAAAAAATGTGTAAATTAGTCAATTTTGTTTCAAAAATAGGAAGAATGAAACCAAAATAGTGTAAAAATCTTTTGAAAACAAAAAATTAGCAAATTAATGCTAATTTTTTTAATACAAGAACTTTTCCGTAAAGTAGTAAATAGCTCAAAAAACAGATTTATTAAAATAAATAAAATAATAAATAGGATAAGTTAAATATTATAATTTATATGATATATTAAATATAATCAATTTATAATACTGAAGGTACGCAAATGATTGACATAGGAAAAATATTAAGTTAAAATTAAGTTAATAAAATATAGTTGGTAAAGGTGATTTTTATATGTACGATAACGAGGATGAAATTAAAAGAAAAAGAAGAATATTGTTTATTACAATAGCAGTAATAATTACATTAATTATAATATTATTAATATTCCTATTTATTAGAAGTAAAAATAATGAAAATGTTACTGAACCTAAAGAACTAACTTGTGAGTTAAAAGCAACTGGTACATTAAATGAAAATAATGTTTATACTTCAGAAGTTATTATTGAATTTAAAAATATGCAAATGGAAGAGCTTGGAATATATAATTATGGTATAAGTGATAGTAATACGCCGATATATAATAAAAAAACGAAATATGTTATAAATACAAATGGAAATCACGTAGTATATGGTTATGTTGAGGATGCTAACGGCAATACTGGAAATTGTAAAATTGAAGTAGAAACTAGCCTTACACAGCCAACATGTGAATTGGAAGTTATAAGTGGAACTGTTGGGGAAAATGATTGGTACACATCAGATGTTGTTGTTGGGTTTAAAAGCAAAAATTCAAATAATGAAAATGTGACAATAGAAAAGTATTATATTGAAAAGAAAATATCCGATTTGAATAATGAAGATGTTATAAAAGGAGAAGTACCAGATGAAAATATAGATAAATATACAATTAAAGATAATCAAACTACTCAATTGAATGGATATGTAATTGATTCAAATGGTACGAAAGGAATGTGTAGTATAACTATAAAGAAAGATGCAGATACTCCAACATGTAGTTTGAAAGTAATTAGCGGAACACAAAATAGTTCAGGAATTTATACTAGTGAAGTAACAGTAGGATTTAATACAAAAGACGATAAAACTTCAGAAGTAACTGAGTTTGGTATTGGAACAGCAGAAAATTATACTGAAGAGACAGCAGTAGTAACAGCTTCAGGAACAACTACAATCTATGGATATGTTAAAGATAGTGCTGGAAATAAAGGAAATTGTAGTATACAAATAAAACGACCTACTGCGCCACCAGATCCACCAGAAAAACCGCAATCATATCCGTCTTGCACGCTAGAAGTTGTAGGATCGCTAAGTGGTAATACCTATTTAGGTAATACAACTGTTAGATTCAAAAGTAAAGGGTCAACAAATGGAGCATCGATTACATCATATGGTATTGGTACTTCAGCACAATTAAACGGACAAGATAGTTACACAATAACAACAGCAGGGAATTTTAATATTTATGGAATGGTAAAAGATTCTAACGGAAAAACAGCGACATGTGGACCTGTAAATCTTAACGTACAAATTCCAACGTTATTGTCATCAAATGTTAAAGTAGGAGATTATGTAGCTTATGACGCAGGAACATGGGGAAGCAGTGCAGCAATTCCAACAACAAATAAAAATTTTGGAGGTTATGAGTCAGGTAAAAGCAAAAATTCAAGCGTTAAATGTAGAAATGAAGATACCTCTACTGCTAGTGGATGGAGAGTGTTGTCCGTAAATGGAAGTACAGTAACAATTATTCATGCAGGAATATCAGAATGTTATTATCATGATGTTACTAGTGCCGATGAAGCGATTAGTACGCTTAATAATAGGGCAAGAACAACATATATGAATAGTTTTGCATCTGATGCTAGAATGATGACTCTAAATGACTATAATAGTAATACAACTTTTCAAAATATAGGTTCACATTACTATATGGCAACAAGAAAAGATAACACAACCTTGTATTATGTTTCGTACACAGGAAGGTTAAGTGGAGGAAGTGCAAGAGCAAATGGCGTAAGACCTATAGTAGTATTGAAAAGCAATGTAACGACTACAGGTAAGAATTCAAATGGAGCTTGGGTTTTAATACTTGACGGAAATATAAGCAAAGATTTTGATACAAATATTACTTATCCAAAATCATATATTGAACTATTTAATAACACAATCGAAAAAGTTGAAGAAATAATTAATAGAATAGTAAAAAACTAAAAAAACTATGATTTGCACAATTTGCACAAATCATAGTTTTATTAATTAAAAAAAATCTAAAAAATAAAAATTTATTGATGCTTTTTTATTAAACAAAAATATGATATAATTCCATTATGCATCGAAAATAATATAATATTATATGAAGAGGTGAAAAATGAAATTATATAATACATTAACAAAACAATTAGAAACATTTACGCCTAACGAGAAAAATACAGTTAGAATGTATACTTGTGGTCCAACTGTTTATCATTATGCGCATATAGGAAATCTAAGGACATATATTTTTGAAGATATTCTTGAAAAAGGTCTAGAATACCTAGGTTATAATGTATTAAGAGTGATGAATGTTACGGATGTAGGACATTTAACAAATGATTCAGATACAGGTGAAGATAAAATGCAAAAAAGTGCTATTCGTGAACAAAAAAGTGTTTATGAAATAGCTGACTTTTACGAGAATGCGTTTTTTTTAGATTGTAATAAACTAAATATACGAAAGCCTAATGTTGTTGAAAGAGCTACTAAACATATAGATACATATATATTGATGATAAAAAAATTATTAGATGAAGGTTATGCATATCAATCCAATGGTAATATATATTTTGATGTGTCAAAAGCCAATAATTATTATCAACTATCTGGTAAAAATCCAAAAGATTTATTTGTTGGTGTTCGTGAAACAGTAGAAGAAGATAAAAACAAGAGAAATCCTTATGATTTCGGATTGTGGTTTACAGTATCAAAATTTTCTAATCAAGAAATGAAATGGGATTCACCTTGGGGAGTAGGATACCCAGGATGGCATATAGAATGTTCTGGAATTTCATATAAATTTCTAGGAGAATATTTAGACATACACTGTGGTGGAGTAGATAATATATTTCCACATCACACAAACGAGATAGCACAAAGTGAAGCATTTTTAGGGCATAAATGGTGTAACTATTGGATTCATGGTGAACATCTTAATGATTCTCAAGGGAAAATGAGTAAATCTAAAGGGGAATTTTTAACAATTTCATTGCTAGAAGAAAAAGGATATAATCCGTTAGCATATAGATTCTTTTGCTTAAATAGTCATTATAGAAATCAATTAGTTTTTTCTTATGAATCTTTAAACAGTGCACAAAATGCTTATAATAAATTAAAAAACAAAATAAAAAAGCTTGATAGAACTCCAAATTTACATGACAAAAAAATAGACTATTACAAAGATAAATTTAAAACAGCAATAGAGAATGATTTAAACACATCTTTAATGATTACAATTATATATGATATATTAAAAGATAGCGAATTAACTGACTTTACAAAATTATATTTAATTGCTGATTTTGATAAAGTTTTATCATTGGGATTAATAGAAGAAGATAAAACTGTTGATGAAGAAATAGAATTAATGATAATGAACAAAATTAAAGAAAGAGACCTTGCCAAAAAAGAAAAAAATTATGAAAAGGCCGATCAAATACGTAATGAATTATTTGCTCGTGGAATTAAAATAATTGATGGTAAAGAGAAAACTACATATGAGATAATATAAGGAGGAATATGGATATACTATTATTATTATTAGCAGTTATTATTACATTTTCAGCACAAATATATGTATCCACAACTTACAATAAAAATAAAAACATAAAAGCAGAGAAAAATATAACTGGATTTGAAGTTGCTAGAACAATCCTTGATAGTTATGGATTAAACAATATTTATATAACAGAAACAAATGGCTTTTTATCAGACCATTATGATCCTACAAGAAAAGTAATAAGATTGTCCAAGGAAGTTTTTCATGGCAATAGCATTGCAAGTTTTTCTGTAGCAGCTCATGAAGTTGGTCATGCTATACAAGATAAAACTGGATATCAATTTATGAAATTTAGAAGCCTAATTTTTCCGCTAGTCAATTTTGCATCATATTCCGGTTATTTCGCAATATTAATTGGTATTTTGTTGAATTCGATTAATTTTATATGGTTGGGAATATCGTTAGAAATTATTATACTGCTATTTCAAATGGTTACATTGCCAGTAGAATTTGATGCTTCAAATAGAGCGTTAAAAGAATTAAAAAAACATAAAATATTAACAAAAAAAGAATTGATAAAAAGTAAGACAATGTTAACTGCAGCAGCGTTAACATATATTGCCAGTGTATTGAACACAATTTTGCAAATTTTAAGATTGATAATAATTTTTGGAAATAGTAATACTGAGAAATAATAAATTGAAAAAAACAATTGAGAATAATTTTGATTCAATCTTAAAATATTTTATAATAAGTCAGCCATTTTTAGATGCAATAAATGCATTTCTTATAAATATATGTGGGATTAATACTACTATTGGTATAGTTATTCGTGGCCTTTTTTTACTTTTTGTAGTTTTATCAGTTGCATTGATATATAAAAAAAAGTATGCAATGTATTATTATTTTATAATTTTTATATATGGTTTACTATATATTATAGGAAACAGTATTTATAAAGTGCAAAATAATAACATTTTGGAAATAAAAGAAATGATAAAAACATTTTATTTCCCTGTATTATTAATATCTTTGTATTCTATTAGAGACAAAATTAATATAAAAGCTAATTATTTATTATATACAATTGGCATCTACCTAATTTTTCTTTTTATTCCAATAATTTTTAATACTGGATTTGAAAGCTATGAAATAACAAAAACAGGAACCATAGGAATATTTTATTCGGCAAATGAAATAAGTGCTATTTTATCTATCTTATTTCCTTTTATTTTTTTATTAATTAATAATAATAAAATTTTTTCGTTTTTGATTATGGTCGTTGGTTATATAATAGTTATATTAAACATTGGAACTAAAACGCCAATAATTTCATTGATAATAACTTGCTTGATAGTATTAGCAATAATTATAATAAAAAATATTAAAGAAAAAAAATATAAAAAAATATACTATATCGTAATAATAATATTAATATCTGCTGCTTCAATTACATTGTTTTTGCCTAAAACAGCTTTTTATAGGAATCTAAAGGTTCATTTAGAATTCTTACAAATAGAAAATATAGCCGATGTATTTAAAAAGAAAAAAATGATAGATCATTTTATTTTTAGCGAACGACTATCATTCCTCGATGATAAAAATATTATATATGAGCAAAAAAACTGTTATCAAAAATTATTTGGAATTGGTTATTATGATGAAGGCAAAGCAATGAAGTTAATTGAAATGGATTATTTTGATGTATATTATAATCACGGAATAATAGGATATATTTTATATTTTTCAGTATATATTTATATATTAATAAAAATAATTAAAAATATGATAATAGAAAATAATTTTATCACAGTTAAGGTAATTAGTATAATTTTAATATTGTTATTAACTCTATTTACTGGCCACATAATTGTAGCACCAGCAGTAAGTTTTCTTTCGATATGTATTATATTGTGTAAAATAGAAAAAAGTCACATTTAAACATGTGATTTTTTTGTAAAAAAAGATATTTTTATGATATTATAATTAATGAAAAAGGCAAAATAGCGGAGTATTTATGAAAAATAAAAAGATAGGGAAAAAATATATAATACATAGTTACAAACACAATGGAAAAATACATAGAGCATGGGATGAAGCCGTATTGTTAGAAGAGACAAAAGAATATCTAGTATTTGGTAATAATTGCACAAAAGTAACTGAAGCAGACGGAAGAAGCTGGAAAACCAAAGAACCGGCAATAATGTATTTCTTTTTCAATAGATGGTTTAATATTATTGGCCAACTAAAAAAGGATGGAATATATTATTATTGTAATATGGCATCGCCTTTTTTAATTGAAGATAATGCAATAAAATATATTGACTATGATTTAGATTTAAGAGTTTTTTCAAATGGAAATATAAAAATTTTAGATAAAGGTGAATATAAATACCACAAAATAAAAATGAATTATAATGAAAGTATTGATATAATATTGAAAAAAGAATTAGATTCATTGATTGATATGGTAAAAAAGAAAGAAATAGCATTTAATGAAGAAAATATAAAAAAATACTATGAAAAATATAAAAAAATAAAAAATAATGAAAAAAAAGCAATATAGATATTGACAAAAAAGTAACGATTTGATAAATTAAGAGCACAGCTTTGAAATTGGCTGTATATAACACAAAAAAAAGCAAAAAAATGTTGACTCAATAAAAAATGTGTGTTATATTATAAATCGTTGTCAGTTTTAAAAAAAGCGTTGACAATTTAAATAATATTTGTTACATTACTAAATGTTGTTTGCTTTTACAGACGACGAAAAAAATATATCAAAAAAAGTTAAAAAAATATTGACTAATAAGAAAAGTTTTGGTATATTACATATGCACATCAAAAAAGTGCAAATGATCTTTGAAAACTGAGCAAAACGTCAATTACATTAAGTCAGGAAAAAATAAAATAAATCAAACTTTTTTGGAGAGTTTGATCCTGGCTCAGGATGAACGCTGGCGGCATGCCTAAGACATGCAAGTCGTACGAGATAGCCCAATGAAATTTTATGCTTGCATAAAATCGATTTGGTTTACTATCTAGTGGCGAAAGGGTGAGTAACACGTGAGTTATCTACCTCAGAGACTGGGATAACTATTGGAAACGATAGCTAATACCGGATGATATATAAAATGATACGTTATTTTATAGTAAAAGAAGCCTTAAAGCTTCACTTTGAGATGAGCTTGCGACGTATTAGCTTGTTGGTGGGGTAAAGGCCTACCAAGGCAACGATGCGTAGCCGACCTGAGAGGGTGATCGGCCACACTGGGACTGAGACACGGCCCAGACTC